>MEWX01000001.1 GCA_001775485.1 Candidatus Adlerbacteria bacterium RIFCSPLOWO2_01_FULL_51_16
ACAAAAGAACCGTACACGCTTGCCATAATTTTCCAGTCATAAAACCCGATCACCATATCTGATAAAAAAAGAACAACAACCGGCAGAACAACAGACCAGCGTTTTCCTAAATAGATACCGCTTGTGAGAGCGATTGCAGTCAAGGGTGTTGCGTTGGGTAGGTGCGGCAGTAGCCGTGTTATCACTCCGAAGAAGAGGAGTGCAAAAATAGTTAGGAAGAGAACTCCTTTGTTCATATTGGGTCAGAATTCAGACGGTCCGAAAAACCATTCAACTGAGTCGCTGTCTTTAAGTGTATAGGAGTCAGCTCCAATTTGCGGCATAATCCCATTTACCTTGTACTGCCAATAGTTGCCGCCCGTCCCATTTTTTTGTTCGTACATATCCTCAACCAAAACTCCAAGACCCGAATATTCTTTAATAGAGAGTTGTAATTTTGGATCTTGTGTATTTAATGTTTGCAATATGTTAAGTACTGTATCGCCAGAAGCGATAGAAACTCGCCTGTTCTCGTAGAAACCTCCAATGGTAAGTGATACAGTTCCTGAAGACGTTTCTTGGATCGCAGGCTCTGTAGAAGTCGATTGCTTGTTTGTATAAATAGAGCTTCCTATGACAAGCGCGAACATCAATACTCCCATACCGACGACCTGCCATACCCGTCTTGTGTTCGTAGTTTTCATTTGTTTAATGTTTATTGATACTGTGGCGACGATTCTTCGACATCCGCCGCATGGGCACTGTACCGCGCCAGCGCATATAAAAAGCTCGAGAGACGGTTGAGATAGTTCTTGGTTGAAGGGGAAACCTCACGAGCGGCGTGGGCGGCGAGTACGGAGCGCTCGGCTCTTCGACAAACAGCCCGGGCATAATCAAGGAGCGCCGAGAGTTCTGTAGCTCCAGGAATTATGAAAGTGCCCCGATGCCCCATCTGCATTTCGAGCCGGTCCGTCATACTCTCGAGCTCCAAAACGCGCGCTTGCGGTATGTGTTTTTGTACACCCGCGAGTTCTGCTTGTGCGATAAAAATATTTTGTTGCGAGGTGCGCAGCGCCGCGGAAATATTTGCTTCGCGCAAGGGATTGCGTGCGGAGTTTGCAGAGCATATCCCGAGAAGTGAGTTGAGTTCGTCAAGTGTGCCGAGCGCATCGTAAATCGGACTATTTTTTGGAAACCGCTCTTTTGTGCCAAAGAGCCCCGAGATACCACTGTCTCCTTTGCGGGTATACAGCATACCTAGTGTACAGAAACTGACTTTATCGGTATTTCTACAATATCTATGTCGCACACTCCACCAACACAAGCGAGTTCTTTTTTCTGCTCGGTCTCGTCGGTTCGCTCATACGTAACGAGTTTTGAATAGTCCAGGTTAGGAAACGCCGCTACTAGTTCCTCATACCGCTTTCTTTCGATTGCTTCATAGGGAGCGAGACGATACACATGGTCAAAACGCGGAAGAAAGGAAAGGCCGCCGATAATGTCCCAATTTTTCTGACACCAATCGACGACACCGATCCATTCGTCCTCTCCGACCGAAATTGTTGCCGAAGGATTGTGCTCGGTGTAATTCAGCTTTACCATCTTCCAATACTCGAGTTGCTCCAAGGCAGAAAAGTCGTCCTTGAACTTTGACCCGTTCGGCGCTTCAACTGGAAATTCGAGCACATAAGTACTTGCGTTTTCTGCCGGCTGTCCGACTTCGGGGTAATACGGGACGCCCTGATCGCGCAACATCCTGAAAAGCGAATCCGTGGCGGAGATGCGTACGCGGCGAATGTAATATTTTGAGTGTCTCGGGTGAATACCGGAGGAACAATTGAACGCTTGCGATACAGTCCCCGAGGGTTTTACCGCCGTTATGGACATCGATGCCTTGATACCGAATCGTTCCGCGTATATTGCATTTGCAACGATTGCCTCTTTGCGCATGGCTCGTAGGACTTCCGGTTGTCGTGCCGCTTCACTGTCCCATTGTCCCGTAACCGATACGCCAAGCAGCCGTTCATCTTCGCAGTGCTTGCTCCATTCTTTTGAAATATATCGAAATTTTGTCAGGGAGGACTGATATGTGCCGAGAAGCGTTGCGAGGCGGGCTTTGCGCACCAGGCTTTCCTGCGTATCGTGTGCGCGAGCGATGACCTCGGAAAGATTGCAGAACTGTTTTGACTGCAAAATGATTTCACCGCACGGGTTCGTCCCTATGGGGCCAACTACGGTGCCGTCGGGAGCAATAAAGCCCGCTTTTTTGAAGTACGAAGCCCGCCGTTTTGGTAGTGTGTTGTGAAGCGCCCCACGATTAAAAATTCCACGTTCTCCAGAGCCGCTTTTCATAAGAGCAATCCACTCCTCTATCAGTTGAGTGTTAGATGGCTGCGTCTCATACACTGCCGAATTATTTGCGACCATCCGATACGGTTCAGTCAGGAAAAACTGGCCTCTCTTTGCGTCGCGCAACTCGGCGTCGTCGAGGTCGGAAAGGCTGATCATTGCAGTGCGACGCACACCACCTGACACGACGCACTCGCCGATTTTGCAAATGATATCGTGTGCGTCGATCGGGCGTAACCGACGACCCTGCCGCCGAAGTATTTTTTCGCGCGCAAAACTAAGAAGAGAGCGTAGTGGCTCAGGGCCGGAGGCCTTACCCCCCATTACTCTGAGGCGGGCACCAGCAGGACGTATGAGTGAGTAGTCGAATTCGATATCGTATCCCATATACCAGACCGTAAGCCCAAATGAGAGCGCGTCGCACCACCCTTCTTTAGAATCCGCGATGCTATATATGGCCAGTTTCTTTTTTGTCTGTTTTTGTATTTGTGGCAAACATTCAATGTTTTGACTTTCGACCGCAAATCCCACACCGCACCCTTGCATTGAAAGATACATAATTTCGGAAAAATCTTTGAGCTTCGCAGGAGCGATGAACGTGCAATTGTATGCACATGTATTACACCGGCGGGCAGGCTCTCCGGCAAATTGCATAAGCCGCATAGACGGCATCACTTCTTGCTGCAAAATTGCTTCGCGCAATTCAGCATACTCACATTCGGCGAGTTTCTCACCGATGTTCTCTCTCATAAATGATATATATCTGTCGACGGTCTCCACCCAAGTTTCGCGGCGATTCTCTGATTCGATCCAGCGCGCGTACGTTCGCAGATACACAAATTCTCCGAGTGGATTATTTTTGAAATATTTTTTGCTTTCCTCCGAGAGTACTTTTACATGCTCGGGCACATCTCCCCGCAACTCACGCATACGGGTACGTTCCGCCCGATAGAGAATGTACGCTTTGGCGGTTACGGGAAATTTTTGCAGCATGAGCTCTTTTTCGACCTCATCCTGTACACCCTCTACCGTCGGTATGAAAGTTTTATTGCTACGGATCTTTTCTATTAGCACCCTTGTCACCGCATCGGCAATTTTTTCAGATGCCTTTTCTTTGAACTCTCCCGCAGCTTTCATCGCCTTCTCCACAGCGTGAGCAATTTTACTTGAATCAAAAGGAACAAAAGAGCCGTTCCGTTTGACGATCGTGGGGAGCGCTGTGAGTTTCTGGCGTGGCATAGTACAAAGATGCTATATTGATAGGTATCTATATATAATACACATAGATACCTATCTATGGATAAGAAAAAGTTGGGGATAAAGAAAAAGAAAACAAAAGAAGCCCGTAATGTAGAGGTAAAAACGTATAAACGGCCTCCGTGGGTTCAAAGCGGCGAAGAGGAACTCTGCTCCGATTGTTTCAAGGTAGTGGGGGATCGAAGCCGTTATAACTTGGTGTGTATGCTTGGTAGATCAAAAGAGGGGATGACGGTGAGCGAACTCACTAAGCGGGTACAATTGCGCCAGCCAACCGTAACGCATCATTTACAGGTGCTTCGCTCGGTTGACGCGGTCGCAAGTGAGGACCGGGGGCGCATGCGGGTGTACAAGCTCAATCGCGGTGCGCATTGCTTTGAGGAGTGTAAAATCCCTTATTAAGGAGATCTATGGGCGTCGCGCGTAAACTGCAATTCTTCTTCGGGCTCGCTACCTATGGCCCCGCGGCCGGATATATCTGATGGCAACATGAGCGGAGCCCACTCTTCCGGCCATCAACCATTCATTACCGCTCTTTTCAACGGCAAAAATTTATAACAACACCCTCACATTCTCAAGTCTGTGAGGGTGTTGTTGGTTAGATTTGCTGGAATGATTTTAAGAATCGGACGAACAATCTGCCGTACGGCGAGAGAGTATGCTCCACAAATTTGCCACGATTCTGTTTGTCGATAAGCCCTGCATTGTGGAGGCGTCGCGTATGCTCCCCTATGGTCTTTTCGTTTGCGTTGAGTGTTGCGGAAATGTTTTCAAGTGTAAGACCACTGCGCGCGGCGATGAGGAGCAAAATTGCAATACGTCGATGGTTAGCCACCCCTTTCAGGTGTCGTTCCATTTGTTTTGGGGTTTTCATTTTTTGCATAAATACCAGTATACACAACATTCTCACATTCTCAAGTTTGTGAGGGTGTTGTATGGGGGGAATGGTAAGAGGTTAGAAAATTTGGTATTCTCAAATCGTATTGCCCGATCGTCTAATGGTAGGACAGTGGCCTTTGAAGCCATTAATTGGGGTTCGAATCCCTGTCGGGCAGCTGGTCAGTTGTAATAAATAAGTGAACAAATTAGGCGCAAATTTTGCAATATTTGTTTTATTTTTCGGAGTTGCGGCCGTACAGGCGATGCAGACCAAAAATTGGCTTATGGTTTCTTTCTGGGTTGCAATCGGGCTCGTATTTCTCTGGTCTGACTTACGAAAGAAATAATGAAAAAGAGTGCTTGTTTTGGAGGTATACTAGTAGAGATAGGCAGATTATTAGTAATAGATGCCACAGCATGAGTACAAATTTATTTAAAGACCGTATCCTTTTTATCATCTATGCACTGGCGGCCGGAGCCAACATATTCAATTTTGTCGGACACGGCGGCTGGGCAGTATCGGGGAACCCCTCGTTTGCCCAACTGATTGTCGGCTCCCTTCAATCGACATTCGGCATTTCAATTCCGACAGAAACCGCGCTTCAGTGGGTCGGGTACATAGGACGCATAGACCTCGCGATTGCTGCAATCATGGTGCTTGCGCTTATCGGTGTTTGGGTGGGCAGTGGGCCTCTCGCCAAACTTGCACGGTCGCAGTTTATGGTGGTGCTCTTTGTTTGGGCGGTGTTTTGGGGTTTGGCGACCGCCTTCAGCCGGGTGAGTGCTCATGGGTATGAGGCAATCTACATACTCGACTGGGTGGAGCGGGGCGGAAACTACTTTGGCGCTGCTATCGGCCTGTATTTGACGCTCATACTTCGCAAAATGAAAGGAGGGGCATGAGTACTGCCACCACTCCTACCCCCGACTATCTTAAAAAGTATTACTGGTGGGCTTACGTAGATCCGCGCGCGCTCCGGTTTTGGGACCGCCCGTGGCTCACTAATCTGATTCTGTGCGGGTACTATCGCCGCCTCTCCAACGAGGTGATAGAAGAATTTGAGGGCGATCTATCGGGCTGCACGCTCCAGATATCTGTCCCGTACGGCAATTTTACGCCGCGGCTTGCCGCATGCGTCACGCGCTCCGGCGGGACACTAGATCTTATAGATGTAGTGCAGGCGCAGCTGAAGAACGTGAGCTGCAAGATCGCCGCTGCGGATGCCGAAGTAGCCCGCTTTATCCAAATGGATTCCTCCGCGCTCATATTTTCTCCGGGGGTGTACGACCGCGCAATTCTATACTTTCTGTTGCATGAGCAGCCGCAGGATGTCCGCGAGAAAACCGTTGCAGAGGCACTTCGCGTGCTGAAACCGGGTGGCACGCTCGTCGTACTGGATTACGGAAAGCCCTCTTTGTGGCACCCGCTACGATATCTCCTCCTCCCTCTACTCGGCACAATCGAGCCGTTCGCTGTGGCGCTTTGGAACCGGGAATTATGGGAGCTCCTTCCCTCACAGTTTTCTATGCAGCGGTGCCGAAAAACCTCTTACTTCGGGGGCTTGTATCAAAAGATCGTATACGTAAAGCCCTAATGGTAAACGCACGACACCCGATTGATTTTTGAGTGAGGGTGTGGTATTGTTGAGGACATCGGCCTGCGGCCGTTTTATTTTTTTATGACCTAGCGAAGCGAGTGAAGAGAAAGTCCAATTTTCTTTTCCGAGCGAGCGACGGGCATATGCTTGCATATATGGAAATCAGAAACATCGCCATTATCGCGCACGTTGACCACGGCAAGACCGCGCTTACCGACGCACTCTTGCGTCAAACCGGCGCTGAAAAGGAAGGTACCTCTATGGACTCCAACACGCTGGAACTTGAGCGTGGCATCACCATCTATGCCAAAAACGCGGCTATCACCTATAAGGGGACGAAGATAAATATTGTAGACACCCCCGGGCATGCCGACTTCGGCTCCGAGGTTGAGCGGGTTCTCCGCTCTATTGACTGTGTTTTGCTCGTTGTTGATGCACAAGAAGGGCCGATGCCGCAAACTCGTTTTGTTTTAAAGAAGTCCCTCGAGCTTGGCCTCAAACCGATTGTCGTTATTAATAAAATAGATAAGCCCGCGGCAAACCCGCACCTGTGTGAGGAGCAAGTACTAGAATTGTTTTTGGAGCTCGGGGCTTCCGACGCGCAAGCGCACTTTCCTGTTATCTACACTATAGGGCGGGAGGGCATTGCTAAAACAAAACTAGAAGACGAGTCAAAAGACCTTTCACCGCTTCTTGAAATGATCCTTTCGCATGTGCCCGCGGCCTCTTCCGGAGCGGGCGATGAAATGCCGCTCCGGTTGCAGCCTTTTAACTTGGCCTACGATAACTTCCTCGGCCGGCTTGCGGTGGCGCGTGTATATGAAGGCAAGGTCGCACTCGGTGACTCTGTTTTTATAAAAAAGCCGATGGGGGAGACACGCCCGGGGAAGATCACCAAAGTGTTTACGTTTGAAGGGTTGCACCGGGTGGAAGCGACCGAAGCGGGTGCTGGCGACATTGCACTTATCGCGGGGCTTCCCGACATTGATATTGGGGAGACGGTAACAACGAGTGAGACGGCGGAACCGCTTCCCGGCATTGCGGTTGATGAACCGACGATTACACTCAACTTTTTGGTCAACAATTCGCCCTTTGCCGGACGGGAGGGAAAATTTGTAACCAGCCGCCAGTTGCGAGAACGCTTGGAGCGCGAGCTTGAGGTTAATGTCGGGTTGCGCGTTGAGTTTGGCACGGGGGATGCGTATAAGGTCTCTGGCCGCGGCGAACTTCATATCGCGATACTGCTTGAAAATATGCGCCGCGAGGGCTACGAAATGCAGGTCTCCCAACCGCAAGTTATCTTTCACGAAGAAAACGGTATACGAATGGAACCATTTGAAGAAGTGGTCATCGATACGCCAAAGAATTACCAGGGCACCATCATCGAGCGCCTCGGGACGCGGGGGTTTGTGATGCTAAACGCGATAGCGCATGGAGATATTTTGCGTTTGTTTTTTGAAGGGCCAACCCGCGGGCTCCTTGGCTATCGCAATCAGTTTGTTATAGACACTAAAGGGGAGGGAATACTCTCCTCGCGGTTTGTGGGCTTTCGGCCCTACCATGGCGAGATCCGCAAGCGACCGCAGGGCTCTATGATCTCTATGGCAGGCGGCAAGGCACTCGGCTTTTCGCTTTGGAATTTGCAAGACCGCGGGCTCCTCTATATAAACGCCGCGACGGAGGTGTATGAGGGCCAAGTCATCGGGAACACTGCCAAAGGCGAGGAGATGACGGTGAACCCGACCAAAGGTAAACAGCTCTCCAACACCCGCGCCTCGGGCTCGGATGAGGCGATTAATCTCACGCCACCCTATACACTCACGATTGAGCGGGGGCTTGAGGTTATGGGGGAGGATGAGTACCTCGAGGTCACCCCCGAGAGCGTGCGTTTGCGCAAGCAATATCTCACCGAACACGCTCGCACCAAAGCAAACCGGGAAGCGTAATTGACAAGAATAGAACTATCCCTTATAATACGGACGTATCTGCGAACTCCTCTTGTGCTCATATCTGAGCCATAGGCTCTGATAGTAGATAGAGTGCAATGCCACAAAAGAAACATTTTTCTCATTCTCATAAAGGCCCCCATCGCCGCTTTAATGCGCGGCCGCATTTTGCGCGCGGTAATTTCAAACGGGGGAACTTCAGCACGGGAGTGCACATGCATCCTTCCACCTTCATCAACAAGGCGGTCATTACCGAGGAGGCGCCACATTTTGTTCCCGAACATCGTTTCGCCGACTTTTTGATAGACGATTCGTTAAAGCAGGCCATTGTTGCAAAGGGCTACAAAGATCCGACTCCCATTCAAGATCGAGCAATACCTCACATTTTGCGTGGTGCAGATGTTGTCGGGGTTGCCAACACGGGGACCGGCAAGACCGGCGCCTTTCTGATTCCGCTCATACATAAACTTTTATTGAATCGCAACGATCGTGTGCTCATCATGGTGCCGACCCGCGAACTCGCGCTCCAAATTGCGGATGAATTTAATGGCTTCGCAAAAAACATGCAGCTCTACACGACGGTGTGCGTCGGCGGCGCTTCGATAGGCGCGCAGATTGCAGGGCTGCGTCGCCGCCCGCATGTCGTTATCGGGACTCCGGGGCGACTCAAAGATCTTCTTGAACGTAAGGTACTTGTGCTTTCAGCATTTAAAATTGCGGTGTTGGACGAAGCGGACCGGATGCTCGACATGGGTTTCATCAACGATATGCGCAAAATTTTGGCGCTTCTCCCGACACCGCGGCATACCCTTTTCTTCTCCGCGACCATCTCAAATGAAATTGAAAAGCTCATTGGCGAGTTTTTGCACGAGCCCGTGCGCATCAAAGTCGCGACCCGCGAAATTGCTGCGGGTATTGATCAAGATATTGTGCGCGTACCCCAAGGCGGAGACAAACTCACCATACTCCACGACCTTTTGGTTAAGCCGGGGTTTGATAAAGTTCTCATCTTCGGCCGCACCAAGCACGGCGTTGAGAAACTTTCTAAAAAACTGATAGAGCGTGGCTTCAAGGCGGAGTCAATTCATGGCAACAAAACCCAAGGCAAGCGCCAAAAGGCACTCGACCTCTTCAAGCGCGACCACGTGCAGGTGCTTGTCGCGACCGATGTGGCGGCGCGCGGGCTCGACATATCGGGCGTTTCCCACGTCATTAACTACGACCTTCCTGCAACGCGGGAGGATTATGTCCACCGCATCGGCCGTACCGGGCGCGCGGGCAAATCGGGCAAAGCGCTCACGTTTGTAGAATAAGTACGATTTTGCAAGGCACAGTAACGCCAAAAAAGTGTGGGGGTATTTTGGCGTACTTTTCTCATCATATGCGGTATACTCAGAGTATATCCAAATAACCCTTTATTCATGCAATCTTTGAGCATATCTTTGCGGCTTTTTATTACGTTCTTCTGTGCGGCGATCTTTGCAGGGGCTCTTATTGTGTTTGTTACTCCATTTTCGCACGCACAAGAGGCGACAACCCTCCTCACGATTGCAAGAGTTGTTATTAATGATGATGGAGGATCATATTCGCCTACCTCAGCATTTATCCAAGCTTATAACCCTGAGAGTCCTGATGATATTGTTTACTCGGGAAATGGAGCTACCACCACAGGAGAAGTCCCCCCCGGTTTGTACGAACTACTTGACGATACTAGTGGGATGCCGGATGGATATAGCTCTACGTGGAATTGTATTGGGGGGGTCCAAATAGGCAACTCAGTTCAAATTAATGGAGAGCCAGAGGTAACTTGCATTGTCGTAGATGATGATATCGCTCCGCAGTTGAAATTAGTAAAGGTGGTTGATAATACTACCGGAGGCACGGCGACTGCTCACAACTGGCAACTTACAGCAACGGCTACGACAACGACACAAAGAAATTTCTCGGATTTTGGAGACTCGGATGCCTTTCACGATGTTGATGCGTCCGTAGTGTATACACTCTCCGAATCCGGTCTTCCAAATTACAGCGCGGGTTCATGGGATTGCGGCACTACCGGCCACCAGGTAGGAAACACCGTCAATCTCCTTCCAAGTGAGGTGGTTGTGTGCACGATCACCAATACCTACGCCCCCGGCAGCGGTCCGACAACGGGCACGCTGACGCTCGTCAAACAGGTAGTCAACGATGATGGCGGCCTCGCAGACGAAAATGATTTTCAGGCACAAATCGACGGCGACGATGTTGCGTGGAGTAGCGCGATAGAACTCGCGCCGGGTGCGCACACCGCAAGCGAAACAAATCTTCCGGGATACACCGCCGGTTCTTGGGGTGGAGACTGTGCTTCCGACGGCGCGGTTGCGCTCCTCGCGGGAGAAAATAAAACCTGCACTATAACAAACGACGATGTCGCCGTAATAAAAATTACTCCAACGGTTTCGGTCAATAACTCTCCGGTTGTATACAGCGGCGCGCCGCAAGCAGCCATCGTAGCCGGCTCTGTGGGGGGGACCGTCAGCGATATCAAATACGACGGCTCTTCTGCGGCGCCCACAGACGTTGGCACCTACGCCGTGACTACGGACTTTGTCCCGACCGATGCTACAAACTACAACAATCTTGACGACGCGTCGGCCGGTGACTTCACCATTGAAAAAACCGATCCTGTTTGTTCGGTTTCAGGCTACACGGTCATCTATGACGGCTTTCCACACACGGCGACGGGCTCCTGCCTCGGGATCTCTGGCGAAACACTCGCAGGCCTCGATCTTTCTGGCACAACGCACAACGCGATCAGCGTCTACAACGACTCGTGGACCTTTATCGACGGAATCGGCAACTACAATAATGACAGTGGTCCTGTTGTCGACTGGATAGTGTACGGTTTCGACGGCTTTCTCCAGCCGATAAACGACACTGCGCATCAAATTGGTCTGGCACTCAGCGTCTTTAAAGGCGGCTCGACGGTACCGGTCAAATTCCAAATCAAAGACGCAAACGGCAACCCCATTGAGGCGGCAACGCTTCCTATTTGGGTTATCCCGCAAATGGGTAGCCCGATGTCTTCCTCGGTTGTTGAGTCCTTTTACAGCGAACCAGCAACGACCGGCAGTCTCTTCAAGTGGGATCCGGTCGCACAACAGTACATCTACAACTGGAGTACCAAAGGACTTCAAACCGGCCGTTGGTGGCGCATCTACGTAGTACTCGACGACGGCTCTGTAAAATCCGTTACCATCGGTCTTAAGTAAGGGTACACGCAGAATTAGAAATAAGTTTTTGAGAAATTTTGGCGGTGTGATACACTGCCTCGGCTACTATGCTTTCTGCTGTAAAAAAACGACTTTTATTCGTTTATAGCGCCGCAATCAAGCGGCCGCTCGTGTCTCTCGCCATTTTTGTGTTGGTTGTCCTCGGCGTCTGGTTTTTTGCTTTTAGAGATGGCAACAGCGAACAAGAAATACTCGTTGTACAGGCGGGAGAGTTTGTACAGGAAGTTTCCGTCTCCGGTAAAGTAGTTGCGGCACAAAATGTTGATCTGGCCTTCGGGGAAACCGGTCGGGTTCAGTCGGTGAGGGTTACGGTGGGGGACAGGGTCTCGGCGGGGCAGACTCTCGCGACTCTCGCGATTGATGTACTTGCCGCGGACCTTCGCGCCGCAGAAGTCGATTTGGAAGAAGCACGCAAAGAACAGGCGACGCTTGTTGCGAGCGCCTACCGGGACATTCTCTCGGAGGGTTTGGCTGCGGTGCCTGGTTCGTCTTCGTACGCAGTTACTGCGCCCGAGGTAACCGGTTTATACAATGGTCCGGAGGGTGTCTACAAAATACGTATTGTTCACGGCGTGCAACAGGGTGTCGATGACCACGAGTTGCGGACATTCGGTCTGGAGACCTTGGAGCCGATTGATGTCCCCTCCGATGAACCTGCACCGCTCGGCACGTATGGCTTATTTGTATTCTTTCCCGACGACTTGAATGAATACGATGAAACCACGTGGTACATAACCATCCCCAATACCAAAAGCTCCTCCTATCTTCCAAACTACAACGCCTATCAGGAAGCCCTCCGTACCCGTGACAAAGCTCTGGCAAGTGCGCAGGCGACAGTTTCAGGCCTGCAAACAGCGATCGCCGAGCGCACTCTGCGCGCGCCGTTTGGGGGCATTGTTACGGCGATTGACATAGAAGTCGGCGGCGTTGCCGCAACCAACGAACCCGCAATCTCCCTTATTGGCAACGATACGTTGCAGATAGAAAGTTTTGTACCGGAAATCAACCTTTCTTTGCTTAGAGTGGGCGAAGAGGCGAGCGTTACGCTTGACGCTTACGGTGCTGAAGAAATTTTTAATGCCACTGTCGCGGCGATTGATCCGGCAGAGACGGTGCGCGACGGGGTCTCAACCTACCGCACCATTCTCAAGTTTACAGTTACTGACCCGCGCGTTAAATCGGGCATGACGGCAAATGTCACGATTACCGCCGAGCGCCGGCAGGATGTGATTTCTATTCCGCAGGGGGTTGTCACCAGTCGCGACGGCAAAAAGTTTGTCCGCGTGTTAGTGGGGGATGAAGTTGTCGAGCGGGAGGTGACGACCGGCAGTGTTTCTTCGCTTGGCTCCATAGAAATAACTTCCGGGCTCTCTTCGGGAGACGTCGTCGTCCTTTCCGACTAGTTCCTCCATGTTGCCACTCAATATCCGTATCGGCTGGTTTCTCGCGCTCCGGGCGCTGCGTCGCGCCTCGTTGTGGACGACCGGACTTATCATTTTTGTGATGGTCTTGACCTTTCTTAACCTGGTCGTGGTTTCTGGAATACTGGTGGGGCTTTTGCAGGGAGCGATTGAGGCGGCCCGCACGCACTACACAAGCGATGTTATTGTCTCGACGCTTTCTGATAAAAAGTATATTGAAAACAGTCCCAACCTCGTCGCACTCATCGCGACTCTTCCGGAAGTCGAGGCGATAACACCTCGTTATCGGGAGGGAGGCACTCTGGAAGCAAATTACAAAACCCGCAAAGAGACGGATAAACCGAACACCGCCGTAGCGCAAGTTGTCGGCATTGACCCCTATGCGGAAGATGCGGTTACGGGCCTCTCCCAATTTGTTGCCGAAGGCTCATACCTTGCTCCCGGGGACTATGACAAGGTACTTATAGGTCGCTATCTTTTGAAACAATATCTGCCGTTTGACTCGCCCAACCTCTCCGCGCTTGAAAATGTCGGCATAGGCACCCGAATCCGCATCAATGTGGGCGAGGTAACCCGCGAGGTGGTAGTCAAAGGAATTCTGGTCTCTAAAATAGACGAGCTTTCTCTCGCAGTTTTTATGGTTGACTCACAGTTCAGAAGTTTGATCGGTCGCAATGACGGCAACGTTGATGA
>MEWX01000002.1:0-12474 GCA_001775485.1 Candidatus Adlerbacteria bacterium RIFCSPLOWO2_01_FULL_51_16
CTCCATCATTCTCCATGAGGTTAGCCACGGCTATATGGCCAACTGGCTCGGCGATCCGACCGCGCGCCTCGCGGGGCGACTCACTCTCAATCCGCTTTCTCATATCGACCCAGTGGGTTCAATACTTTTACCTGCAATTCTTTTGTTTACGCAGCCAATCACTGGTTTCCCATTCCTCATTGGTTACGCAAAACCGGTTCCATACAACCCCTACAACCTCCCCGGAAAATATGACGAAGTACTTGTTGCGGGGGCAGGGCCCGCGGTCAACATTTTTCTCGCGCTTATTTTCAGCGGCATCATCCGTTTCGCGGGCGAAGGCCCGATGACGGAGCTGTTTGTACTCGTTGTCTACATCAATCTTCTACTCGCGCTCTTTAACCTCATCCCCGTGCCGCCGCTTGATGGTTCAAAAGTACTCTCCGGTATTTTACCGGGCCCGTTTGCCCGCGCGTACGGCAACTTCCGTATGAGTTTTGAGCGGCTGGGCATACTTTCCGGCACACTCGTTATTCTCCTCCTGTTTTATTTCCTCTTTCCCTATTTCTCCGCACTCCTTATATCACTCCTGCGTTTGCTCACGGGGCTGTAGGTATGGCCGAGTTTGAAAAATTGTGCTCGCTCGTTGAGAAATACACGCGCAAAGGCGGGTGTGATTTTTATAGAAATCTCTACAACCTTTCTCCGGTAATCTCTTCTCTTAAAATTAAGAAGCAGAAAGAGTGGGAGGAGCTCCCGTTCTTAACCAAAGAGGATATTCAAAAAGTGCCGATAGAAAAAAGAATATTTGTGCCGTGGGGCGAAGTTGCGTTTATCCGCTCAACCTCCGGGACCTCCGGTAAGCCGCCGGTTTTCTTCCCATTTATTACTGTGCCGCAACGGCCCGCCTCTCCGCGCATACAAAAAGGGATTCTCACCTCTCTGCCAACCCCGACCTCTATACTGGAGAGCGCGTTTGAAAAAGTCCTCGGTAAAAAAATTGTACTGTTTCTTCTTGACCCCCGCTTCCCGGAAGAGTCGGTCAATACGGCGCTCGCACATGGCATAGATTCGCTCATACTCGTACCGTTTTTGTTGTCCGCCGTTGCAAAAAATATATCTGGGTCAGATCGAATGAAAATAATGTACATAGAATTTCATGGGGACCACGCCGGGCAGGAGGTTATCAATTTCACAAAAGAACAATTCCCGAACGCAGCCATCGTGCAGATTTACGGTATCAGCGAAATCGGTTCCATGACTCTTGCCTGCGGTGAGGCCTCGGCTGAACATCCGGGCGACACCTACCACGCAAGCGCTGACATACATCTTGAAATTGTTGACCCTGACTCAAAGGAGAAAATTTCTCTTCTCCCCGGCGCGGAGGGGGAGTTGGTATGCACCACCATGTATGGGCCAATCGCGTTCCCTATGATTCGTTACCGCACGGGAGATATGGCGCGCGTTGTAGAAAGTACATGCAAGGAGCATGGCGAATGGTCGTTCACTGTCATCGGGCGCAAAGACATGGACTTCATTAAAATCCCCAAAGGGGTGCTCCGGGCGGATGAGGTGGAGCGGGTTCTGCGCAGTATGCGCGGCAAGGTATCGGATGAGTTTGAGCTCCATTATTCTGAACACGCGACAGGAGAAGAAAGTCCAAAAATTCAGGTGACTTTGCATGTAGAAGCACATTCTGGGGTTGAGCTCTCGGAGCTTGCTGATGAAATAGCTTCGAAACTTCGCGTCAGCCCGTCGCTTACCTATGCGCAGGGTGTGGAGCGCGGTTTGTATCTACCGCTGACCTGTGCACCTCTTCAAAAGCTGGATATGCCCGGCAAACGCAAGCGCATGGTGCGAGAGTAAAATACGCTGTCCACACGCGTGTTTGCGAAAAGACAAACAACCCTTATACTTGAGGCATGTTCGCTCTTCTTCGGGTTAATGCGCGCCGGATGCTTCTTGCGGCCATTGTCTGTGCTGTAACGTTGGTTGCACTATCGGCGATGGCGGCACAATTTATTTCTACAAAAATGTCGGACCTTCTCGGCACGCGAAGCAGTACACATTCGCTTGCAAGCGCTTCGTGCAATCTTACGGACGAAAGCCAAAGCGAAGAAATTCATTTTGCCGGTTGTGCAGGATTTTTCTAGCAGATTAGAAAACGCTCTGCGCGAGCATAAGGTGCGTGGCCTTGTGATGCACTTGCCGCTCTTCTCCCACACGGAGCCCTTGGTGTATGCCGCGTGCCGTGCGCTCGGCGCACCCATTTTTATCAACAATCCGCACAATCTTCCGGTTGCTGCAGCGGCGCTACGCTCGGGAGGCATGGACGCTGTCGTATCCAAAGTCGCTGATGCAGCAGCGCTCTCTTCGTATTTGTATGAAAAAGGGGGGCCTCGGCCGCGGCTATGGTTTTTGGTGAACGGGGGGAGCGCCGGCTCGTCGCGTGTGCCTGCAGGACTTGGAGGAAAGGATGAGGTGGTCGTTGTGGATGTCCACACCCCAAAGAATTTTTAAGCGCGGGAAGGCGGTATACTTCAGGTAGTATGGCGCGACTTCTCTATGCGGGCCTCGGGGTTGTGATTGTCGTTGCTACTGTAGCGGGGGTCTACTGGTATTATCAAAATCAAGAAGCACAGGCACAATTTTTTTCAGAAGCGCTCCACACGTACGCTGTAGTTGAGACGGTCTCTCTCGGCGGTTCCAAATATGAGGTTATTCGCGGTGAGGTTTTACAAAACGGCGCTCCAGTTGCGGGAGGAAAAGAACTAAAGGCGATGAGGCTTGCGTACGCGCTCGCATCGGCGCGCCGCCTTCCCGCACTCGGGCTTGAGGGGACCGACCCCATATCGCTTGCGGATGCTATCGAAGCGCTTGCCAAAGTAAAAGACGAAATCGCCGGGGTTTTGCCGGAAGCGTCTAAACAGTACGAAAGTGAGGTCCGGGAAAGTTTGTACCCGCTCAACTTCTTGCGGGAGCTTGCGGCGCTGGAGAGGGCACGGCAGGAGTTTCTTGTAGGCGGCTCCGACGCAAGTGCCAAAATCTATGAGCAACAGCTTTCGGTAGCCGTTGCCGCATACAAGAAAGACCTCGCGGCATACAAAATGGTGGTAGCGGTCGTTGCAAAAGATAATGAAAATCTCGCGCGCCAAGCGCTCTCGCCGTCAGCACCAAATCCGGATGGTTCTCCCGCTCAAAACGGATGGTTTACCGGTGTTGATGGTCTTGAGCAGGGCATCACGAAGATGGAAGAATTTGTCGTTCTCTCCCGAGAGAGCTGTTTTGCAGGTGATGTGCGCGTATGCGACCCCGAGCGCGACATTGCGCTTCTGCCGCCTTTTGAACTTTCCGCTTCTGCCACACCATCACCGAGCACTTCTGAACTTGCGCGCGCCCCACAAATACAGACCTTCCTCCAAAAAGTTTTCAGCGACACCTCCTTTGGCGGGGGACCCATTTTTGAGCTTGCCGATGCCTCGTGTGCGCCCGCGCTCATTGGGGGTTCGTCTCTCTTCGCGCTTGGAGAGAAGGTATCGCCAGGAAGCGCGAAGTACCAAGTACTCGCGTATGTTTCCGACATGGCGTTTCTTTCAGTAAATGAAGTATTTCCGGCAAACTCTAAGGCAGGCGCGTATTTGAAGGAGCAGGACATTTCCTACACGCCGCTATGGAAGACCGCTCACTATGCGTGCCCCGGGGTTGGGGGCGACATCGGGACAATACTTGCGCTTGAGGCGATTGCTACGGCCGCAAAAGAAAGCGGGGAATTTGCTAGCTCTTTAATCCGTGAGGAAGACGCGCGCGCCTACCTTGTGGCACTTCGCGACAGCATTTTGCAAGACAAAAACGCCTCCCCCGATATACTCAACCGTCTCGCATCTTTACTCCTTATGTACAACGCCAAAAGCGCGGGGTTTGACAGTGTGGTGTGGCAAATAGCTTCGGTGGGAGAGCGCACTGTGGAGCGCGCCCGTGCGGCGCCGGCCTTGGTTGAAGGTACGCTCTCGCCGGTGTTCCTCTTCTCCCTTGATAGCGGCTTCTTCCCCCTCTTTCTTGGGCACAGCCCGCTTGCGGCGGGGGGGCAGGCGATACCCCAAGGCCCGGACTCCGCCTCTCTCCCCGCAAGCTCGTACCTCCTCTTCTCACAGCTTCCTCTCCGCGGGGAAACCGAAGAGTCAATCGCTTCCGATCTGCAGTTCTTCTTCGGGGAGGGAGTGGCCGTGCAATAAAATAATTTAAGATACACTACTCTTATGTCAAACATATCTACGCCGGTTGTAGTAGTGGGAGCAGTCATTCTTATCGTCGGCTTGTTTTATGTTGTCGCACAGTACACCCCATGGGCACCCTCTCCGCAGTTCTCTGGAAGTCCTCCCGCACAGCAGGTTGACCCGGAAAAAGTTCCTGTTGTCGGGGTTGTGACCGCCAAAGGGGCTTCATCAATTTCCATACGGGTGGGAGAGGATATCCTGACTTTTGCGATTGATGCGGATACAAAAACGAGGGCCATGGCCGGCGAGACGACGACCTTTGAAGCATTTGGGGTCGGCGCTACCATCGGTATCTTCAGCAGGAAGCAAGGGGATGGTTCCATGACCGCGATATTTGTAGATGTCTTACAGGTCCCTCTCCCTTCGGGTGAGTAACAACAAATGAAGCAATTTTCACACAAAAAGTTGCGCGACATAGCTCTCTTGTGCGCCGGAGCGGCGCTTCTTGTGGTGGCGGCCGTGTTTCTCTCTTCTCCCATACCCCCGTCAAATTCTCCCATCGCACTTCCTAATATATTTCCCGCAGGGTACGACGGCCTTGCCGCCGCAACGTGGCTTGGCGTCCAACAAGGGTACCCATCTTACAGCGGTTATCCGATGCCGGTCACCTGCTTTAGTAACAATATGGCCCGGGTCCCGAGCGCGAACCCAGGGCTCCCCATTTGCGAAAGTTATAACCTCCTCGGCATCTTCAGCGCGCACCCACAGAGCTCTACCGCTGGCGCGTCACAGCTTTTACGGCGGGATGCTAATCAATTGTTTCCGTGTTTAGGAACCGGAGGAGCTGGTTGTACTTCCGGAGCCATCGATACCTACGACGGCGGTGTTGCGGGCTCATACCCGACCGTCGTATCGGGTGGGCCGGCTACCCTTGAGTGGTCCTGCCAGGATTATCAGGACATAGTTTGGAACCGGTGTTTTGACCCCTGGTGCGCCACTGGATATGAAACCGAGTATGCAACCCAAGACCTCTCCAACGGGACACAGAGTAGCGGGTTTAGTACCGGCGGGGGGCTTGTGGGTGCCGCGACCATTTACCCGACGGCTTCTGCCTGGTATTCGCTTACCTGCAAATCTGTTCCGATTTATGCACAGGAATGTACCGGGTACACCTTCTATTGTGATGTTAATGATGGATATGGGGGGTGTATACAAGGCCATTCCGAATGCAACGGGTACGCGTGGGTCTACCAAGCGCAGTCGTTTGATGAAAGAGCGCAGTGGCTCTATATCGGTGTTACAGCTCCCCCTCCTCCCGCACCCACCATGAACCTCTACATCAACCGCGCCACCCCCTACACCTATGTCGTGAGCAACGCCCCTGTCCTCGCAGGTGTCTCCCAGAGCATCAGCTCTCTTATTATGCCCTACAACGACGCCTCCTCGCTTTCTTGGTCTACCGCGAATGTGGTCTCGGGGAGTTGCAGAGTGTATCACTGGCCCGGACACGACACCTCCGCGCGCGACGGCTACGGCACCCAACTATTCTATACCCCCGACAACCAGCTCTCGTGGATTTCCATCGGCAACCTCACACAGAGCACTTCCTATACGCTCTGGTGTACTGGCCTTGACGGATACATCTGGCAGACCTCTGTCGTTGCGTATATCAGTTTATCTGCGCCTGCCGTAACGACCAACGCGGCATCAAATGTTACTTCTTCAAGCGCCACCATTAATGGCACGGCAAACCCCAACGGCAACAATTCTCTTGCGTGGTTGCGCTACAGCAGCACAAACCCCGGTACTTGCAATAACGACTTCGGCACCTGGGCGGGTGGCTACTCTGACTCGGTAAGCGGTTCAAGCCCCGTGCCGTTTTCCCGAAGCGTATCAGGGCTCACCCCCGACACCTCCTACTACTTCTGTGGGGTCATCAATCAGAGCTCCGGAGGCACGGGGCCCTACTATGGTTCGGTACTCTCCTTCACAACCTTGAGCTCTGACATCTGCACCGACCTCTCTGGTATTCAAACCTCCAAACCAGCAAGTTGTACGGGTACGGCTCCGACCTGTGTAGGAGCGACTCAAACACCAGGACCGGGCTCGGGAAACAGCGCTACTTGCGTAACAACCCCGACAATATCCTCCTTCGTCGCCGACCCTTCCCGCGTGCGCAAGGGCGACCCGTCAGAGCTCTCCTGGACAGTTCAAAACCCGCCCGCCTCCTGTACCATCTTCTCCGCGCCCCCCATCTCTGGTTTCCCTGCAAACATAACCACCTTTCCAAGCGGGATCCTCGACACAGGTGCCATCAACCAGCGCACCGAGTTCACGCTTTCCTGCGGCTCCTCCACCCCAGTCACGAAAACTGTCACCATCATCCCGACGTACATAGAAATTTAGAGGAAGCGGAGAAGCGAAGCAAAACAAGTTTTGGAGGGGCTCCACAGCGCGACGGCGCGAGGACTGAGTGATTTTCTAGCAGGAAAATCACGTACCCGGTGGAAACTTGTTTTGTGGAGCTATCTATAGTAAATTGGGATAAACGCGCTTGCGCGTTTTTTAACTGAATGTCACGTATTTCCCAGCTCGTCCGCCACGGCCGCGGACGCCGCATATACAAAACAAAAGCACCCGCCATGGCGCAGGGTTTTAATACGCTCAAAAACCGCCCCGTTTTCTACCCGTCTCCTTTTAAGCGCGGGGTGTGCATAAAGGTAACGACCGTCACCCCCCGCAAACCGAACTCCGCAATCCGCAAAATCGCGCGCGTGCGGCTCACAAACGGCTACGAAATAAACGCCTACATCCCCGGCGAGGGTCACAACCTCCAGGAGCACTCGGTAGTCCTCGTGCGCGCGGGCCGTGTGAAGGACATCAACGTGCGCTATCAAATCGTTCGCGGCAAGCTTGATGCAACCGGTGTTGATAAGCGCAAAGTGTCCCGCTCACGCTATGGTGTGAAGCGCCCTAAGTCGTAGAAAATAATGAGCAAGGCGATTATATTTTCAAGATCCCGCCCTTTCTTCCAAACATGAATCAATGGACAGATAAAAATTCACAAGGTAGTGTATCCCAACAGAAAGGGCGGGATGGCGATTTTTATACTCGCTCCGCTCGTTAAAAATCAGCCATGCGCAGACCTGTTAAAAACAGAAATATCGTCGGCCCCGACCTCAAGTACTCCTCAACCAAAGTTGAGAAGTTTATCAACTACATTATGAAATGGGGGCAAAAATCGACAGCCCGCCGCGTTGTCTACCAAGCGTTTGATGAAATAAAAGAAAAAACCAAGCGCGAACCGCTGGAAGTTTTTGAAGAAGCTCTCCGCAATGTTGGCCCCGCGATGGAGGTGCGTAGCCGCCGCGTCGGAGGCGCAAACTACCAAGTGCCGCGTGAGGTACGCCCCGAAAGGAAGACGGCACTTACATACCGCTGGATAATCGATGCCGCTCGTGCCCGCAAAGGGGCACCCATGCACAAGCGCTTGGCCGAGGAACTTATTGCTGCCTCAAAAAACGAAGGACCTGCGGTCAAAAAACGCGAGGACACGCACAAAATGGCCGAAGCCAACAAAGCCTTTGCCCACTTCGCGTGGTAATTTCCTGAAATAACAAAAGCCCGCCGAGAATCGGCGGGCTTTTTCTTTTGTCGAGCGCAGGCTAGTCGAGCTCGAGTTGTTCAAAGGACAGGCGGGCGTTGTGGCCGCTCGTGCTGTAGCCAACAACGCGACATCCCTGGCCGAAGACGGGGTACGCACCATACAGGAGAATTCTTGAAGTATGTTTCTCGTATCTCCCTTCGACTTGATACGGAGCCGGCGCGCATCCCGCCTTGAAAATATAGGCGATGCCTCGGACCATTCTTCCGTCGCGGGTGCTCACACCATGGAACAACACACTGCCGATGCGCGCTCCCGCTGCGCGCATGCCAGGACGCGGGTTATCGTAGGTGATTTCGATACTGCGATAGCCGTTCTGGTTGTAACCACCCAAGAGTATGTACATGTAGGAGCCGTTGTGGTGGAACTGAATCTGCGCGTGTGCTGACATACTGAGCGCAGCCGTCACGCACAGTGTAAGTACAAAAAGAGCAACACGTTTTGTCACGGGGATTCTCCCTGGTTGTTTCTGGACTAGAATCTAGCATCTTCGTTGCAATTTTTCAAATTTCCGCTATTCTATAAGTCACGCCGCAGGGCGCCTATTTTTTTGCAATACAATAATTAAGATGCCAACACGGGACTACCCACTGGAGAAGGTGCGGAACTTTGGAATTATCGCGCATATTGATGCGGGCAAAACGACCACGTCCGAGCGCGTGCTCTACTACACGGGGAGCCAGCATAAAATCGGCGAGGTGCACGAGGGCGACACAACGACCGACTGGATGGAGCAGGAACGCGAACGTGGCATCACTATTACCGCGGCCGCTATCACCTGTTTTTGGAATAAGACCGACCAGGAAAAAGCAAAAGAAAATCTCTACCGTTTTAATATCATAGACACGCCGGGCCATATTGATTTTACCGTTGAGGTGAAGCGCTCGATGCGCGTGTTGGATGGCGCGATTGTCGTTTTTGACGGCGTTGCCGGCGTTGAGCCGCAGAGCGAGACTAACTGGCGCTATGCGGATGAGGCCAAAGTGCCGCGCATCTGCTTTATCAACAAGCTCGACCGCATGGGCGCCTCATTTGAAAAGTCGTTCCAAAGTATTTTGGACCGCCTCAACAAAAGCGCGGTTAGAATGCAAATCCCCATCGGTGCCGAGGAAAAGTTTGAAGGGGTGGTGGATCTGTTGAAAATGAAGGCCTACAAGTTTGAGGGCGAGATGGGCAAAGAGGTTGTAGAATTTGAAATACCAGCGGACTACAAGTCGGACGCCGCGATGTATCGCGCGCAACTGATAGAAAAAATCGTTGAGCACGACGAGGCGCTGATGACCTCTTACCTAGACGGCAAAGAACCGACTATTGATGAACTCAAAAAAGTACTTCGCGCGGCGGTTATAGACAATAAGATTTTTCCCGTTTATACCGGAAGTGCTCTCAAGAATAAAGGAGTGCAGTTGGTATTGGACGCAGTTGTTGATTATCTGCCTAGCCCCCTTGAGATGCCGCCGGTCAAAGGAATAAACCCCAATACGGGGGAGGAGGTTATCCGCCACGCGACCGATTCGGAGCCCTTTTGTGCGCTCGCCTTCAAACTGCAAGCAGATCCGTTTGTCGGGCAGCTTACTTTCTTCCGCGTCTACTCCGGTACCGTTGAAGCGGGCTCCTATTTGTATAACTCAACTACCGGTTCCAAAGAGCGCCTCGGCCGCATTGTGCGCTTGCAGGCAAACAAGCGCGAGGAGGTAAAGAAGGTCTACGCCGGAGAAATCGCCGCCGCCGTGGGGCTCAAAGACACCAGGACCTCCCACACGCTCTGCGATGAAGCCAACCCCATCATTTTGGAGCAAATTAAATTCCCCGAGCCGGTTATTTCTATGCGCATAGAGCCGAAGACCAAGGCCGACCAAGAGAAGATGGGAATTGCCATGAAAAAACTTTCTGATGAAGACCCTACCTTCAAGGTCTCAACCGATGCGGAGACCATGGAAACACTCATCTCGGGCATGGGCGAGCTGCACCTCGAAATTTTGGTTGACCGCATGAAGCGTGAGTTCTCGGTTGAGGCCAATGTCGGCAAACCCCAGGTTGCGTACCGCGAAACAATACAAAAAGAGGCGGAGGCAGAAGGTAAATACATCAAACAAACCGGCGGGCGCGGCCAGTACGGCCACGTGCGGATCCGCATCAAGCCTTTGGAGCCGGTTGTTGAAGGTAAAAAAATCGCCAAGAACATCAGCCGCGAAGAACATTTTGAATTTATCAACGCGATTAAGGGCGGCGTTGTCCCGCAGGAGTATATTCCCGCTGCCGAAAAGGGAATCCGCGAGGCGATGGAGCGGGGGATCGTCGCGGGCTACAAAATGGTTGATATTTCTGTTGAACTATACGACGGCTCGTATCACGATGTGGACTCTTCTGAAATCGCGTTTAAAATCGCGGGCTCAATGGCCTTCCAAGACGCGGCAAAGCGCGCGGGCCCGGTGCTCTTGGAGCCGATTATGAAGATAGAGGTGGTCACGCCGGAGAAGTTCATGGGCGATGTCACCGGTTCCTTAAACTCCAAACGCGGGCAGATTGAGGGGATGGAGGAGCGCGGGCTTGCGCGCGCCATTCGCGCCAAGGTGCCCCTCTCTGAAATGTTTGGCTACACAACGACACTCCGCTCTATGACCGAGGGACGCGCTTCCTTTACTATGGAGTTTGACCACTACGAAGTCGTGCCCGGGAACGTGGCACAAACTATAATCGCCGCCCGTAAATAAAAGGTTTTGGTCTTATCAACACCACCCGCTTGTGGGGTGGGCAAGGGGTGGTAGAGTAGTGAGCAACAGGGCGCCGAGCATTTGCTCGGGGCCCCTTCTCTTTTTATCCTCCTTTAATAACAAAGTATGTCTATCGCTTCTTCGCTCGATATTTCTCGCATCGTCTTTTTTAACGCGCTTGCGGCTTCGGTTGCCCTTGTGTGTTTTTTTGCTCTGCCGACACCCTTGGCGCGCGCCGCGGAGCTCGACGAAACACAAATCCGAGCGATTTTAGGTCTTCTCGAATCATTTGACGCTAACAAGACAACCGTCGAGGGGGTGGAGTCCGCGCTACGCGGAACCGGAGAGATCGAGGCATTTAAAAATCAGGACGCTGACGAAGACATAGATGACGATGACGATAAAGATGAAGCAGAGGATCATGACGATGACAATGGCGATGATGATGACACTAGTGAAGTCAAAAAAGATAAATCAGCGTCGCTCCGTCAGGGGCCAACGTGTCCGCGTCTTGCAAAACTTTTGCGGCGGGGTATGCGGAACGAGGGCCCACAAAACCCGGATGTAAGCGAATTGCAGCAGTTTTTGGCGGACCACTATGGTGTCGCGAAGGAGGATCTCGTAACCGGTTACTTTGGCCCACTGACCCACAAATACCTCGTGCAGTTTCAAGGGGAGGAAGGGCTTCCTACCTATGGTATTGCGGGGGAACTGACGCGCGGGAAGATTTTGAGACATTGTGTGAAAAAATTTGATGACAATTCGGGAAACATAAAAGAGAGAGCGGCAACCACGACTCCCTACTGCATCCTCAAGGCGGATAAAAAAGAAATAGAGGCAGGTGAAGAAGTGACACTCAAGTGGGAAAGCAAAAATGCAACCTACGCGAGCATGCCGGATGGAAGCAAGGGCCCCACAAGCGGGTCGCTACAAGTTGCGCCGACCGAAACGACCGTCTATCAAAAAAAGGTGTATGGGCCGGGCGGGGAGGGGGCATGCACCGCGGAGATACTTGTAGAGGGTGATATCGACGGCAGTGCCCCCGCAAAAGAAATAGTCACAATTCCTTTGGGTAATATGTTTGCTAGCGCGGCAAATGTGCTTGCCGCGACGGCAGCAATGCCGTTTTGGATAATAACTGACGCGCTCTCAAACGTGTTTTTGCAAATGGGACTTCAATAGAAATTCAAAAGCAAGCCGCCGCGGGGTATCCCGCGGCGGCTTGCGTGTTTTTGTAGGGGTGGTTGAATTGGGACAGAGGTTGTTTTCATAGCGGAAGAGGAGAAAGCTATGCAGCACGTGCCTTCCACGGCTAGCTTCCAAGATCTCGCTCACGCTGTCGCTACGGATCTATTCGGCGAAGAACTGGAGGTCCACAAGATCGGTGACACAACGCTCTCGTATTCCTTTGGCATCCTGCGCCGCAGGAGGTATCTGCACTTCTATGCGCAAATTACTTGGGACGAAAGCGGAAAAAGGCTCATGGCTGAATGCATGCCCGACAGTAACAAGCTGCCAGCAGACAGGGACTGGGACCGCCTCCTCTCCAGACTCAATGAAAATTTGAGGCCGTTTTTGGAGGAAGACAAAGGACCTGGTTCGTTTGTCTTGTGCCAGGGTTGGTGGGGGGTTGTACCTTCATTCGTCGGGGTCATCAACTATCGGCGGATGGAGACTGACGATGAGCTCTGGGACATGTTGAGAGGTACTCTCGATAGGGCAGTCATCGCCCAGCGTCTAGCTGCACCTGTCTTTGAAGCGATAAAGAAAAAGAAAAACCTGAGTACCCACGAGGTGATGTCCCTCCTCATTTCTGAATGTGGTTCCCGCGAGGTGGAAAGAAAAGTGTTGAATCCACGGGAGATCTTCTTTCCTCGCCGGCTCTACGGCGGCTCTTCCCAAG
>MEWX01000002.1:12494-21735 GCA_001775485.1 Candidatus Adlerbacteria bacterium RIFCSPLOWO2_01_FULL_51_16
CAGGCGGGCTTTTTTATCTGGTGTAATTAATTATTAGTACAATCTAGTATTTCGTATGGCAACATTTGACCGTCAGAAGCCACACGTCAACGTCGGCACCATCGGCCACGTCGACCACGGCAAGACGACTTTGACCGCATCTATCTTGCGGGTACTCGACCTCGCAAAGGGGGAGGGCTACGGCTCCCGGGTGGAGAAGATAGACCAGATAGACAACGCGCCTGAGGAAAAGGCGCGCGGTATTACGATTGCGCTCCACCACTCCGAATACTGGACCCCGACCCGCCACTACGCACACATCGACGCTCCAGGCCACGCCGACTATATCAAAAACATGATTACCGGTGCCGCCCAGATGGACGGTGCGGTCTTGGTAGTTGCCGCAACCGATGGCGTTATGCCCCAAACCCGCGAACACATCCTCCTTGCAAAACAGGTTGGTGTGCCAAAAGTCATCGCCTTCCTCAACAAAGTAGACATGGTGGACGACAAAGACCTGGTTGACCTCGTCGAGCAGGAAGTTAAGGACTTGCTCGCAAAATACGGCTACGCCGACGCCCCGGTCATCAAAGGTTCCGGGCTCAAGGCTTTGGAAGCAAAGGATCTCTCCGACGAATGGGCGCAGAAAGTATTCGAACTTGTAAAAACCCTCGATACCTTTATCCCGAACCCTGTGCGCGAGGTGGACAAGCCCTTCCTTATGCCGATTGAGGACATTTTCTCCATTGAAGGTCGTGGCACGGTTGTAACCGGACGCATTGAACGCGGTAAAGTAAAAGTTGGCGAAGAAGTTGAAATAGTTGGCCTTCAACCCACCGCCAAAACGACGATCACCGGCATTGAGATGTTTAACAAACAACTCGACGAGGGTCTTGCAGGCGACAACGCCGGCATCCTTTTGCGCGGTACGAAGAAAGAAGAAATCCACCGCGGCCAGGTGCTTGCAAAGGGCGGGTCTGTTAAACCGCACACCGAGTTTGAGGCCGAGGTATATATCTTGACTAAAGAGGAGGGCGGCCGACACACGCCGTTCTTCACCGGATACAAGCCGCAATTCTATGTCCGCACGACAGACGTGACCGGCGAGGTAACACTCCCCGCAGGCACGGAGATGGTTATGCCGGGCGACACAATAACCTTCAAAGTAAAACTGGTGGCGCCTATCGCACTCGAGGAGAAACAGCGCTTCGCGGTGCGCGAGGGAGGCAAAACCGTCGGCGCAGGCGTTGTAACCAAAATCGTCGCGTAACTAATGTCAGCAGCTCCAGCAAAAGTAAAGAAGGCCCCCGCCGCCGCAGGAGCGGTAGCGGGCAAGCCCACTGTTAAGCGGACGCGGAAAGCGCCGGTGGTAGCGCCGGTACAAAAACTGCGCATCAAGGTGCGCGCCTACGAGCACAAATTGCTGGATGCATCGGTAAAGCAAATCCTCGACACCGCGCTTCGCTATGACGCGAAAGTTGCCGGCCCCATTCCGCTTCCTACCGAAATAAAAAAGTATACGGTCAACCGCTCAACCTTTGTTTACAAAAACGCGCGCGAACAGTTTGAAATGCGCGTCCACAAGCGCCTGATTGATATCATTGACCCATCCCCAAAAGTTATTGAGGCACTCACCAACCTTTCACTTCCTTCTGGAGTGACGATAGATGTAAAGATGGTCTAAGAAAGCCCCTCGCAAGAGGGGTTTTTCTTATCCACAGGCCTTTATTGTTGGACGGATTGTGACTGGTAGAATCTTCTCTTATACCCAGTTCTTTAGGAGCAACGGATGAAGAGGGAAGAACGCAAGGCCATTAGTCAAAGATTGCTGCATAATCGTCAAGCACAAGAGCGTTGGGGTAAGCGGGATGAAGATTTCGCTGCAGCTCAAGGAGAAATCTTTCTCGGTAATTTTAAACAAGAGGAGTTTGACATCCTAGGGCTTAAAACCAAAAGAAGAGGCGACCCTGCACGAACGAGAAGCGGCAAATTGTATAAAGATCTCCACGAAAATGATGGGTCTTTCGCCGTATACATCCACAGCATCGAGCTGGAGATGTTGAAGATCCGCAGGCGCTTTTAACTTTTAAGCTCCCGCTAAGCGGGAGCAATTTCTTGCATAAAATAGACCTCTCGTGTATATTCGTTGGGACTCTAGACATAGGGTTGATCCACGTCCTCTCGGGGACCAATAGACAACTATAGCGGGGAATACCCCGATATAACTGTCGCTCGTTCGGAAAAGAAAACAGGCTTTCTTTTCGCTCACTCGCTAAGTTATGAAATTTCTTCTTGGGACTAAACAGCACATGACTACCGTATTTACGGAGGAAGGTCGCGCGTATGCGGCGACCATTATTGTTGCAATGCCCGCAATGGTCACCCAAGTGAAGACGAAAGAAAAAGACGGCTATGTGGCCGCACAAATCGGCGCAGGGGAGACAAAAGAAACAAAGGTAAACCAAGCACAAATCGGCCACGCCAAAGGCAAAGCGTTTCGCCACTTCGCCGAGTTCCGCCCGCGTGATGGAGCTGTGGATGTTGAAGCGGGTGTCACACTTGATGTTTCGGTGTTTGTGCCGGGCGACCCGGTTTCGGTGACCGCAATTTCTAAAGGCAAGGGCTTTCAAGGGGTGGTGAAGCGCCACGGCTTTCACGGCGGCTCCCGCACGCACGGACAAAAACACTCCGAGCGCGAGCCAGGTTCTATCGGCGGCGGTGGGCGTGCAGGCGGCAGGGTTGCCAAAGGTATGCGCATGGCAGGCCGCATGGGCGGGGAGCAAGTGACGGTGCGCAACCTCAAAGTCCTCCAGGTGCATCCTGAAACAAACGAAATCGTCCTCTCGGGTGCGGTGCCAGGCCGACGGGGTACGCTCGTAGAGATTCGCGGCTAGGTGAAATTTATATGGAAGCAATACTTTACAACATCAAAGGAGAAAAGGCGGGCACGGTCAACCTGCCTGAAAATATTTTTGGCCTGCCGTGGAATGCCGACCTGGTACACCAAGTCGTTATCGGTATGCAGGCAAATGCTCGCCAAGGTAGTGCGCACGCCAAAACCCGCGGCGAAGTACGTGGCGGAGGCAAAAAGCCCTGGCAGCAAAAAGGCACGGGCCGCGCGCGACACGGCTCTAGCCGTTCACCGATCTGGAAGGGCGGCGGTGTTACCCACGGGCCGCGCAAGGACAAAATCTACGCCAAAAAGATAAACCAGAAGATGCGTCAAAAAGCCCTACTGGTCTCGCTCTCGCGCAAGTTCAAAGATGGGGAGATACTATTTGTCGACTCGCTCGAACTGCAGGAACCAAAAGCAAAACAAGCGCGCGCGGTTCTCGCGGGGCTTTCAAAGGTGTTTGGCGCGCTGTCGGCAAAAAAGAAAAACGTGGCTTTGATTACACTTCCGCGCGCCCATGCGGCGACACAAAAATCGTTCGGTAACTTCGGTAACGTAGAGGTGTGCGAAGTGCGCAACCTCAACCCAGTCTCTATTTTGGGGGCTAAGTATTTGGTGATGACAAATCCCCAAGAATCGCTCGAGATCCTTAGAAAAAAGCAGGTGATAAAACAATAATATGAAAAAGACACCGGACAAAATTTTACTTTCCCCCCGGGTAACCGAGAAGGGTGCGTACCTCGGAGAGGTTGGTGTGTATATATTTAATGTTGCCGAAGGGGCGAACAAAAAAGATATTGCAGAAGCCGTGCACACGATTTTTAAGGTTTGGCCTCAAAAAATCCGTATCGCGCGCATCCCCCGAAAGTTGGTGCTGACCCGCGGCACTAACCGCACCGGGATGACTGCCGGAGGCAAAAAAGCCTACGTATACCTAAAGAAGGGAGATACTATTGAGATCGTTTAACCCTCCGACAAGACCTCAGGATAAATTTTAAAAAAAATATGAAGCAATACAAACCATACACAAAATCACGCCGCGGGATGTCGGGCATAGAGTACTCAAAACTCTTGACCGCCTCCGAGCCGCACAAAGCGCTTACCTCGGGCGTGCAACGCGCTCAAGGTCGCAACAACCGGGGGCGCATCACCGTGCGCCACAAAGGCGGCGGCCATAAACGGCTCTACCGGGAGATCGATTTCTCCTACGAAAAACGCGGTGTCCCTGCACGGGTGGAGACAATAGAGTACGACCCGAACCGCTCGGGCTTTATCGGCATCCTCCTCTATAAAGACGGAGAACGCCGCTACGCGCTCTTGCCACAAGGTATTGTTGCAGGGAGTGAAATTGTCGCGGGCGAGCATGCACCGGTTACTCCCGGTAACCGCCTTCCGCTTAAAAGCATTCCCGTCGGCACGTTTATCTACAACGTTGAGGTGAAGTCGGGTCAGGGCGGCAAACTTGGGCGCGCAGCGGGCTCTCATATTGAGGTCGTGGCACGTGCGGAAGGGTATGTAGATCTCAAAATGCCCTCGAGCGAAATACGCAGGGTCCTGGAAGATTGCTGGGCCACGGTGGGCGAGGTCTCCAATCCGGAGAATAAATTAGTTTCAATTGGAAAAGCCGGCCGCTCGCGTTGGCTTGGTATCCGGCCGACGGTGCGCGGAAGCGCGATGAACCCAGTCGATCACCCCTACGGCGGCGGCGAGGGACGTTCCGGCCGTGGGTTGCGACGCGCCAAAACCAAGTGGGGCAAGCCCTCCGGCAAAGGTCAAAAAACCCGCACACCGAAGAAGTATTCAAACTATCTCATCGTCTCCCGCCGCAAGGTCGGCAAGCGCAAAGCTACACAATAATTTCTTTTGTGATATAGTCGGTTTAGATTGGGTTTAGGAGCGCCAGCTCTCCTGGCGGGTGTCGGCTCGTCATAACACAAGAGAAACAGGGTGGTGCTCTTTCTGGCGTAAGCCAGAGCTATGACTTGGCCCTGTTTCTTCTCCTGATCGGGCGTCGCGCTGGTGTCTTGTGAACAGACATCACCCGTAATCGCTATGCTCTCTACGAGTTGCAAATAGCGGAAGCGCGACGACCAACCCACCTCTTTTGGTGGGTTTTTTATTTTGTAAAAAGAAAATCCCCGCTTTTCGGCGGGGATTTTTTGTTGTGGCGCCGGCGCGTTTTAAAGGATGTACATATCCTCCGGCCGAGAGGGCGGAACCTTTTTGTGTACGGGATCTTTCTCCCCGATGTTGAGACGTATCCCTATCGGGCAGAACAGCTGATCCCCGATAGGGATGCCCTGGCGAAGAAATTCTTCAGCAAGGCTGTTTGCCTCTTTGCGCGTATTGGCGTCGAATGTGTGGTACCCGTTACTTTCCCAAATGGCCTTTGTGGGGTCGTAGCTCGACGGACGCGGCTTGTAGAAATTCAGGGTGCACAAAAGCATGGCGAACCCCTTCCTCTCTTGATGTACTTCGACTAGCCGAAACTGTACCTCCAAAATCTCTATAAAACAAGCTCTGTTTGACCTTTTATTTTTCATCCTGTAGAGTGTCCGTACATCCCGTGCCGCAAGGCCCAGGCGCCCGTTGCCTGAGGCGGGCAGGGGCATTTAATTTGGCCGAATGGCCAAATTAAAGATCAAGTAAAGATAATTTGCCAATATGTCACGCTCGCTTAGCAAAGGTCCCTATGTGGACGAAAAATTGCTCAAAAAGATAATCGGTAAACGCCCGGGCTCTTTGACTGTTAAAACCTGGGCTCGCCGTAGCCAGATTGCCCCCGAGATGGTCGGCTTTACCTTTAGTGTACACAATGGCAAGGTGCACATTGACGTGTTGGTAACCGAAGATATGGTGGGGCACCGCTTGGGCGAATTTTCTCCGACGAAAAAATTCACCCGCCATGGCGGCAAGATGCAAAAAGAAATGGAACTCAAACAAAAAGAAGCGGAAATCGCTGCCGCACAAGCTGCCAAAGGTGCTGCAGATGCCGCGACCGCCAAAAAGCCTGCCGCTAAATAGAAATTATTATGGCTAACGCATCGGCAAAACTTTCAAACTATCGCCAATCGCCCCGCAAGGTGCGACTTGTGGCCGACTTGGTACGCGGCAAACGTACAGATGTGGCGTTGGCACTTTTAACACATCTCCCCAAACGCGCGGCAGAGCCTATGGCAAAACTCATCCGCTCCGCGCTCGCCAACGCCCGCAGTAAACATGTTTCCTCAAATGAACTGGTAATCTCGCGTATCGAAGTAGGGCAGGGGATAGTATTTAAGCGCTTTATGCCCCGCGCACGGGGGAAGGCCTCGCCGATCCGCAAGAAAACCAGCCACATTACGCTTGAGCTCTCGCAACCTGCTCCAGCAAAAAAATAGTATGTCTAAAGTAGTCAACCCATTTGCACATCGGCTCGGTATCATCAGGGACTGGCGGCATCGCTGGTTTGCCATCTCGCCGAGGTATCAGGAATATCTTAAGGCGGACATTCTGTTACGCGAGTTTTTGGTTAAAGAACTTCGCGGCATGTATATCGGCGGCATCGAGTTTGAGCGCAACGCCAAGATTATCCGTGTTGTCATCAAAACCTCCCGCCCCGGGCTCATCATTGGCCGCTCCGGTGAAGGGTCGATAAAACTCAAAAATAAAATCGTTTCATTTTTAAAAAAGAAAAAGCTTTTTGTTCCGGAAGTAAAACTCGATATAGAGGAAATACGCTCGCCGGAATCGAGCGCCGCCATTGTCGCCTATATGGTTGCCGAGGGGCTTGAGAAGCGCCTACCCTTCCGCCGTGTTTTGAAGCAGACGGTTGAAAAGGTGATGGCGAACCGCGATGTCAAAGGCGTACGTGTCGGGCTTGCCGGACGTCTTGGTGGCGCTGATATGTCACGGCGTGAAGAACTCAAAAAAGGCCGGGTGCCGCTACAGACTTTCCGCTCTGATATCGACTTCGCCCGCGAAAAAGCGCATCTTCCCTACGGCGATATTGGCGTTAAGGTCTGGATATACAAAGGGCAGATTTTCGCCGCAAATGCCAAAGATAAAAAAGACAAGTAAGTGCGAAGCCCGATTAAATAAAACTGTATGCTATTCCCCAAAAAAGTAAAATTCAGAAAGTGGCACACCATGCGCCGCAACCCAAAGAAAGGCAAGGTTGCAACACGCGGCGTCACCGTTGCCTTTGGGAGCCACGGGCTCAAAGCCACAACGCATGCTCGCGTGCGCAGCAACCAGCTTGAAAGCGCGCGCAAGGTTATCGCCCGCTCTCTGGGTAAAACCGGCAAGCTCTGGATCCGTGTCTTCCCCGACAAACCCTTTACCCAAAAGCCACCCGAAGTGAAGCTCGGCAAAGGCAAGGGCGACCCGGTTGGTTACGAGGTTGAGGTATGGCCGGGGCGCGTTTTGTTCGAGGTTGATGGAGTCGAAAATATGCTTGCCGAAGAAACGCTCACCAAGGCGGGTAAAAAACTGCCGCTGCGCACCAAGGTGGTCGCACGCGGGCACCACTAAACCTGATATGGCAAAGAAAATCAATCTAGAGACCCATACACCGGAAGATTTGCAGAAACTCGTCTCCGACAAGCGCGAAGAGCTCCGACAGTTGCGCTTTTCTGTTGCGGGGAGTAAAAATCGCAATGTTAAGCTTGCCTCCACACTGCGCAAAGCAATCGCGCGTGCGCTGACCGAGCTCAACACCCGCAAGAACCCTTCGAAAGCTCAGGATAAATAAGAATTTATATGGAAAAGAAAATAGTACACAAAAAAATACTTCGCGGCACGGTTGTATCCGACAAAATGCAAAACACTGTCGTGGTTGCGGTGCAACGCTACGTCAAGCACCCGAAATACAAAAAGTATCAAAAACGCACCAAACGCTACCTCGTTGATAATCCGCAAAACCGCGCGAAGCTCGGCGAAGTGGTAAATATCCGTTCCTGCCGGCCGCTTTCAAAAAATAAACATTTCGAAATCGTGTTTGCCGATTAATATATGATTCAAGACCGCTCACTTGTTGTAGTTGCAGATAATTCCGGCGCCAAAATCGGCCGGATCTTCAAGATTCTCGGGAGCGCCGGCAAACGCTATGCGGAAATCGGGGAACTTGTTGTTTTGTCGGTCCAGACAGCAGAGCCGCGCAAAGCGGTGAAGAAGAAAGATGTGCTCAAGGCGGTCGTCGTGCGTCAGAGAAAACCCTTTCGCCGCAAAGACGGCTCCTATATCCGCTTTGATGAAAATGCGGTTGTAGTTTTGGAGGGTGATAAAAAAGAGCCGAAGGCCGGGCGCATTTTCGGACCTATCCCGCGCGAGCTTGGCGAGCTTGGTTACCAGACGATAATTTCCCGCGCTCCGGAAGTTGTGTAGCAAGTACCCCTCGGGAAACCTCGGGGTGAATAAGAATTCATATGAAAAATAAACTCCATGTAAAAAAGGGTGATTCGGTTATTGTCCTCTCGGGTACTGAAAAGGGTAAAATCGGAAAAGTGGCGGAGGCTTTCCCCAAGCGCGGACTTGTGCTTGTTGAAGGAATTGGTATGCGTAAAAAACATCAGAAACCACGCAAGGCAGGCCAGCACGGGCAAATAATCAACAAACATCTTCCACTTCAGGCAAGCAAAGTGATGGAGGTAGGCCGGCATAAAGAAAAAATGGCCCGGAAAAAACAATAGAACTTATGGCAAATTTGATACAAGACAAACAAAAAACTGCGTTTGAAGCCCTCAAAAAAGAATTTGGGTGGAAGAATGCTATGCAAACGCCGCGGCTTGAAAAAATAGTCGTTGCAGTGGGGGTGGGCAAAATGGCGAAAGAAAAGGGCCGGCAAGATTTGGTTGCTGACCGGCTCGGGAAAATTGCGGGGCAGAAAGCGGCCGCGCGGGGCGCAAAGAAATCGATAGCCACCTTCAAAACCCGCGTTGGCGACCGGGTGGGCTACCAGGTGACACTGCGCGGCAAGCGCATGCAGGATTTCCTCAACCGCCTCCTCCACATAGCACTCCCGCGCACTAAGGATTTCAAAGGTCTCTCGCCAAAAACAATTGACGAAATGGGCAATGTCACCTTGGGGCTAAAGGAACATTCCGTCTTCCCCGAAACGGCAGACGAGGAGCTTAAAGATGTCTTTGGTATGGCGGTAACCGTTGTCAGCACAGCAAAAAATAAAAAAGAGGCGCTTGCCTATCTCACTCACCTCGGCTTCCCATTTAAAAAATAAGAAAGTTTGACTTTTGGGGCCGATTCGACTATATTCTCCCTAGCCCTTAGGGGCTCCTTTTTTCTGCTAGGTCGAGCCCATCTGGGGCGAGATACCGGCAGAATCATAACCCCAAGGCACAGAAGGGGTATCCATCCAAAAAATGGCAAAAACAT
>MEWX01000003.1 GCA_001775485.1 Candidatus Adlerbacteria bacterium RIFCSPLOWO2_01_FULL_51_16
AGAACTGCCGAAATTATAAATTGTGCCGAGCCGCCAACGCCGGCAGTTGCTAAGTTTTCAAATACTTTAGAAACCCAAACGAGTTGCCCGACAACCCATAGGGACGCAATGAAAATATAAAGTTCGAGAGCTGTATAGCTCACGAGTTTGCGCAGAGTATAAATCAGCGCGACATTTGCCATAACGTTTTGTTCAATTTTTGTCATATATGGGTTGTAACTGCTTCGTATACTTTTCTAAACTCTTGTTTCGCCCGGTGGACTCTTGTTTTGATGGCACCGACCGATACCCCTTCGCTCTTCGCTATCTCTTCTTGTGTTTTACCTTCAATAAAGAAAGCTGAGAGCGCTTTTGCAAACACCGGTGACATCCGCGAGAGAACCGAGACGACTTCGTCCGTCAATTCCTTCTTTTCAAACTGGCGGAGATTCTTGTCGGGAATCAGCGCCCAGATCTCCTCATCCAATTCCACCACCCGTCCCCCGCGGCGCTTCACCCGCGCATAGTGCGTGAGTGCGGTATTGATAAGAATGCGGTACCCCCAAGAAGAAAAGCTTGCCCCCTCTTGTTTTTTGAACTTCGGACCCGCGAGATAGATTTTGGTAAAGGTCTCCTGCACGATATCTTGTGCCTCTTCTTTCCCCCGGACGATACTCATCGCCTTGCGCATAAAGGCTTCCTCATATTTGCGCACCAAGAGCGCAAAGAGCGATGGGTGCTTGAGAGAAAGCGCGAGGATTTCCTCGTCTGGTTTCTCTTGCCCCGCCTCTGCCAGCGAGAGATACTCCATGGCAACAGAATATATCATGCTCCACTAATCTACAACCAACACACTTGTAAAAGGTTTCCGCCTTGCAAAATAAGGGTTTTTAAGTACAATGCTCTGATGCTTGAATACAATGAAGTGTTGCCAAAAAAAGTAATTCTCATGGACGGTCAGCCGTACGAGGTCTTGGAGGCACATGTGTCCCGCAAACAGCAGCGCAAACCCGTCAACCAGGCGAAACTGCGCCACCTCATAACCGGCAAGGTGACCGAGCAGGCTTTCCATGTTTCGGAGAAAATTCAAGAGGCCGACCTCTCACTCAAGTCGGTGAAATATCTATACGAGAATCGCGGCGAATATTGGTTTTGCGCGGCAAACGACCCCGCTGATCGATTTGCTCTCAGCGAAACGACCATCGGCCCCGCAGGACAGTTTTTGAAGCAAAATACGATTGTCGACGCACAGGTGTTTGATGAAAAAATTATTTCTTTGCGCGTGCCTATCAAAATGGAACTCAAAGTAACTGAGGCGCCGCCCGCGGTGCGTGGCAATACCGCTCAAGGCGGCACTAAACAAATCACGCTTGAAACGGGTGCTGTTATCAATGCTCCGCTTTTTGTAAACGAAGGCGACATCATCCGCGTCAACACAGAGCTCGGCTCCTACGTCGAGCGAGTCGACAAAAAATAAGTCCGCCAAAATGCTTCGTAAAAGCAACCCTTCAGGAGTGCGAAAATTCCCTGCTGGTAATTTTCTCAAGTTCTCGCGCCGTCGCGCTCGAAAGCCTCCTTCAGGGTTCTTTTACTTCTCGTGAGAAGCGGAGCAAAAACAAGTTTGACGGAACGTTGAGAGGTGCGACGGCAGGGCAACGGGAAAATTTATCAGCAGAAAATTTTCCGCGTTCCGGCAAACTTCGTTTTTGCGGAGCGTTTACCGAACGATGTAAGGCAAGAGAGCCATGAAGCGGGCACGCTTTACGGCTTGAGCAAGTGCGCGCTGGTTTACGGCAGAGAGGCCCGTGCGGCGGCGCGGCATGATTTTGCCGTGCGGATTGATGAATTTTTTTAGGGTCTCCGTATCTTTGTAATCAATGGTGCCGATCTGTGCGCCGTACAATTGCGTTTCTGTGCGTGGTGTTGCCATAAAAATTTAAAACGGTATGTCGTCAGGGTTAATGTCTTCAACCGGGTAGTCTATCCCCTCGTCTTTGGGCGCTGGCTGATCTTCACTCTTCTTAGCGCGGCTTCCTCCCGTCGAAGGCGCTCCTGCTCCGCTACCGCGGGGTCCAAACTGCACGCGCTCGGCGATCACCTCCGTGCGATACTGTTTTCCTTTTTCAGGAGAATCCCAGGTCCGGGTTTGAATGCGGCCTTCAATGTAAGCTGAACTTCCCTTTTTGAGATACTGCGAGACCGTCTCTGCCTGCCGGCCAAAGACAACTATATTGTGAAATTCCGTTGCTTCCTGCTTGGTGCCATCCTGCTTTTTGAAGACACGGTTGGTCGCCAACCCGAAGGATGCGACCTGCCCGCCCGAGGGGAGCGAACGCAACTCCGGATCGCGGGTCAAATTGCCGAACAGCATTACTTTGTTGATATACATGCTAATTTTCTTAGTGAGTAATACGAGCTTTAGAAATGGGATTATTTTATTTCTCCGATACTAATGCCTCAATACTTTTATCAAGTTCCTCGTCAGAGACCTGTCCGCTCTTCTCAAGAGCACCTGGGCGCTTTTCTATCGTTTTGCCTTCAAGCCGGTCAGAGGAGAAGACTGCGCGGCGCGGAGTTGCAATGATTTCCTCACGCATGGTTTCAACCACAATAAAGCGCAGTACTTCTTTCATCCCGCGAAGCATCCCCTGGAGGGCTTGAATGTGTTCTGGCTCCGTTGCAAATTTTATCGAGCCGAAGTAAGCGCTTCCGTGTTTCTCTTTGACACCTCCCGAAACCGGACGTTCAACCGTGTAGGCAAGTGTTATTTTTTGTGGAGCACGTTCAGTAATTATTTCAGCATCATTCTTTTTTATTTCCGCGCGGATTTTATCAGCAACTGCTCCTACCTCACCTTCTGCAACGGTAGATACGACATGAAAGCCAACTTCGTAGACGGCTCGTTCATCGCTATATGCTTCGTCCCTCGTCGCTGAAGCTTCTCGGGACTCGCTAACGCTCGCTTGGGATGATCCTTTGGCTGTGGCCTCAGGATGCGACATTTCTGTCATCGCACGATACTAGCACGCTCTGTTGGTTACCGCAAGCCAAAAACCCGTTGGGAATTAAGGGTTATTTGGGAAGCCGTCTCTTTGGAAGAAATATTTTTAACAGCGGCGATTTTTTTGACTACTTCTGCGACATAGCTTGGCTCGTTGCGTTTGCCGCGGTAGGGAGTAGGGGCTGCAAATGGAGCGTCTGTTTCTGCCAAAATTTTATCCATGGGTGTGATACGGATTGAATCGTCATACATATCGGTATAGGTGATAGGCCCGGGGAACGAGAGGTAACATCCTAAATCCAAATACTTCTGCGCAACTTCAGCGGTCGCGGTAAAAAAATGCATCACGACCGGCACTTCTATTCTAGTATTTTGCAAAATACTAGAACAATCATCGTGTGCATTGCGACAATGGATGATGAGGGCTTTCTTAAGCCGTTCGGCAAGTGCTATTTGTTTTTCAAACCGCTCTTTTTGTATTTGCTTCTCTTCATCTGTGCCACCACTTCTAAAATAATCTAACCCACACTCCCCTACTGCAACAACTTTAGGATTTTTCGCTAAATCTTCAAATGCTTTTTCATCAAAGAGTTCTCCTTTGTTGTCATTTGGGTGTAGCCCAACACTCGCCCACAAAAAGTCATACTTTTCAGCAAGTTCTACCCCCGCCTTGCTTGTTGCAAGGTCGGTCCCTACCACAATCGCTCCCATTTGTAGCTCCTGCATACGCGCGAGTACCTTCGCAAAGTCATCCTTGTATTGCGGAAATTGCACATGGCAGTGCGAATCAAACAACGTAAGCATCATTCTTTGCGGGGGAAGAGATTTTCGGGTTTTTTGTTTGCTATGATCGCTTCAATTATTTTTTTACTTGTCCCTGGGAGTATCGGCTCAAGCAGCAAATCTACTGCCGCAAGCTCTCGCACTAAATCCGAAATAAGCGATTTCCCTTTCTCCGGATCGGTTTTTATCAGTTTGAACGGTTCCGTCTCTGTAATCTTTTTATCAAGTTCCCCAATACGCCCCCACACATAATCTGTTGCACGATTTACCTCGAATTTTTCAAGAGCGTCGGTAAATTCTTTCGGATACGGGACAAATTCCACTTTCACCGGCCCAGGCAAATGTGTTTGTGCCAGTGTCATGACGCGTGAGGCAAGGTTGCCAAGCCCGTTTGCTAAGTCGCCGTTGTAGATACTCTTAAACCCCTCGTGCGTGATATCGCCATCTTCAAATGGCGAAACATGTCGCGCTAAGTAGTAGCGCACCGCATCCGTACCATACTCTTGAAGTAACTCAGTTGGGTCGATGACATTGCCAAGCGTTTTGGACATCTTTTTGCCGCCGGAGGTGATAAACCCATGCACAAAAAGGGTTTTGGGGAGCGGGAGTCCAGCGGAAAGGAGCATCCCCGGCCAAATAGCAGCGTGGAAGCGTAAAATGTCTTTACCGATCACATGCACATCCGCCGGCCAAAATTCGGCAAACAGTTTTTCATCCCGACCGTAGCCGAGTGCCGTAATATAGTTTGAAAGCGCGTCGCACCACACGTACATCACCTGAGAATCATCGTCGGGTACCGGGATGCCTATTGAACTGGCCGTTTTTGGTCTTGAAAAACTCACGTCCTGCAAACCCTCTTCGAGCAACGAGAGGATCTCATTTTTGCGGGTTTCGGGGATGACACGAAGTTCTCCGAACTCGATTCGTTTTTTGATTTCGCTCGTATATTTTGAAAGGCGGAAAAAATAATTTTCTTCTTTTATACGCTCGGGGCTCGTGCCGTGCTCCGGGCATTTGCCATTTATCAATTCTTTCGAAGTCAAAAACGCTTCGTGCCCCACACAGTAGAGCCCTTCGTACTCTTTTTTGTATATATCTCCTGCCTCCGCAAGCTTTTGCCATAATTTCTGCGCACCCGGCCAGTGTACTTCCTTGTCGGAAGTCCGGATAAATTGATTATATGAAATATTTAGATCGGCAAAAAGCTTCTTAAAGCCCTCAACCCGAGCATCAAGAAATTTCTGAGGGGGTTTCCCCGCTTCGCGAGCCGCTATAACTATTTTTTGGGTATTCTCATCCGCCCCGGTCAAGAAATACACCCTTTCTTTCTGAAGCCGGTGATAACGGACAACAATATCCGACAGAACCGTCGTGTACGCGTGCCCCAGATGCAAATTAGCATTGGGGTAGAAGATGGGGGTGGTGAGAAAGAATTTTTTTTCCGCCATTGCGTCTACGCTACGCGGCTTCTTCGCCTTCGGCAAGCGCTTTGGATTTTCTCCGCTCAATATCCGCGACAAACTCTTGAACTGCTCCGGCTATAGGAACCGAAAGCAAAACTCCGAGGAACCCCGCAAGCTTATAACCAATAATGAGAGCAAGGATAACCAAAAGTGGTGGAACTCCAACAACTTTTTTGACAACAACTGGATATATGAGGTGCGCCTCAAACTGCTGGACGACAACATAGAGTCCCACGACCAGAAACGACAGCGGTAGTCCTCCGGCAACAAACGCGACCGCGATTGCCGGTATCGCCGCAAGAAACTGTCCAAACACGGGGATAAGTTCAAATATCGCGGCTAAAACCGCCAAAACGAGCGCGTACGGCACGCCAAGAACCGATAGGCCGAGGTAGAGCAGGACCCCGACAATAACCGCGAGCACTAATTGCCCCTGCATCCATTTGCCGATTTTTGTTTGGGAGCGCTTCCAAAGGTTGAGTACGTAGGCCTGGTGAGCCGTTGGGGTTACGATGCGCAAAAAATCATCCACTCCCGTCTCTTGTACGGAAAAGTAAAACGCAAACACCACAATGAGTATGAACGAAGCTACGCCGCCGAAGAAGGCGGTGAGTGTTGTAAAGACACCTCCCGTTGAGTCAGCAAGTGTCGCTGAAATATCGCGCAAAAGGTCGGCCGAAGAAATGAAGGAGCCGACATTCCCCCACGACAAGAATCCGCCTGTTGTATCAGAAAGATTGAGCGAGGAGAGAGTCTCAGGAAGTTGCTGGAGAAAACTTGCTGCATCATCAAGAACTGGCGGAATGAAGAAAAAGAGAACGCTAAAGAACACCAGCGCTATAAAGAGATACATGAGAATGACCGCGAGCACCCGCGCGATCCCGTAACGCATCATAAAATGCGTCGCGGGCTCCATCGCTGAGGCGATAACGATTGCGGTCAATACAATGAGCACGATGTCGCGCAAGAACCACAAAACCGCGATAAGTAACGCAAAAAGAATCGCGTTGATGATGCTTCCTAAGGAGATAGAAACCGAGACGTCTTTCATCACTTCCCTATACTATCACCGAAAGCTTTTTAAGAATAAGGGAGGAAAGTTCTACCGTTGGCATCCGCTGTTGTTCGCCGGTATCCCTGTCTCGCACCGTCACAGTGTCGTCAGTAAGCGTGTCGAAGTCAATGGTGATGCACCACGGGGTGCCTATTTCGTCCTGCCGGCGGTAGCGCTTGCCGATATTGCCGTTATCGTCCCAAACAATCTGCGGAATTTCTTTTTTAAGAGCCGCATACACCTCGCGCGCCTTCCCAACAAGCTCCGGCTTGTTTTTAAGAAGCGGAAACACCGCTGCCTTGACCGGCGCTATGGCCGGTTTGAGTTTTAAATAGGTGCGCTTCTCTCCCCCGAGTTCGTCTTCGGTGTGTGCACTTATGAGCACCGCGAGTACGGTGCGGTCGACCCCAAACGACGGCTCTATCACATGCGGAGTGAATTTTTCGTTTGTTTCGGGATCTTGATATTTCAATTCCACCGTTGAAGCTCGCTCGTGTGCGGAGAGATCAAAGTCAGTGCGGTATGCCAAGCCATACAATTCTTTACGACCGAAGGGAAAGTCAAATTCAAAATCAATAGTGCGTTTGGAGTAATGGGCGCGCTCGCTATCCGGCACTTCAAGTTCGTGTACGGACTTTTTTGTAATACCCACTGCATCATTAAACCGACAAACCTCTGTGCGCCACTCTTCAAAACTTTTCTCCCACTCACTATCACGGATAAAATACTCGATTTCCATCTGTTCAAATTCGCGCGTACGAAAAACAAAATCCCGGGGAGCAATTTCATTTCGAAATGCTTTACCAATCTGCCCAACACCAAAAGGTAATTTGGGATGGAAAGAATCAACGATATTTTTAAAATTCACAAAAATACCGCCCGCCGTTTCCGGCCGGAGATAGCTCTTTGTGGCCTCTTCTCCCGTGCCAACCTTCGTTTCAAACATTAAATTAAAGCGGGTGTTGCCAAGCGGATCGGAGAATCCAGAAACATGACCACTTGCTTCCCACACTTTTGGGTGCATCAAAATTGCTGCATCAATGCCATACATGTCGTCGCGCCCATCGACAAACATCCTCCACCACAAGTTTTTTATGTTGTTTTTAAGTGCAACACCAAGCGGACCGTAGTCCCAGGTGCCCGCAAGTCCGCCATAAATTTCTGACCCTTGGTAGATAAAACCACGCCGCTTACACAACGACACGATTTTCTCCATCAAATCATTTTTGTCTTCCATACTATTTGTTGACCACCTCCGCCATGCTCGAATTGTAGCCCGGATCGCCGCTCAACTCCGTTGTCGGAGCTTCCGCGCGCGCCTCAACAGGGATCTGGGCGAAGCGATCTTGCCCGGTAAGAAGCGCCGAGCCCGTAAGCGCAGGTGATTCTCCGATTTGAGACGTAGACGGAGTGAGTATTACCTGAAACGATCCGGTTCTTGCGGCTCCCGAGTATCCCACTCCGGCCGCCACATCCCCCAGAGACCACCGCACCGTGCGACTCGCTTCATCATACGTGATGCCAGAGCCAGGTATTGCCGCAGTAAATGTTACATACGGCGGCAAGATGGCTGATACGCTTGCGTTGGCAACTGCGTTTGAAGAATTTTTCACCACCCATTGAATAGTGTACCCAGTTTGGCTTTCTGCCCGAGGCGGCATAGGGCCCCCGTTTGTAAATGGCCCGGAGAAGTGAAACGCGTTTGCCTCAAGTGAGATATCGGAAGCAAGTGTTACTTGGGTTGAGGCGGCAGAAGCCACTGCTTGCGGGACTTCCCCCTCACTTTGCCGGGTACCTTTTATTTTGAGGTCCAGGTTGACGGTCGGGTTGGTGTAAAGAGTCCCGCCGCTTCCCGGGGGAAGTGTCGCGAAAGAAAAGAAGAGCGTTCCTCCTCCACCCGGAGCGACTTGCGCAAGCGAAGGATCCTGGGCCTTTGTCCAAATGATAGAGCGGTCTTTGGATTGATAGAAACCACTCTGCGCTGAGATCGAGGTCGGGTCAAGCGGCGCCCCATCGAAAGAAAGCACTAATTCGATGTCAGAAACAGCCTCGGGGAGATTATTCTGCCAGACAACAGTACCTTGCAGAGTTTTCCCGGCCGGAACAGAAATATTCTTCGACGTTTTCCCATCAACGGAGATAGAACCCGCAATGAATGGTTTTTTGACGGAGAGTGTTACTGGTTGGGTTAAAAAGGGTACCCGAATGCGGGTGTTGGTTTCGTCTGGATCCGCACCGACCAAAAACCGCAGTACACGCTCATCCCCCGCTGAAGCATCGACAGTGCCGCTTATACGTATTGTTTTTTTGCTTCCCGGTGCCATGGTGCCAAGCCGCCACAAAAGTCCGCCAACATCGGCTTTCGGCTCCGAGCTTATGAACGTAAACCCGAAGGGATACTGCCCCTCTACAGCTACATGTTCAACCGGTGTGGGAGCATTTGATTGAACAACTATTACTATCGAAAAGAGCTCGCCCGCTATCGCCTCACTCGGCGCCTCGACAGAGAGCGAAACCGGCGAGGAGCCAACCAAGAACGAAACCTCGCTGTCTTTAACAAATATAGCGTTGGAGCCGGAAACTGTATATTCGAGTGTTACGCGTATTTTTTGCTGACTACCTTCAGCTCCAAAGAAAACTGCCGAGGCGGTTTGTTTTTGTTGCTCTCCGCTCTCTATAGCTCCGATAGATATCCGTTCATGGCTAAGAGCCCTCGTTGTGTCTTTTGGATCACGCGTGCCTTCCGGATAATCGATGACGAGGTCTGCGAGACGCAAGGAGGTCCTGTTGCGGTTGCTAATAATAAATTGAAGTTGTGTTTCCTTGCCACCATCAATAAGAGAAGGCGCGATGATTTCCAAATCAATATTGCGCGAGGAAACAATGTTACCGCCGCCAAAAAACATATAGGCCGCCGCTGCGGTCGCCATCACAAAAAAAAGTAGGGAGCCCAAAAGAAACTTTGTCGCAAACGATATGCGCACGCGCTTAGGCAAGACAAGCGGAGGGTGCGGTGGTTGAGGTCTCTCTTCGGGTTCCTGCGGAGCCCAAGAAACAGGGGTCTCTGAGGTTGTAATGGAAAGCGGAGTACGATCTTGCGTGGGTTTCTTCTCCTTATCGCGTGCGTAGAGGCGGCCTTTCAGCCGCTCTACGGAGCTTTTTTCTTCTCGCGCCATAATGCACAAGTATACCGCTACAGCCCTGAAGCGGAAAGAGAGTCGTTGATGAGACGCACAAGATGCGCGCGGTAAGTAGCGGCTTGTGCCGTGAGCCGGAGCGAAGAAAAATCGCCCTCAAGAAAGTGAGCAATTTCCTTGGTTTGCGAGAGATACCCAAGACGCGAAAGTATCCTCAGAACTACAATACATTCAACGCTTGCCGCATCACCCTCGCTTTGCGCGGAAGTAAGAGCAAAAAAACCTTCCACCACGTCTTTATAGAGCATCGTATTTATCTCTTCGCCCTGAATAAGTCGGAGTAACAGCCGACTGATACGACCGAGCGCTTGTTTGCGAGGCAGGGGGGAAGTGAGGAGGGTGCGATCCGCCTCGCTAACCCCCACAAGTCGCCACTCGTGTTTGCCGCGCACGAGGGAAAACTTCGCGCAAGTGAGAGGCTCGAGTCCGTAGCGCAGTTTTGAAGCTTCACGGCGGGCGCTGCGTGCTGTCGCACGCAGGAGTCCCAGCTCTTTTGTAAGAAGAATAACTGAGACATTCGCCTCTCCTACCCCGCGCTTACCCAATACCAACCCCTCCGTTAAAAATTTTTTATACATACCCGGTTAGTACAACTTGGCATTACTCCTCGTGTCAAACGAGAGAGAGTATTGCTGTTGATAATTGTTGCTCATAAGGGCAGAGGTGTAAACCATTTAGGTTTGGAGTAAAAAACACTACGCCAAGTTGTCCTACCGGGCATATTTATTCAACTTCAATCGTTAAATCACTAAGGCCTGTTTCCACAATAATTTTATCGCGATATTTCTGGGCTACCGCCGCTTCGTCCTTTGTCGTTTTCAGCATGTAGTGCGGTCGGTCGGCGATGTTGAGCTTTTGCTCCTTGCGCCACTCCTGCACACGGCGCATCAAGTTGCGCACCATCCCCTTTTCCCTGAGCTCCGGGGTTAGTTCCGTATCAAGCTCAACTTCTCTAGCAATCGTCTCGTCTATTATAATCTTTTCAACGTTCACCTCTTCTTCGACGATAGCTCTAGACGGCTCGGGGAGGTTTCTTACCGTGAGTTTTGATAGTGGCTGCCGAATTTTCAGTCCGGATTCCTCGCGTTGCTTGAGAGCTAGGGAAACAATTCTGCGCGCGTCGGCCATTTCACCGAGAAGTTGGGTATCGATCCGTCCCGCCTCGGGCCACGAGGCTAGATGTACGCTCTCGGGGTCACTCCCCTCTTGCACCGCCTGGAAAAGATGTTCTGCAAAAAACGGAGTTGTTGGCGCCATGATGCGCGCGAGCGTGTGGAGCACATAACGCAGGGTTGCGAGGGCCGTTTGTTTATCTTCGCTTTCCTTTTTAAACCGGTCACGCGAGCGGCGTACATACCACGCCGAAAGATCGTCGATAAATTGCCCGATGGGGCGGGTCGCGCTGTCCAACTGATACGCTTCAAATCCTTCCGTCGCCTCTTTGGTAAGCTCCGCGAGTCGCGAGAGGATCCAGCGGTCCAATATATTGTTGCTTTTATCTGAAGCCGGAGTGTCGTCCGCGTAGAGTTGATAAAACGAAAGGACGTTGCCGAGGCGCCCGAAATTTTTCTTGACTATCTCATCAACCATCCGTTCATCAAAGTTTTTGGAGTCGCCCGGGGCATTCACGGTGTACATAAAGTAACGCAGGGCATCCACTCCGTATTTCTCAATCGCTGCATTCGGCTCGACAATGTTGCCGAGCGATTTGGACATCTTTTTGCCATTAGCGTCCAAAATGTGCCCGAGACAAATTACATTTTTAAAGGCCTTTCCACGCCCCATAATCCCGCCGGTCGCGTGAAGCGTGTAAAACCACCCGCGCGTCTGGTCTATTGCCTCGCAAATATAGTCCGCCGGGTATGATACTTCCTTTTTTTCGAAGGGATGGTGGTCTTGTGCAAACGGCATTGCCCCGGAGTCAAACCACACATCCAAAATTTCCGGCACCCGCCGCATCACCCCCCCGCAATCGCACGTAAATGTGGCTTCGTCAATGTACGGGCGGTGTAAATCATCGGGAACCTTTGCTCCTTTTTCCTTCAATTCGGCCATACTGCCAACAACTTCAAATTTTTTGCACGTTTCGCATTCCCAAATTGGGAGCGGTGTGCCCCAAAAGCGCGAGCGGCTTATCGCCCAATCCTTAAGCTCGCGAAGCCACTCGCCAAAGCGGCCATCACGGATATGCTCCGGTTCCCAATGAATCTCTTTATTCTCTTTTATAAGTTCGTCTTTAATTTGTGACATCCGGATATACCAGGAGTCGCGTGCGTAGTAGAGAAGCGGCGTTTTGCATCGCCAGCAGAAGGGGTAGGTGTGGACTATTGTTTCTTTTTTAAACAAGAGCCCCCGTTTTTCTAAATCCTCAATTATTTTTTCATCCGCTTTTTTGACAAACAGGCCGGCAAATTCACCCGCCTCGGGCAAAAACTTCCCGTCCTCCCCCACCATGTGCTGTTTGGGGAGGCCGATTTTTGTTCCTAACTCAAAATCGTCCGCTCCGTACATCACCGCCGTGTGTACAATGCCGGTGCCATCTTTTGTCGAAACAAAATCTGCCGCGTATACCTTATACGCCTTGCCGTTGTCTTTGATAAATGGGTAGAGTGGTTCGTATGATTTACCAATAAGGTCTTTCCCTTTTACCTTCTCGATAACTTTTGCTTCAGGTACCACATCTAAACGCTCCTCCGCAAGCCACAAGATTTCTTTTCCGTTTTGCACTTTCACATAAGAAACATTTGTGCCAACTGCAAGAGCAACATTACCGGGAAGCGTCCACGGCGTTGTCGTCCATACTAAAAAATATTCATCTGTGCCGGCTAATTTAAATTTAATAAAGACAGAAGGATCTTTGGCGTCATCATATCCTTGCGCTACTTCGTGAGAAGAGAGCGCGGTGCCGCATCGCGGGCACCACGGCACTACCTTGTAGTCCTTATATAAAAGCTTTTTCTCGTTTGCGGTCTTTAAAACATTCCAAACCGATTCGATGTAGTTATTGTCAAAGGTAAAATACGTATCCTCGTGGTCGACCCAAAACGCGATGCGATCAGTAAATGCTTTCCACTCGTCTATATAGCGCAAAACGCTTTCTTTACACTTTTGATTGAACTTGGCGATGCCATACACCTCAATGTCCTTTTTATTTTTTATGCCGAGTTCCTTTTCCACTTCAAGCTCAACCGGAAGTCCGTGAGTATCCCAGCCCGCCTTGCGGCGCACATGGTAGCCCCGCATGGTGCGATAGCGCGGTATTGCGTCTTTAAACGCCCGCGACTCAAGGTGGTGAATCCCCGGGCGACCGTTGGCGGTCGGGGGCCCTTCATAAAATACAAATTCGCCCTTGGGAGCGGGCTTCTCTAGGGTCTTTTTAAAAATTCCGCGCGCTTGCCAAAATTTGAGAGTTTCTTCTTCGCGCGCAGCTATTTCGTTTTTTGAGCGGAGTTTATCTTCCCCCGCTTTGGGGCCTGACATATCAAGGACATTATACTATGACCGAACGGATGAGTGAAGCCGATTACATTTCTTCAGGTGCAGGTATGCCGAGTACGTGAAGACCTTTGGCGAGAGTTTGCTCTACTGCTTGGGTAAGAAGTGCTCCATAAGAAGGACCTAAACCTCCGATAACCCGCGCGCTTGCGTACCAAGAGTTGAATGCCGAGGCGAGTTCGGTTAAGTAGGTCGTCACATAATGTGGCTCGAGTTCTTGGGCCGCACGATCCAACACATGAGGAAAATGAACGAGTGTTCGCTCAAGAGAACTTGCGTCTGTCGGTGCGTCAGAGGGGCTTGGTGTAATCCTCACTTTTTTTGTCTCGCGGAGAAGCGAGAGCGCGCGGGTATGCGCATATTGCAGATATGGCCCCGAATCACCTTCAAGCGAGAGCGATTTCTCCGGATCGAAGATAATATCCTTTCCGCTCCCCGATTTGAGTACGGAGTATTTTATGGCCCCCACCGCAACATCCATCCTTCCGCGCGCTTTTTCTTTCAACTCTTCAAGCAGAGACTCGCCGGTAACCACATTGCCCGCGCGTGAAGACATTTTCCCTGTCGTAAGGCGCAAAAAACCATTCGGAATATGCTTGAGAATTTTATTTTTTACTTTATCGGCAAAAATCTTCTCAATCGCGGCAAATACTACCTTAAAATAATCTTTCTGCTCACTCCCCGTAACTGTTATGGAAATATCAAAATCAGGATACGTTCGGTTTTTCAATTCAAATAAGCCTATTTCTTTTGCTTCATAGGTTGGAAATCCTTCTGAAGTTATAAATACGCGAGTATGTTCTCCGCGAAACACAACCGCACCCTCACTTTCTTCGAAAACTTTGCCGATGTGAGTGCGGACAATATCGCGACCGAGAGGGCCTGATTCGCTTTCGAAAAATTCTTTATCAAATGTGGTCCCCAGTTTCTCGCATAGCTCATCAAGGTGTCGGCGTGATGTTTCAACCCCCTTTTTTCGCAAATCAGACCATTCGGGATTTGAGTTTTCATACAGCGCTCTGTTGATACCCTCGATTTCCGCCTTGGCAGAGCCATCTTCATAAGCTACGTTGCCCGCGACATAGGCTTTGCCTAATTGGGCTATGTCAGTTGGGTCAAATTTGTGCTTCCACAAACCCCATACCCCTTTCGCAACCGTGAGTCCAATATCCGAGGGATAATTTATTCTTTTAACTGTCGCGCCACTTTGCTCAAGTAGCCGGGCAATAGATTCACCGAGGACATTTCCTACCAAATTTCCAATGTGGAGTGGTTTAAAAAGGTTTGGGCTTGTGTATTCAACCATCGCTATTTTCCCTTCGTGTGAGGGGATTACGGACAACTTCCCTACCGCAAAATTCTCAACCGTTTTTACAAGCGCTTCACGAGAGAGCCAAAAGTTTATAAACTTGCCGACCACTTCAACTTTTTCAACTCCATCAATTTTGAGTTTTGATGCAAGCGCATGCGGATCAACTTTTGCAACAAGTGTGGCGTTGGTCGCGTAATCGCCATGCTCCATATGCGCCGGGCGTTCCACAACAAAATGAGCTCCTCCCGCTCCTATATCAGCAAGAGCTTTCCGCACTGCTTGCTCAATCGCGTCGCGAAACATATCAGAAGAGTATCACTTTTTGCTACTAAAGGGTTTTAGTGGAGAGCGCCGGAGGTGCGACGGTTTCTACTACAGTAAAGGCAGCGCGGCCGATGAGGGCTCCCTCTTCGGTCTCAACTGCACAGCGCCAGCGGCCGGGCGAGAGCGAGTACTTGGTGCTAAAACCCCTATACCCTTCGCTTCTGCCTCCCGATATGGGAAAAGAGATGCGTGAGCGCGTCTGCCACTCCCGTGCTTCCTCGTCGTAGTATTCCCACCGGTGATAGACCGGCGTCTTCAAATCAGCCGGAGCAAACACCGAAGAAAAGCAAAACGCACCTTCACCGGGAGCAGCGTTGAATGTCTCTGCAGTTGCTCTCCATACCTCAAACCGGCCGGGTTTTTCATACAAGGCTACATAGTCGCCACTCGAGCGGGGTAAAACAGAATGGTAGACGCCTATATCTTTGAGCGAGAGCGGAACTGGTGGAATAATATTTAAAAAATAGAGGATATTAAATGCGATAAATATCCCTCCCACGGTGGCAAAAACAGATAGCCGCTCTTCCCGGTCGCGCAACGCAACTGCAGAAACCGCAACGAGAAAGATCGCGACCACTCCCAAACTCACCAAACCGCTCAATAAAAACTCCCATCGGCCTATCGAGTGTGTGATGAAGGTAGGTACCGCGATAACGCAGTACGACAGAAGGAGAAGATAAAACACCCCGACATTAAAACGCAAAAGCGCGTAACGGCCCCGAAAAAATTCATTTCCCAAAATAAGCACCCCCAGGAGCCCGACAAACAAGGCGTTTACGGCAAGCGTTCCGCTCCTGCCGTAGAGCACAAAAAGATTGCTCGCTAGACCACCGAAACAAAACTGGAGAATCAGCAACATGAGTAACTTCTCAAACGAGTCCTCACTTTCGCGGTGGTGCGAAGCGCGGATGTTGAGAAGCACGATAGTCGCCCCCGCGATAAAAAGATACGAAAGAAGCAGGAGGTTGTTGGGGATACTATCAGGCCGGTCGGCAATAATGAGATCAAAAAAGAAGCCCGCCAAAATCGCCGCAACCCCGATATGGTGCTCATACTTCTGCCACAGCACAAAAAGCTTTTCAGAAAACCCCCTCATTGCATCCACTATACCGCAGTGCTAGTATGGCGGCGGATTGGAACGACTGACCCGGGAGGAGAAAGTGCCCCAAGCAAAAGCGGTAGTGGAGCCCTACCCCCACTGGCAAAAGTGGTGGAACGCAAAGGGCTGGAAGATGAGCCCAAAACTAAGTCTCGCCAACAAAATCTTGGTGATTGAGAATCGCAATATCGCTCGGCTCACCATTAAGAAAGTGCCTCTAGCCGTACGGAAAGACAGCGGCATCTTGCCGCAGGAGGAGTGGTTGGTGCAGTGGTATATTCTGCACGAATATCGCGCCGCAAGGTTGGACTTGGACGACAATATCCGCGGACAGGTTGTAATGAGCGAGCGCGGACTTCGAACCGCGTTTCGAGTCGAAGGCCTTGAGCCCGAGAGCCAGGATGGTTTCGCCAATTTCTACGGGGCCGATGTTGCCATACAAGGATGGTTCATCCGGCAAGAGAGTTACTTGAACATCCCCCACCCTGGCACGCCCCTCCAAGGAGACCCGAACATTTCTATCTACGTGTCAGACGAAATCCGGGATGCGGTTGTCCGCCTCTTGATGGTTTCTTGATCAAAAACCGGCCGGCGCGTGAAAACGCGCCGGTTTTTCTACACAAACGAGTCGGGGATGGGGAACTTTTTGCAGAGAGTAAGGACTTGCTTCCGCAATTTTTTAAGCTGCTTGTCCGCATGTGCGCGCTTTTTGAAGCTGGCGAGGTATGCCTTGCGCTCACTTTTTTCCTTCGGGAGCTCCTCGTCTTTCGTTATCTTTGTAACCTCGGCGATCCATCCTCCGATGAGTTTCATTTCTCGCTCTTTCATATTCCGTGTAGTTACTGAAGGGGTCCCTATGCGAATGCCCGAGGGGTAAAACGGCGAGGAGGGTTCGTGGGGAACGGTATTTTTGTTCGTCGTGAGACCAATCGTGTCAAGTGCAATCTCGAGGATTGCGCCGCGGCCTGCGCCGCACTTCACAAGCATCATGTGGTTGTCCGTGCCGTTACTTACAAGTTCAATCTTGCGGCGCATAAGCTCTGCCGCAAGCGCTTTTGCGTTTTTAACAACGCGCTCCCCGTACGCACGAAATTTCGGGGTGGAGGCCTCGTGGAGCGCCACTGCGATGCCCGCGGTCGTATGATTGTGCGGCCCGCCCTGGAGGTAGGGAAATATCGCACGGTCTACCTTCGCCGCGAGCTCTGGGTCCTTCGCGAGGCCCTTCCTCGTCACCATGATCATCCCCCCGCGCGGGCCGCGGAGCGTCTTATGTGTTGTTGTCGTCACTATGTGCGCGTACGGGACTGGGCTCTTGTGCGCCCCGGCAATAACAAGACCCGCAATGTGAGCAATGTCGGCGGCCAGGTACGCCCCAACGCTATCTGCAATCTTTGCAAGCTCTTTGAACGGGAACTCCCGCACGTAGGCCGTTGCCCCGACCCATATGAGCTTCGGTTTGTTCTTTTTTGCGAGCCGGGCTATTTCTTTGAGATCAAGGTAGCCGTCGGGCTTTACCCCGTACTGCACAGCTTTGTAGAAGAGGCTGGTTGCGTTCGCCTTCCACCCATGGGTCAGGTGGCCGCCTGCGGTCAAGAGCTGACCCATAATGGTGTCCCCTGGCTCGCATGTCGCGAGATAGACGGCAAAGTTAGCCGGGGAGCCCGAGTAGGGCTGAACGTTCGCGTGTGGCACCTTGAATAGCTTCTTCGCGCGTTCGCGCGCGAGGTCTTCTACCTCATCAATTATTTCGTTGCCGCCGTAGTAGCGCGCATGCGGGTACCCCTCTGAATATTTATTGGTAAGGCACGAGCCCATCGCCTCCCGCACTGCTTTGGAAACAATGTTCTCGGAGGGAATGAGTTCAATACCCTCCGCCTGGCGCTTCTCCTCCGCCTCAAGCGCGCGGAAAAGCTCTTTGTCTTGTTTTTTAATAAAGTCGTACATATTAAGCACCGTGGAGTTTCTTATTGTACCCGCCGGAAACGGTAAAGGGAGCTTTGATTAGGGGGTGCGGATCATAATTCTCAAGTTGTACAAAATCGGCTTTGAAACTTTCTAGCGAGTCGAAGTCTTGAGTAAAACTCACGGTCGGGAAATTTTTTGGTTTCCTCTCAAGCTGTTCTTTTGCCGCATCAATATGGTTTTCGTAGATATGAAAATCACCGAAGGTATGTACAAACTCTCCCGCCTCGCGGCCGAGAATTTTTGCAAGAACGATGGTCAAAAGTGCGTAGCTCGCAATATTGAAGGGAACACCGAGGAAAATGTCGGCGCTTCGCTGATACAACTGCAAGCATACCTTGCCGTTTTTGATATTGACCTGGTAGAGATTATGGCAAATAGGGAAGCGTGCCCCCTCCCCTTTTTTTGCCATTGCATAGAGATATTGCGGGTCCCAAGAAGTCACGAGCGTGTTGTGAGCATCAGGATCCTTACGGAGCTCGTCAACCACCCATTGGAGCTGATCTACCCCCCGTCCGTCTTTGGCAGGCCAACGGCGCCAGAGTTCTCCATAAATATGAGGGAGTTCGCCGTACTCTTTGGCAAAGAGTGGGTCGTTTTTAATTTTTTCTATAAAGTCCTCTTTGGTAAGCTTGTTGCCATACTTTTCGCAATACATTTTGTACGGGTAGTCATCCCAGATGTGCACGTTGTTATCAACCAGGTATTTAATATTGCTATTCCCCGAGAGAAACCAGTAGAGCTCGTGCAAGACACCCTGCCAATACACCTTTTTGGTTGTCAGGAGCGGAAACCCTCTTGAAAGATCAAAACGCATCTGCGCGCCAAAGACGCTATACGTTTTGACACCAGTTCCTTTATCCACCTGTTCCTCTCCCTTGAGAGTCGCCCGAAGCAGGTCAAGATACTGGTCTTCGGGATGACGTGCCATAGTCATTTCTTTTTCTTCGGAGGTACATATCCTTTTATGTTGTCTGTGGAGTATCTGCCCGTCTCTTTATAATTTTGTTTAGGGGGAGAAGAGAGCTCAGAAAAAGTGAGCTGTGCTATTGCCATATTGGGACGCAAGATAATTGGGACGTTGTTGAGGTTGCATAACTCCAGCGCAACATTGAGGAAGTGGCCGGGGTTTATGAGTGCTGCGGAGTTGTGTACCAAAAGGCCGATGCGAGCGAGTGATGATTTCCCGTTTACCTCTATCAGATAGTCGTCCGAACCAAAATAATCTTTGGAGTAACCGAGTATCGAGACGCCCGGATGCAACACAAAAATTCCGTCGTCCGGCACTACGACTTCCCGGGTTTTTGGAAATATTTTCTTAACCGGGTCGATGTTGGTTGTAGAGTGAGGGTCGTTTATGACGAATGTGTTGGCGAGCAAAATGTCGTAGCTTGCCGGCTGTAAACGCTTCTCGTCAAAAGGAGTCAGTGTAATCCTCCCCGCTATAACTGCTTTTTTAATATCTACGTCGGATAGCATCATACGTCAAGCAATAGTGAATATCTTATCCGTTCCGTAGTAATCAGGCCAGTGGGCGTTATAGAAGGAAAACATTCTCTCAAGACGGTCCTGCTGGAGCTCTTCAACGCCACACTCGCGTATGAGAGTGCGAATTTCCTTGCGTGCCGCATCCACCTGCGTCTCGTCTGCCACTACCTTCTCAAATTCTGCAAGCCATCCGTACCCTGCATTTTTATCAAGGCACACCGCAACTCCCCTGCAAAGGTATTCTTCGCGCTGTCGAGACCATTTTGCCTGGTAGCGAAAATTCGCCTTCTGTATTAACTCATCAAGCACGGCAAGCGATAGTGTAACCCCCTCCTCAAATTCCATACGCGCAACACCATTAGCGCTCGTGTCATCCCCGACAGAGGCCTTAAGAACCAAGAGGATCGTGCCATCCTTTTCCCGCGTACGCAAAGAGAAGTCCTTAGCACGGGACACAAGATCCTGAAGTTTAGCGAGGGCCTTTGGCGGAAGATGGCCTCCGAGCAACGCAGGGAGCATTGTGAGATCACCGCCCACAAAATAATGGTTGAGTTGAACATTTTTTGACGTGAGTTTTGTGCCCGCGTCAATTTCGCGCATGCGGCGGCGCAGGGTTTCCGCCCTTTCCACACTTCCCAGGAGCGACTTCACCTCAACCTCAAATGCTTGCATTGCCTTATCTTAGCCCGTGGCAGTACAGTAGACAAATGGCGCGAATTTCATTCATCGCCGCTATCGGGAAAAACCGGGAGCTGGGGAGGGAGAACAAACTTCTGTGGCATATCCCCGAAGACTGGAAATATTTTAAAGCGACAACTCTGGGGCACCCCATTGTAATGGGGCGCAAAACCTTTGAGTCTATCGGCAAGCCGCTCCCTGACCGCCCCAATATTGTTATTACAAGAAACCAAGCATGGAAGCATGAAAGAGTGATAGTCACTCACTCGCTCGACGAAGCAATAAAAAAAGCGGAAGAACTCGACAAGAAAGAAGTTTTTGTGATCGGAGGCGCACAGGTATTCGAAGAGTTGCTCCCCAAAGCCGACCGGCTCTATTTGACGCTTATTGATGTAGAAGGAGAAGCGGACGCGTTTTTCCCGCCATATGAAAAATTGTTTACAAAAAAACTCTCCGGGTTTATCGGAGAGCATCAGGCATTCAAATATCGCTTTGTAATACTGGAGAAATAGACGTTTTCTATTTCACGTCTACGCCCATTGAGCGGGCGGAGCCGGCGACAATGTTTATTGCCGCATCCAAATCGTTGGCGTTAAGATCGCGCATTTTCTTTTCTGCGATTTCTTTTACCTGTGCTTTCGTGAGCGAGCCGATTTTTTCGGTATTCGGGCGGCCCGAACCTTTTTCTTTACCTAATGCCTTAAGTATGAGTCCCGAGGTCGGAGGAGTTTTCAAGACAAAGTCATACGAGCGATCCTCGTATACGGAAATTTCCGCGGGGATCATGTCTCCCCGGAGTTCTTTGGTTGCCTCATTGAATTTCTTCACAAATTCACCGATGTTGATGCCCGCAGGCCCCAAAACCTGCCCCATCGCGGGGGTGAGTACCGCGGCACCGCCAGCCGCAATTATCTTTATTTTTTTGACTATCTTTTTGGCCATGTACTGGTATCTTACTTAAAAATTGTTATTTTGCAACGGATTCTCTCCTATCCCTCGCAAATCCTCGGGATGAAGGAATTTAAAGTTGCTTCGCTCGTTTAAATTCTCTTCACCTGCAAAAAGTCCAATTCAACCGGAGTTTCGCGGCCGAACATTGCAACCAACACCTTTACCTTGCCACGACTCTCGTCTACCTCCCCCACCTTGCCATCAAGGTCCTTAAACGGCCCGTCAACGATCAACACGGCATCTCCCGCCGAGAGGTCTATGGCGTGTTTGACTGATCCTTCGGTCTGCGCCATGCGGCCGAGAAGCACATCTACCTCTTCTTGCTTGAGCGGCACAGGATTGACGCCGCTACCCACAAAGCCGGTCACCCGTGGAGTGTTGCGCACCACATACCAGGATTGGTCGTCCACAATCATATCGACAAGTACGTAGCCAGGATAGACTTTTTCTTCTTCCTCCACCCGGCGTCCGCCTTTGATTTTAATGGTCCGCTCGGTCGGTACCACAACATTGAAAATCTTATCCGTAAGTCCGAGTGATTCGATACGCTGCTTTAGGTTGCGCGCCACCGCGTTCTCATATCCAGCATAGGTATGTATCGCGTACCAAGCTCTCCCTACCGATGTATCTTGCTTTGCCATAATCTAGCGAATGAGTGAAATAAAATTCATTTTAATTTCCGAGTGAGCGACGATTATATAATGTGAAACATTCTATAGATAAATTTAAATAATTAGTTTAACGAGCTCGGCAAACAAGTAATCCCACAGGCCAAGATACACTGCGGTTGCAAGCGAAACCGCAATAACGACAATTGTGTACGTGATCGTTTGCCGATAGCTTGGCCAAGAGACATGCTTCATCTCGGCGCGGACTTCTTTGAAGTAATTAAACATATTGTTTTTGCCTAAGAAAAAACCCCTCCCGGGGGCTTTCTCTTATACTACTCCAACTCTTTTCGTGAGTCAATTACCGGATTTCGTAGGTGACGGAGACGTTTGAGGTGACTTTGTTTTGGCCGACTGATATCTCGGGCGCTCGTGCGGGCTCTGCCCCGCCCATGCCAACTGCCGAGTCAAGTTTGTAGTAAGGCATGGGGCTCGGGTAATTACCGTCCTCGTTGAACGCGACAACCCGCACCAGCCGAACACCGAGCTGACGGGCAAGAACATCTGCTTTTTTCTTAGCGTCGGCAATTGCCTCATTACGCGCCTCGTCTTGCATAGCGTTTGGGTCATCGAAGGTGAAGTTGAGGCCGGAAACTTCCGTGGCACCCTTCTCTCCAACGCCGGTCAAAAGATCTCCCGCTTTTGCGGTATCGCGTACCTTAACCTGCGTCGTTTGGCGTACCTCGTAGCCTCGCAACACCTGTCTGCCTGGGGGACAGTAAATAGCGGCACCAGTCGTCGACTGGGGGCAAACAGTACTCTGATAGTCGTATTGCGGATACACATTGTAATCTATCGTTTTGATATCTTTTTCGTCTATCCCCGCATCTTCAAGGTAGGAAGTAATCGCGTTTATTTTTTGTGTTGCATCCTCCTGCGCTGCTGCAACTGTCGGTTTAAGCGAGGAAACCGTAAAAGAAAATTCCGCAATGTCAGCAACGGCAAACACTTCGCCGTAACCCGAAACACTTATCGTGTTGGTCGCCTGGAGCCCCGCGCCGATATAACGCAGGCTTTTAAATTCTGCGAGCACCTTCACCCCCAAAAATAGGGCGAGCAAAATGACCACGACCAAAACCGCGGTGCGCAGACGCTCGCCTGTCTGACCTACAAAAGGCAACCCTTCCATATAACTAAAGATGAATTATCTATTAATAATGCCGTGATTCTATTGACGGCCTTGAACGTTCTTTATTACCGCCATGATTTGGGCATACGGGAGCGCCCCAGAGAAAGGCACCTGTTTGCCGCCGCTTACCACGACGGTGAAAGGAGTGCCATTGCCGCCGTTATCAAACGCTTCCTGCGCGTCGGTATCGATTTTTGAAGCGTGTTTTTGTGAAGCAACACAAGCGTTGAACGTTGTTGTGTTAGCACCAAGCTCGCCTGCAACTTGTGTGTAGTAGGCGGCGCTCATACTTTTTTGATTTGCAAATATCTTTTCGGCAAACTCCCAGAAACCCTTCTCTCCCAACTGCTCGGCGATGCATTCAGAAGCAAGCGCGGCGGGAGTTGCTTGCGAGTGGATGCTGTCGAGCGGAAAATGCCGGTACACCCATGCAATTTCTCCATTTGATTCATCTACAATTCTTTTGAGTGTTGCGTGAATGAGTGCACAGTACGGGCACTGAAAGTCAGAATACTCGACCATAACCACCGGTGCTGTCAGAGAGCCATACTGGTGGTCCGTAGCCCCCGGTGCACGAATAGAAACCGCAGCCACCTTGCCTGCGGCATCAACCGGTGCAGTAATTTGACCTGAAGGATAGTAGCTCGTAAAGAAAATTGCTCCAGCAATGAGTCCGCCGGCAAGAATGATTGCGATGGAGGGAGAAATGTCGAGTTTTTTAAGTTCGGGCATTTACAAAGAGTACGCTATTTCCGTCGCGTGAGCAAATCGCGGATCTCTTCAAGCAGCCTCTCTTGCGGAGTTTTTTCATACTGCGGCGTATCTGCTTGTCCGAGTCGGAAGAGACGTTGTCGCGCTACGGAAAGTAGCTTAAATACCATAAATATTGAGAGCGCAATAACAAGAAAGTCAAAAATATTTTGCAAGAACATTCCGTAGTTAAGTACGACCGCCGGATCCAGCCCAGAGGATTGTCTGAGAGTCCACGCAAGGTGCTTAACCTCCGCGCCACCGGACACCATAGCCATAAGTGGCGTAATTATGTCCGCAACAAGAGAGCTTACAATCTTTCCGAATGCGCCACCGATAACAACCGCGATCGCAAGCTCCAAAACATTGCCCTTGATGGCAAAGCTTTTAAATTCTGCAAAAAGTCCTCGGGTTTTACCTATCATATCCGTGGGTGGCTACAGGGAATCGAACCCTGATCGAGAGCTCCACAAGCTCCAGTGTTAACCGTTACACCATAGCCACCATACTAAAACAGCCCGAGCCCTGCTTTTATAACATAATTACGACCTAATGGCTCGGCGGGAAGAGACATACGCGAGGGAAACAAACACCAAACCAATCAGGCCGGTTAATATCTCCGGTACATGCACCACAATGCCGGTAAGCATAGAAAGTCCGAGGCCGAATATCGCCCAATGCGCGCCGTGCTCAAGATAGCGCAAAGCGTTCAAGGTTTTCTTGCGTACCAAATACACCGTGATAGAGCGCACGAAATATGCGCCTATACCCAAACCCACAAAAATAATAGGAATGGCGGTTGTGAGTGCGAAAGCTCCTACAACACCGTCGAGCGAAAAGGCGGAATCGAGGATGTTGAGGTAGATAAAAAGCACTGCACCGCTGGAGACAATGGTGCCGGCTTTCACGTCAAGAGTAGAGGTAATTCCCTGCATAATCACAAAGGTGAGGAGGCCGATTGAGCCCGCAGACAAAACTGTAGCCTGATTTTCTGCCAAATACGACAGTCCGAGTAGGGTGGCAAGCGCAAGTGCAAGCTCAATTGCCTCAACCCTGCCCCAGCGGACCAAGTGGCGTTCAATCCAGGCTATCCAGTGCACATGTTTGCTGACATCAAAGAAATATTTCAGTGCCACCATAAGCAAGAAGACTCCGCCGAAGGCGCTGATAGCCGGTGCTACGTTTTCCATCAAACGGCCATATGCTTCCGGGTCATTGAGAGCGAGTTCAGCAGCCGCAAGCGGCGATATCCACGCGGCAAGCCCAACAATAATTGCGGGCAAGATAAGACGAGTGCCAAAAACCGCTATCAAGATACCCCAGGTCAAAAAACGCCGCTGCCATGCGGGGCTCATCTGCGCGAGTACCTTTGCATTCACAACCGCGTTGTCAAACGAAAGCGTCACTTCAAGTAACGAGAGCAGAGCCACCAATAGAAAGGCGGGCCATCCGCCCCAAAAAAATATTGCAACAAGTGCCGAAAGTGAGATCAGCGCCGGAGCAATAAAAAGCCTCATGTGGAATTATTTTACGGCAAAAATCTCTGCCCCCTCTTTGGTTTTCTGAGAGAGCTTCATTGCCGCGTCATCGCCTTTTTTTGCGGAGGCGACATCCTTATGATCTATCTGCAACGACCCAACAACTTCCTCAAACTCCTCCTCCCCCCTTTTTATTTTTATTTTGTCGCCCTTGTTGAGTTTGCCCGAGAGCTTTACCACAGCGACCCCCAGCTTGTCGTACCAGTGGGTCACGATACCGAGCGGTTTTTCTTTTTTCTCTGCCATATATAAAAGTAGTTAGCTAGTAAATCCTAACCATCTATGGTCAGTATACCATTTGTGCACTTGGAGGGATAGCTTACGAACCATCAGATGGGAGGAAATGTTCCCTTATCCCAGCGTTTCTCTTGGGCAGATGAGAAGCCTGCTGGCTATCGTTCAATAAAACTGTATCCCTGCCTCGTATAACAGAGTTTAGCAGAATTGTGCCGCATTATGAAGAGGGAGCGCCAGCCGTTCTCTCTTTTTGAATTTGGGTGGTACGTGTTTTCCTTTCGAGTTTTTTATTCGCGGCGGGGATGCCCTATACCAGTTGGAGTATTTTTATATAAACTTCGTCGCTCGGCATCCTATCCAAACACTAACACCTTATCTGATTCCTCAATCATTTTTACCAAGTCGCTCATAGTAGTAACTGGGCACACTTTGCTCTCGGACTTTAAGCGGATTTTTAGGCAGGTCTCACACGCGGCAACAAAACCCTTGAGGTCTTTAAACTCTTGCAGTTTCTTGGAGATGTCAAACTGTTCTGTGTCGTGGATGTCTTCAATCTCAACACCCTCACTCATAAGAGAGATTTGAACCGAATGCCCCGTTTTCAATGCGGTAATGCCCAAGCGAAGCGTATTCCAGATATGTTCTGGGTTATTGGATTGTAGGATGATTCCCAATTTCATAGTCAGGTTTAGGAAATGTCTTTTTTGCGTTCCTCAAACTCTTTCTTGTCAATCTCGCCACGGGCGTAGCGTTCTTTGAGGATGTCGAGTGCTGATTTCGAGCCACTGCCCTTATTTTGATTTGTTAGCCATTTTATAAGTGCCACAATACCCGCGATTATCAGCACCCACCATAGAATCATAAAAATCCAGCCGAAACTACCGAAAGGCGTAAATCCAAAGTTCATCATAGAATTGTTTGACTGATTAAAACCGAGGGGAGACGACCACCCTCCCCACATCATCTGCATCATCGGCATCCAGCCAATAGTTCCTACTGGGAATGTTGCGGAGGTATCGCAACTAGATAGACGTTTGCCCATCACTACGTGAATCTGCTCCTCGCCTTCCTCGCCGTGCACCCGCGTCATCATAGCGTTCATTGAGGCGTGGGCATCACCCATCATCTGCCCCATAAAGTATTCGCCCAGCGCCCCAAAATCTTCATCAGACAAATCAGCACAAGTGGTCTGCTTGGCTTGTAACTTCTCCCAAACGATTTTGCCCTCGGCTTCCTCGCGAGCGGTATGGTCATCCGAATCAATCGCAACATTTCTCATCATTCCCTGTGCGGAAACAATGTTTGAGCTTAATGCAAATAACATTATAGCGATAAGTGGAATGAGGGACTTTTTCATACTTGTATTTTACCAAAATCTGATACTCAATTCAATGACATACGTTCTGACTGGTACGTAACAATACCGTACTGATACGAACATACCAGTGGGTAACTATTTAGTGCCATCCCTATACACCCAAACTCGCTAATGGTACTCCATAAAACAGTGCCTTGTTTACCTTCTGGTTAATCGTTTATGACGTAGCATCCATTGTCCTGAATATGCCCCTACTGCTACGGGGAGGACAAGTAGCAGGTTTAACTCCTGTATAACAGGATTGACTGGGATTATGGCGGGATAAAGAAAAGGGGGGTGCCCTCGTTTCTCTCGGTTCTTTTTACGTCAAAACCCAGAGGCTCTTTTCAAACTACACAGGGGCAGATTTGCTTTATTGATTATGAGAATATTTTTTCTACAATCTCCTTCAATCTTGTAGGAATGCTGGCAACGTCAATGTCCTTAAACGTCTTGAATGCCTTAAATGGTTTGTTGCCACCAGCAGGAATAACTACTCCGCCATTTTCGCAAACCTTTTCAAAATTTGGGTCAAGAACTTCTATGCTGCCGAGTCCTTCGGATAAATTCACCTCGTCTTCAATTTTCTGACTACTTGCTTGATTGTCCGTATCCTTGTCATAAATAACTACATAGGGAAACTTAAAAGCGTTTAGAACCTTCGAGAAAAATGGTATTGCATCTTTGCTGCCGCATTCCACGATAGTTATGCCGTAATCATAAAAAAGATATTCTGGTTTTACTTTCTGGGCAATAAGTGGCAAAACAACTTTTTCAGTATCACCTTCAACCAAGACTACTTTTTTACCAAAAAACATCTCACTGCGTTCTGGGTCAAACTCATTCAAGAGCTTAAAGTTTTTCCTCTCCTCTTCTACTGCAAAAATATCTTTCTGATATTGAATAATCTTAGTTCCAATCTCAAGGTTGTTCTTTACTGCGATGCCGATTGATTTGTACTCACCCATATCAACAAAGAAGCTGGAGTGTGTAGTAAAAACTACTTGGTCTGTTTTAGTAATTTCTTTAAGCAAGGCAAACATCGCCCGTTGCATCTGTGGATGTAAGTAAAGTTCAGGCTCTTCAATCCCAAAAATCAGCGCTTTTGCTTTTTCACCCTGCTCCTTCTTGAGTAAGTCAGCGTAAGCTCGAAAGATTACAAAAATTACCGACCTCTGCATTCCGTGCCCTTTATTTTCTATTGCAGTAGAAATACCGTCATCCACCATTATCTTTGTCCCAGATTGAAAGACATCTTTCAAGCTCGGTGGCGTTACATCGAGCTTTATTGTTGTGCCTTTCATATGTGCGGAGAGTTTCTCGCTCAACATTGTCTCGAACTCTTTTAGTTGGGCGATTCTGCCATCTTGTGCATCGTTTTCTCCCATCAATAATTTCGTAAATTGCTCGTTGACCTTTTTAAGTTCCGCATCTTGCAAAACACTACTAAGCATAGCGTTGATTATCTGCCCAAATCTGGACTTCTCGGTTATTTTTGCCTCTTCCTTAACATCCTTAACGGCTGGAACGTAGAGAAAGTCTGGTAAGTATCCATTTGCAACTTGTGCCCAACCAAAAGGTTTGGGCTTCCAGAAATACTTTTTATCGGTAGATGTGAACGGTTCAATTTCTTCTTTATCTGTAATTTCAACCGCGTCCTTTTTATCTTTTTCGTTTTCAAACTTTTCTTCCAAGATAACTGCAAACAATCGTTGCGTTTCTTCACCTTCAAAGAAATACTCTTTACGAATTATAACAGTCTCTCCGTCTTCCAGTAGATATTTTCCAAAAGTAGTTTTTGCTTCCGCGTTCAAATCACGAAACCAAACTTGGATGATAGTCTTCTCACCACAATCATTAAAAAAATGAGCATCAAGTTTTTTCGTATCACTAAAAAATAAGTCCAGCGCTTTTAAGACATTGGACTTCCCAGCGTTATTCTCTCCGATGAAAGCCATTAAATCCAAAAAATCAATTCGCTCGGACTTAAATGACTTGAAGTTTTTAATAAATACTCTTGAAATTTTCATAACGTTGATTCATAGGACTGCCTTATCAAATCCAAAACGTATGACACATCGTCTTTGGATTTTAATTTGATTCTTCCTTTGTAGCCCCATTCAAAGGAGCTAATATCTTTTATCATCCCTTTCGGGTCAATTTTGTGGTCATAACGGGAATCTCGTACTAAAACGTCTATATAGCTCTTGCCGAACTCAAAGCGCACAAAACTCTTTGTGGTACGGTAGGTAATACCTACTTTTTGGTCTGCTTTTTCTTCGACGTTCGCCCATTTCTTTATTTCTTCTTGCAACGCATAAAAAATTGCCTTAACGTCGTCGTTAACATTACTCAAATGGTAATCAACATTGTAAGCCCCCTCCTCTTTTCTCTTTGTAGTTTCGGCAACAGGCTTTACTGTCTCGGAGCTATACATTGTTTCCAAGAACAAAATATCGGAGCTGTATGGAGTGTACTTTATCAATTCGACACTGTTTTTTACTTGGCGCGCTGCCGAAAGAGTGTAACGGTCAAAACCTTGGGCAATGAGTATAAGTCGAGGACTGTCCCAAATAACCTTGCTTTCCTTACCGAGTTTATCTGCTACTAATAAATCAAATAGACGCTTATTTTCCTTGAGCCAATCAATATAGAAAAGTCCTTGGGATAGAATGTTATCCTTTTCTCCCCACTTATATTCGATAATGACTGGTGTGCCCGTCTCATCAATCGCCAACGTATCAATGCGTCCATCCTTTGTTTTATACTCATTTCCTAAAAAGCGCAGTCCCAGCAAACTTTCAAGATTTTCTGCAAAAAAATCTCGCAAAGCCGCTTCGTCCTTAAATTGGCGAAGGTCAACTGGAACTTGATGGGCTTTCTTACTTTTGATTTGAAAGAGTGCCATATTAGTTTGCTAAAGATTGACTTATAAATTGTTGGTAACTCTCGACTTCCTTGTATTTCACTTCAATGACTTCAAAATGCTTCTTGGCAGAACTGATTTTGGCTTGTTCAGATGGTCGGAGATTACCAATATCGCCCTTCGTTTCAATCACAAAATAAACGCGCTCCCTTTCTTCATTCCCCTGCAAGTCGCGTTTGGCAGTAACGATTGCCCAGTCGGGATTGTAGCCGCCAACGGGAGTTTCAACTTTGAACCAGTTAGGCAACTTGATGAACAGTTTAATACGCTCGTCGCTGTCCAGTTCAACCGCGAAATTCTTTTCAACATCAGAGTCATACACCACCGCGTCATAGATGGAGTTCTTCACGGGCTGAATTACGTCCTTGTAGCTTGGAATGTGCTCGAATTGGCTTACAGAGTAATTGTCGGAAACAATTTCATAACGAACTTGGTCAACATAATCCTTGAGCAATCCTTCTTTGATGATGCGTGATACTTCAAAGCAAAATCTTTCAGGGTTATTTAGAAACGCACTAACGTTATTAGCTTTAGTAAGAATCGCGGCAACAGTTTGACGCGTCAGTTTAGTTTCGTTCTTAATCAGCTCAACACAATCAATGACTCGGCTCATTTGACTTAGGTCTTCGGCTCTTGTGCCAATAACTCGTGCCGTAACTCCGCCTTTGCCAATATCAACACCAGCACGCTCAACCCGAACTTGCGGCTTGGCAATTCTTAATTGTTGAATCCTTGCGGCGCAACTCTCAACAAGGCGCTCACTGTTTACCTTCACAAAATACCTCGTCTTCTTCGATATACGCTCCCAGATGGCACTAAAGTCGTTGTCCTTATCAAAACCTTTCTTGAGCTTCACTGTATGCTTACGCTTGGCGTTATAAGGCAACGGCGGGGCTTTGTAGATGCCATCCTCAACCAACTCGCCTTGGAGTTGCCCAACATACTCTGCGTAGCTTTCATTGGCAACAACGGAGAGCAAATTGACGTTTTTTAGAAAGACGCGCTCGCCGTCCTGATTGACGCATAGACGCATACCGCGTCCAATCTCTTGCCGCTTGCGAATGGTTGAGATGGTTTCCCGTAGTGTGCAGATATTGAAAATGTTTGGATTGTCCCACCCCTCCTTGAGCGCGGAGTGAGAGAAGATAAACTCGGTTGGCTCATCAAAAGAAAGAAGCCGCTCCTTGTCTTTCATTATCAGCTCGTATGCTTCTTGGTTCTCGGCAATACTTGATTCTCTTTCAAGATATTCTTCGCCGCGCTTGGCGAAATAACCCTTGTGCACGTGGTCAGCATCCAGCGCCTTCAGTTTGTATTCATCTTTGAGGCGATTGAACTCTTTAACAAATGTTTTGCGAATGTAGCCGTCTGATTGAACATAATTATCAACTTTGTCTATAAAGAACAAAGAGAGCACTTTAATGTCCATCTCTCGCAACTGCTCCCGCTTTTCAAAATGGCGGCGTATGGTTTGTTCAATCTGCTCACGCATTACTTGTTCGCGGTTACCTCCGATTCCTTCGCCCTGCTTAATTTCGATATGGTTACGAAAACGAATCTTGCCAAACTGCCCGATGTCGGGAGCATCTGCATCAAGCGCTTCCACGATGTAACCCTCATACACATCGTTATTGGTCTTCTGCGCCAAGTCATCACCTTGCTTGAGCATTAGGCGCTTCTTTTTAGGGTTGCCGCTCGCGTCTTTCGCTATTGCTTCAACTTTCGCCTTAATAACTTTGCCTGCCGCAACAGATGATAGGTTAAGGTAGGGACGGGATATGCCCGTGTCATCGTCAGTAACAGAATACACCTCAATCTTCTTCACCAGTCCCAGTTGGTAAGCATCAAAGGGTGTGAGCTGATACATCAAGTTGTAGAGATTACGGTGCGTTGCAGAATAGCGAAGGCGGAATAACGAGTTAAAGTTTTTGAGTCCCTCTTTTGTTGCTTCGCCCTCCATATTCTGCGGCTCATCAAGAATCAGAATTGGATTGGTCTTTTGGATAAAACTTATCGGTTGCTCACCCTGCATCTGGTCTCGCGCGGCGTAAAGCACATTCTTATCGCTGTTGAACGCTCCAACTGTCATCACCATTATGTTGATGTTGCTTGAGTCGGCGAAATGTTTTACCTGTGAGATATTTTTTGATTGGTATTCATAGAAGCGATATGGGACGTTATCGTATAGCTCGGCAAAATGTTCTTTGGTAATTTGGAGCGCTTTCATAACCCCTTCGCGGATGGCGACAGAAGGAACTAAGATAATAAACTTTTTCCATCCAAAGCGTTTGTTGAGTTCAAAAATGGTGCGGAGATAAACATAGGTTTTACCCGTGCCCGTTTCCATCTCAATCGAAAAGTCAAAGTCATCAACCACGCCACCATTGGTAATCTTGTTACGCTCCTGCACTTTGTGAACGTTATTAAGAATCTCCTCTTGGGAGAGCGTGAGGTAGTTTGGATAGATGCCCAAAAGTCCGCTCCCAGCAATTATTTTACTTGCCGTTGCTTTCTCTTGTCCTTCAAAAGCATCAACGATAGCGTTGATTGCTTCAATCTGAAAATCTTGGTTGGCATCAAACTTAAACTTCATATTGTTTTTAATTCCACGTTCAGCCCAAGATTTGCTTTAGCGCTGTCATCGAGGGCACTATCCAAGCAAATAAAGACCTTCCCTTTATAATTCTTGCCCGTTAGTTCGCTTACGGTCTTATCGTCAATCTTCTTGTCGAGGCATACCAAAAGTCGTTTCTCGCCATCGGAAACAACATAAACATCATTCTTCCCAAGTTTAGTTTCGTTGACTTTAGAGTTCAGAGAAAGCCCTTCTTTGACAATGTTCTCATAAACCATATCAACGGCTTTGGTATCATCAAACAGTTTAGCTTGCTTGGCTTTTGCGAGATAACTTTCAAATGTCTTCTTGTTCTCCTCCTCGGATTTTGTGGGGTCAAACTCAAAAGCATTTTCAGGGTAGTTAGATTCAGCAAGTTTGAATGTCTTGAAAGTTGCCTCAATCTGTTTGAGGCGGTCTTTGGCAATATCTGCGACGGTATTATGCCCAGATTTATAATCTGGGCTTTTCACATCAACTACCTCTGGCAACTGAACTAAAATAAACTTTCTTGAACCCGTGTCAGCGTAATTTTGCTCCAACACTGCTTCCGCCGTTGAACCAGAACCAGCAAAAAAATCGAGCACGAGAGCGTTTTTATCATTAACAACTTGAAGCATCCTTTGGATAAGTTTAGGATTCTTGCCACCATTTTTTATCCAAGTTGAATCCGATTCAATAACATCCGTCCAGTTGGTATCAAGATTAGTTTCTTCGCTTGCGGGTAATCTATATTGCGGCTTACTAGTATTCGGAGATAAACGCAAATCGCCAGCATCAATCATTGTCATTGCTCTTTCCTTCTCATACATCCAATGCCTACCTGTCGGCGGCTTCTGCCCAAATAATTCGTATTCCATTGTTGGTCGCACCCCTGGCGCATCAAATGCGTGCCATCGTTCCTCCTTCTTTTGATACTTTTTAGGAGGCACTACTAAAGTAGCGTCGCTTTTTGCGTAGCATAAAATGTAACCTACCCCTTGATTGAGGGCTTTTACTGTGTCAGTTTCTTGGATATTCTTTTTTACTCTTGAAACAAAAATTGCATTTCTAAAGTTTTCTTCACCAAACACTTCGTCCATTATCATTCGCAAATGGTGAGCTTCGTTATCGTCAATGCTTACGAAAATAATGCCGTCATCGCGTAGTAGATTCCACGCCAACTTAAGGCGCGGATACATCATTGAAATCCAATCGCTGTGATAACGTCCGCTTGTTTCTCGATTCGTGGTCAAGCTCGCACCGTTCCCGTCTTTCTGTCCTGTTTGCTTGAGGTAATTTGAGAGAGGCGCGGAGAAATCATCGTGATACACAAAGTCGCCGCCAGTGTTGTATGGAGGGTCAATGTATATCATTTTTACCTGCTCAAAGTATGCCTTCTGAAGAAGTTTGAGGACTTCAAGATTGTCGCCTTCAATAAAGAGGTTCTCACTTTCATCGAACTTCACGCTCTCATCTTTGACGGGACGAAGCGTAGCTTTGCTTGGAATCAAGACATTCTTGATGGCGTTACTTTTGCCAGCCCAAGAAAAGTTAAACTTCTCGATTCGTTCATCAATCGCACTACCAAGAACGGCTCGGAGTTTGTCCCAGTCAATCTTATTCTCACTAAATGCTTCGGGGAGGACTTTGTGCAACTCCACTAACTTCTCCTCGGAAAGATTTGAGGAGGTGAGATTTACTTTTTTGTGATTCTTTTTTGATGTATCCATATCCATTTCAAATTAGGGCTTACTTCTTTTTTCTCCGAAATTTTGCTACCTCGACTTGGAAGTTAGCGTTGTCCCGAAGAAACTTCTCGTAGGATTCTTTAGGGATTCGCCAGTAACCAATCTTTATTGCGTGTAGCCGCTCATCTTCAATATAGCGAAGGATGCTTCGTGGATGGACTCTTAACTTATCGGCTACTTCACGGAGAGTATAAAAATCTCGTTCTTCTTTTGGTTGTTTGGGTTTGCGCATACAAGAACAGTTTACCGCATTTTTTGTAACTGTGCAAATGTGTACACTTGTGATAAAATGATTTTATATGGAAATGGATATGGCAACCACAACACAAGAAAAAGACATCCAAGCTATTGCCGACATCATCCAGCAGCACTACCTTGCCAGTGGAGATGAGTCAGTTGGCGTACCCGTGAAATACTTTGAGCAAAAGAGCTTTGGGCATCACGACGTCAAGATTGCTTTATCAATTCTCACAAAGAGTGGGGCTGTCCAGAATTATCATCGTTGCTGGGGACATAACGATATAGATAAACAAAGTGGCACTGTGTCATTCACGGAAGTTGATACAAAAGAGCCCAAAGAGAAGTTTGAGGGGGTTGTTCAAGCATTTGAGGCGTATCACATACTCATTAAGTCGGACATCCTAAAACAGCTTGCGCAGCCCTCAAAAAAGAGTGCTCGCTCAAGCAAAGCGAAGGAAGATGTTGCTATACAGCTTTTTCTTGATAATGACGGCGATTTATATAAAGAGCCCAAAAAATCATATTGCTACCCACTACTCCAAAACAAAGAGCCATTAAAGTTGATTCTTTACTTCATCAAAAACCCGAATCGTAGCTATGAAGAATCAACCCAAATGATTGCGCTATCGCTGGAAAAAGACCCTCAATACTTGAGAGCCGAAATTGGCAAGATAAATCGCATTGCCTTAAATCGGCTCGGTTTAGGTAAGGAAAAATTGATACAAGCAAAACAAAACAGTGGCTACCGATTGAATCCAAAGATAAAAATTACTGCTGAAAAAGAGATACTCCTAAGATAACCATAGATACTGTGGACAAGTTCGAGTAAGGCAGCTCAAAACGAGCTGCTTTTTTCGTTTCAAAAACTACCTTCGGATTATGTTCGGCTACGGCACGCGACTGTTAAGTTTTCTGTATGAAGTCAAATACAGAAAGCCAAGTCGCAATTTCTGATTTAGGACTCGCAGCGCTATTGGTAACTCTCCAATTCGAACTGGTTAGTTTGGAGAGAACGAGCGAAAAGCGAGTTGACTTCGTATTCGCAAACTCGAAAGAGGTCGAACGAGCAATCGCGGATTTTTGGGAAGACAAGAATGTAAACGTCCCGATTCAAACGCTGTTCAATAACTTTCGTCTTCTGAAGAATCGCCTTTACGCCTTCAAATAATATGCGCCTCAAGCCAGAACAATTTGAGCGTTTGAGAAAGCCATTCGATAAGTATGGGGCATTTGAGGGGCGTACGAAGGATGAAGTCGAAGAAATACTCAATGGCGTGATGAATTATTACCTCACACTCGCAAATATAAACCTCCGCTTAAAGCGGGAAGAAAAAAACAATGGAACAAAATAATATGGAAACAAATAATCAAATCTTAGAAGCTGCTTTACACTACGCTGAACTTGGCTTGTCAGTCATACCTGTTGGGCGAGATAAAAAACCCCTCATCGAATGGAAGAAGTACCAAGAAGAGCGCGCATCACAAGAACAAATTAAAGAATGGTGGGCACAATTTCCAGACGTAAATGTTGGAGTCGTAACGGGTAAAATATCTGGGATTGTTGTCGTGGATGTTGAATCTGGTGGCGATGTGAAGAATCTGCCGCCCACTGTCATATCAAAAACGGGGGGTGGTGGCTGGCACTGTTTCTACTTGTACCCTAATCTGCCAGTCCAAAATGGTGTGAGAGTACGAGAGTTGACCGACATTAGAGGAGATGGTGGGTATGTTGTGATGCCGCCATCACTCCACAAATCTGGGAATCGGTATGAATGGTTAGTCTCGCCAAACGATGCGGATTTTGCCGAATTGCCAGAATGGGTATTACAAAAAACTTCAAAACAAAAGCAGAAAACCAATTGGCAAGAGTTCATCTCAAGGGAAAATCCAAATGGCGCAAGGAATATGAGCGCGACACAGCTTGCGGGCAAGTTGCTCTATCACATACCGATAGAGTTTTGGGATGTTTCTGGTTGGGCAACGATGAAAGAGTGGAATGCACAAAACAATCAACCACCATTGACCGAGGGTGAATTGAGAGGAGTTTGGGATAGTATCAAGAAATTGGAACTTGGAAGACGGGAAAAGGCATCATCAACTCCAACGGCACCTACCAAACGCGTTTTTGAAGCGCCGATGGGAGCAGATGTAACGTTTGCGGAATGGCGCGAGACAGTCCAACGAAACTTTCCAGAACTGGTATTCCCTGCGGAGGTTTCCCTTGCTGTCGTATCTCAAATACTTATTACAGAAATCACCAATCCTTTCGCATTGGTGCTTGTAGATGTGCCTGCATCGGGAAAAACGATAACGTTGAACTTTTTTGCTGAAATTGAAGGACTTTCGTATGCGACTGATAAGTTTACACCTGCCTCATTTGTATCAAATGCAGCAAACGTGAAAAAGAAAGACCTTCAAGAAGTAGATTTACTTCCGCGCATACAGTACAAAACTCTGCTTGTCCGCGACTTTGCAACTTTATTTTCCAAGCGGGATGACGACTTAGCTGAATTGATGGGATTGCTCACGCGCGTCCTTGATGGCGAGGGATTAAATACTGATTCAGGAGTACACGGCAAGCGGCACTACGTTGGAGAGTACCTTTTTATGATGCTGGGCGCATCAACGCCTATACCTCCAAAAGTCTGGAAACTAATGGGCGCCCTCGGTTCACGTTTATTCTTCTTAAAAATGAATGCGCAGGACAAATCAGAAGAGGAGTTGATAGAACAGCTTGTTACTCAAACAGCTAAAAATAAAGAGCGGGAATGCCGAACAATTACAAAGGACTTTCTCTACACTCTTTGGCGTAAGTATCCGAATGGTTTTGATTGGGATAGGGCAAAGGATAAAAAAGAATTTCTTGCAGTTATCGTTCGTTGCGCTCAACTTCTTGCGCACTTACGAGGCAATATAAATGTTTGGAAGGAGTGGGACGAGGAAGGCAGAGTGTACAACTACAACCCGCCCACTATTGAAAAGCCAGACCGCATTAACCAACTTCTATACAACCTTGCTCGTGGACACGCATTAGTGTGCGGCAGAACGCAAATCAATGAGGATGATTTGAAATTGGTTATTGAAATAGCGACTGATAGCGCTCCCACCATACGCTCGAAGCTGTTTCGGAAACTGCTTGAAAAGAATGGGGTGATGAGCACGGGAGAAGTCGAGATAGCGCTTGATTGTTCCAAACCAACCGCATTAAAGGAGATGGAAACGCTAAAGTTTTTGGGCATTTGCTACTTCGCATCAAACAGTTATGGACAGGTCGGCGAACCAGAAAAAGAGATACACCTTGTCGAAGCATTCAAGTGGTTTCTGGGTGAAGAATGTATACGGCTTCGAGGTATCCCCCTGCCACCGAAGCAAGAACAGCTACTTGGAGGCGATGGGTAATCAATAAAGCGAATCTGACGCTGTGCATAAAGGTCGAAAATTAACAACAATAAACATTAAATCTATGGAAGAAAAAGGAATTGTGTTTAGTATCGTGTTTGATGAGGAGGAAGTTCAGAGTTTCGCGGAAGCAAACTTTGAGCGAGAACTGACAGAGCTGGAGTTGAACCGAATGAAAATGCACTGGTACGAAGATGGCGCTGCGTATGGGGCAAGAACGGAACTGCTGGCAAGCGCTATAAAAATGGCGATAAATACAAAGGATTACAATTTCGAGCGAACGGATAGAGATTATTTGGAAAGTGGTGGCGGGAAGTAGTGCTGTTTCTTGAGCTGAAACGTAGTGTGGATAGCACCTTGACACAAATGTACACCTTGCTATACTGGTAACGTAGCCTACATCCGTATATAAGTCGCAGGGTATTTTTATCCTTCAATCCAGAAAGGGGTTCATCCTCTGTCTGCCATTGAAGGATGTCCTTGCGACATTCGGATGTGGGCTACCAGATAGATGTGGTGAGCCCCTTTTTGGTTTATGGGGATTGCCGCGAGCATATAACTTATGAACGGCAACGACAACAAAAAAAGTGGTTGGGAAACCATAAAATATCTTTCAGGAATTATTTGTATGGGATTCTTGTACGGGATATTCTCATTGGTCTTTCTGGCTATGTTACTGCAATGGACTTTAGAAATAGATATTACCGAGTTTGATAAAATATACCGTCTTCTATTTCTTGTTTGGGCTGGATGGGTAATAGGTTTGCACGTATGGCTGCGGAAAGAAAAAAGAATACCGCAATCGCCAAAAGAAGGAACACAAACAAAGAAGGAGAACCAGGAAACAGACCCGCGAAGTTATGACCCGTTCTACATATCGGACAAGTTCAATCCTAATCTTAGTAAGTTAAACAAGAAGAACACAGAAGAAGAATCGGATGTAGTGTTCTTCCGTAAAAATCCGTCGAAATCAAATGAAAATAACGAACAAACAAAATTATGACCAACAATCAACCAAAAATTAAAGCGGTACTTTACTGCCGCGTATCATCTAAAGAGCAAGAAGAGGCTGGCTATTCTTTGCCGTCTCAAGAAAAGCTCTTAAAAGAGTATGCCGATAGAAAGGGCTTTGTCATTGCAAAAACTTTTTTAATCGCGGAATCTGCAAGTGGAGCAAAGCAGAGAAAAGTGTTTAGCGAGATGATTAAGTTCACGGAAAAAAACAAGGTTGCCAATATCCTTTGTGAGAAAGTTGACCGACTTACAAGAAATCTGAAAGATGCCTTAGCTGTAAACGATTGGCTTGAAGAAAAGCCAGAGCGACAAGTACACTTTGTCAAAACAAATCTCGTCATCCACAAAGGCGCGAAGTCCGATGAGAAGTTTCGTTGGGATATTGAGATAGTGCTCGCCAAAAAATACATTGCCAACCTTTCAGAAGAGATACGCAAGGGACAAAAAGAAAAGATAGCTCAAGGGTGGCTTCCAACCAAACCACCGCTTGGCTACAAGACAGTTGGTGAAAAAGGGCATAAAACCCAAGTGATTGAAACAGAAATAAACAAGAAAGGAGAGGAAGTAATCAGTGGGACTGCTCGGCTTATCAAACAAATGTTTGACTGGTATGCCACGAGCAACTACTCCCTCTCAAAACTTGAGGTTGAGCTGTATAAGGCTGGATTGCGCACAAGAAGCGGTAAGAAGCTCGGTATCAGCCGCATCCATCTCTTGTTGTCAGAGCCATTCTACTACGGCAAAATCCGTTGGAATAACGAACTTTATGAGGGCAAGCAAGAGCATCTTATTGGCAAAGATATATTCGATAAAGTGCAAACTATCCTCAAAAGGAAAATTAAAAATCCTCATTTCGCTACGCACAATTCCTTATTCAAAGCGAAAATCCATTGTGAGCATTGTGGTGGAATGGTTACTTGGGAACGCCAGAAAGGTCATTGGTATGGGCATTGCAACAATCACGGTGAGTATCGCAAGTGTCCAAAGAAGACCTACATTCGAGAGGAGAAGGTTGAGGAGCAACTTATAGGATTCTTTGAAACAATAGCACCGAAAAATAACGAAGTACTTGAAGTGATTGAGGAAATCGTAAGACAAGAGAACGCTCAAAACATTATGGAGCGAGAAACTGAAATTACGAGATTGAGCGGGTTACTTGCCTCAATACGAAAACAGAAAGATAAATACTTTGAGGCGAAGATAAATGAGAAAGCTCCACTTGAGTTTTGTGAAAGAAAAATTGCCGAGTGTGTTGAAGAAGAATCAAATCTTGAATCAGCTCTGATTCTTGTAAGTGATAAAAGTGATGAGTACCAGCAACTACGCTTGGTGATTCACGAACTTGCTTACAAAGCGAAGGAAATATACGAAAAAGCCACTATTGATGAGAAGAGATTACTGTTCGCTCAAATCTTTACGAACATCGTCCAAGATGGGCTTAGAATCAAGCCAAACTACACTTTAGCGGCTGAATACTTGGCTACTTGGGCGCCGAAGCTCAATCAGGATTACGAACGCGAGAAAAGCCTTACTACAAAAGCAAAAACAGGCAATTCTGTGCCTGTCTCTACTGTCTGGTGCGCAGGAGAGGATTTGAACCTCCAATCCCTTGCGGGAGCTACCACCTCAAGGTAGTGCGTCTACCAATTTCGCCACCTGCGCGTATGCGAACGAGATTTACTCTACCGCAGCTTCGGCCTCTTGTGGAGTGTCCTCCGGCGCGGCTTCGACCGCCGACGAACCTTTTTTAGATACGATATTGATTTGACGGCGCATCGCGCGCTTTACATCGCGGGCCGCCTTGCGGCGGATAAAGTAGAGCTTGGCGCGGCGCACGCGAGCGCGGCGGAGCACCTCCACTTCAAGCACTTCCGGCGAATAGAGCGGGAAGATCCTCTCCACCCCAACACCGCTGGCAACTTTGCGTACGGTAAAGGTAGCGCCCGGTTCGGTGCCATGCTTCACAGACAAAACCAAACCCTCAAAAGCCTGTCGGCGTACCTGTTTTGTTACTACCTTCTTTTTTCCTGCGCTTTTTCCTTCTTTGATCTCCTCTATTTTTTGCCATACCCGTACGGTGTCGCCAGCGCGAAGCCCAAGCGCTTTACGCGCTCCTGTGTCAACGGGCGAGATTATAACTTGCGATTTCTGCATTGCCGAGACACTTTAGCACACTTGAGAATGCTCCGCAAAAAACCATAGCTGCCGAGAGATGAACGGGAGCGCACTCCTGCGCAAAGGGTTTTTACTGCGCCTTCAACATTTGTTCTGCCGCAACGAAATCAGGCGGAAGTGGAGCTTCAAACGAAACTTCTTTTTTGGTTATGGGGTGCATGAAGATAAGCGAGAACGCATGGAGAGCAAGACGTGAGAAGCCAAAAAGGTGCGGACGTCCCGGCGCGTAGAGCGAGTCGGCAATAATGGGGTGCCCTATCGCCGCAAAGTGCACGCGCACTTGATGTGTGCGGCCGGTTTTAGGAAACACCTCCGCGTACGATGCGCCACCGCCCGCGGCGACGCGGCGGTAGAGGGTTTCCGCTTCACGCATCACCCCGTAAGCGCGTTTGGCCGAGCGAGGCCCCAAACCTCCGCGGGATGAGCCGATTGGCTTCGTAATGGTCCCCCGCTCGGGGATAGTGCCATACACAAACGCCCGGTACACTTTTTTGGTCTCGCGGCGCTGAAATTGTTTTTTAATCCGCTCGTACGCAGCGGCGGTGCGCGCCACCACCATAACGCCGGAGGTTTCTCTGTCCAACCGGTGCACGATGTGAAACTCTTTATATGTTGTCGCAAGCCAGTCTGTAAGCGTTTCTCTGTCTTTTTTGGTCGCAGCAGGGATTACCTGCAGCCCCGAGGGCTTATCAAGCACTACAATATCCGCATCTTCAAAAATAATTTTGGGTTTCATATTTTTATTCGCACTCAAGTATAAGAGGCAAGTGGTCGGAAACCGTTTTCTCAGGCACGACAAAGGTACGTACGACAACTTCTGGAGAGACAAATATATAGTCGGCAAAGAATTGTAGTTCTTCGAGGGAGTATTTTTTTCTGTTAAAAGCTCCTCGAGTATCAGTTATTTGAAATTCTTTTATAAGGTTGCGCATCGGAAAACGCTCAATCATGGCAATGCTTTCGGTTTCGGGCATAAGGTTAAAATCCCCACAAAGAATTGTCGGGAGTCGTTGTTCAGACAGAAATGCCACGATACTAGACGATTGCTCCATCCGTGCGAGAGTGTCAAGCTTGGAACCAGGCCTTCCTAGTCCATGCACGTGAGCAACACGGCGTGGGCCCTGAGACGTCTTCACTACTGCGTGTTGCAAGCCGGCTGGCATGGTGAGTCCCCCCTCCAGTAAAAATGGCTTACCGAAGCTTCCGTACACGGACCTCCCGCCAACAGAGTCGACCGGAATATCTTTTCTTATAAACAAAGCTTGTCCGCCCCGGCTTCCCTCAAGGTGCCCAACATTAACATCATATGAATCGATGACTGGAAGAAAGTGGCATTCGAATCCAGGAAGCGCCTCTACGAGAGCTGCCATAATACTCCCCGTTGAGCCGCTGAATACTTCCTGAAAACAAAAAATGTCCGTACTGAGAGCTTCTTGCGTTACAAACTCCAAAAGTGGAGTACGCTCCCTTCCCCCCCAAATATTGAGCGACACTATCTTCATGGTGCACGCTGCAGGACTCGAACCTGCGACCTACCCGGTGTAAACGGGTTGCTCTACCAACTGAGCTAAGCGTGCTTGAGAATTCTATCAAACCACAAGCGGGCAGGTTCTGCCATCACGCAGCATTTCGACCGGATACTCCTGCGCTCTCACCACCTTATCTTTTGAGATTGTAAGAAGCACAGTAAGGCCTTGAAAAACGCTCTTGTCCCAGTACTGGTCAAAAATAAAGTTACCGAGCGAATAGTAAATATCTTTTCCTTTATATACCTCGTGCTCCTGCACAATGTGCGGATGTGAACCAAAAACTGCGATCGCGCCCGCGTCTATAAACGAGCGCGCGAGGTCTTTCATCCGTGCGAGCGGCTCCTCGTACTCCTCTCCCCAGTGAGCGTACACCAGGGTTGTGCGCCCCGCCTTAACTTCTTTTTTTACCTGTGCCACGGTGTGGTCCGTTTTATCACTCGTCCAATCGCTCCAGTTAACAAACGACGTTGGGATTCCGTTTATTTCAATTCGAGCGACACGGTTTTCCTCTCCCGCATCAGGATCGCCAAAGAACCCAACCCCCGCGGCGGTAAGTCTCTCTTTTGTTTGCAGCAAACCGTCCCGACCGAGACTCATGATGTGATTATTACCGAGGTTCACCATTCTGATGTTGTGCGCGGCAAGAAGCGCCGCAGTCATGGGCGGGAAGGTGAAGTGAAAATTTTCTGGTGACCCGATCTCACTCCCCGCGGAGATCGACGGCTTGTCGGTTATCGGCCCTTCCAAGTTCCCAACTACCAAATCCGCACTCCCGAGCAGGTCACCGATGCAAGAGAAAACATACTCTCCGCCGCGCGCATCCATAACCTGCCTGATGTAGCGGTCAAAAAATAAATCTCCAACAAACAACACTCGTGCTTCTGGAGGTTTAATAAAAAAAGCGAATATATGTTCCGGAGCTTTAACAATGCGCGCCGGGCCGAAGACAGCGACAAAAAATAAAAGCGTCCCGGCAAATAACACTATGTTTCGAAATCTTTTCAAGTGCCCTTGCCAGGAGTCGAACCCGGATCAACGCCTTAGAAGAGCGCTGCTCTGTCCATTGAGCTACAAGGGCGGGGTGCTTACCAAGGCAGGAGGCCGAAGTGAGCACTAATATAATAGACGAACACGAGAACAACAAGAAGCGCCAAATAGAAGAAGTATCGGTTGATGACGGCAAGAATTGTAGCGCCAAAGCGATGTACCAAGTACGCTACCAAGAAAAATCGCGCGGTGCGGCCGGCCAAATATCCAAAGAGAAACGGGATGAAGGGAGCACCCAAGACCCCCGCGGCGATAACGAGCGCTTTGTCGGGAACGGGAGTAAAGGTCGCAAACAACATGATGGCAAATATGCTTCCCGCAAGAAGTACCTGCGCTTGTGCCATCTGTTCCTGCAAACCATACAAACCAACGATAGGCGTACCGAATATGTCATACAAAAATCCAAAGATAAAATAGCCGAACACTCCCCCCGCAAGTGAAGCGGCAGAGGCGATGACCGCGTAACGTACCCAGCGATCGCTTTTTGAAAGAAGTATCGCCGCAAGAAGTGCCTCCGGCACAATGGGAGAAACGGTGGGCTCAAGAAAAGCCGTAATAGCAAGCCATGCCTGCGCGTGTGTGCCGTGTGCGCGGGCATCAAACCACGCCCACGAGCGCTCGCGCATAGTGGTGATGTGTTCAAGGATATGCATGAAAGTTAGCGGGCGCGCGAGCCCGGTGGGGCTATGCTCTCAAAAAGATAGAGCGGTTCCCCCTCACTCCCTCCAGTTGCCAAAACCATTGCCTGGCTTTCGTGCCCCTTGATTGTCCGTGGCTCTAAATTTGTTACAAACGCGCACCGCTTGCCGACAAGCGCTGAAGGATTTTGAAAAAACTCGGCGATACCCGAGATAACTTGCCGCTCTTCATCGCCGAAATTAACCCGGAGTTTAAGGAGCTTGTCGGTGCCTTCAACTTTTTCGGCGGAGAGGATCTCTCCGACGTGGATCTCAACTTTTTTGAAATCGTCTATCGAAATTTTATCGGACATCGCTATATTGTATCGCGATTTTTGTCCAAATAACTTTGGAGTATCAGCGCTGCAGCTGCGGCATCCAATTTTTCTTGCGAAGGAGCGACCTGGCGGGTCTTTTCTTCCGGCGTGTACTGCCGCGCAGCCGCGGCGCTTGTCAAAAACTCTTGCTCATATGCAACCGGCAGCCCGCTCAATTCTTCCAAATCTTTTTTAAACTGCTCGATGTCTTCCATTACGGGGTTTGGTGTGCCCTTAAAATTGCGCGATTCACCAACTACGAATTTTTGTACTCTGTTTTTTTTGGCAAGCTCAACAATCCCGGAAAGAGCCTTCGGCCCCGCAGGTACGGTCATGAGAGGAAATGCAACACGGCCCTCGTCGTCCGAGATCGCAATACCAATACGTTTCGTTCCGTAATCAATTCCTAGATATTTCATATGCGGAGGGGGTGAGAACCTCACTGCTCAGCTTACTTCGTAAGCTTGCGCTTGCAAACCCCTCGGTTTGCATATTCCGCAACGGGAAACCGGCTGGTTTCCCGACCCCTATTCCCAGTTCGAATCTCACCTCAACTCAATCAGTAAAATAGCCGGCGCAAGCCGGCTTACTTTGCAGAAGCGGAGGGGGTGAGATTCGAACTCACGGTACCTTGCGGTACGCCGCATTTCAAGTGCGGTGCGTTAGACCACTCTGCCACCCCTCCTTACTCTGCACCACAATACACTTTTTAAAAGCGGTATACTAGAGATAATGGCGGAGGCAGGACAAGTGATTGCGTGGAATGTACACTCGCACGTGCACCGTGAGCGCACCTCTGATTGGTACTGGGCCTTGGGGCTCATCGCACTTGTGGGCGCCGCCGCATCAATATTTTTTGGGAATACCCTCCTTGCGGTCATTCTTGTTGTTGGAGCGGCATCAGTTGGAGTTCTCGCCAGCCGCACGCCACGGGAGCATGGCGTGCGAATTGACGCGCGCGGCATTTCAATAGACGGGACGCTCTACCCCTACGCATCGGTGCAATCATTTTGGGTTGAAGAGTCGGGTGATGCCCCGCGACTCTTTGTTTCAACAAGCGGCATTATCGCTCCGCACCTCACCCTACCGCTTGAGGACCGCTCCCGGGCAGGTGTGGTACGCAGTTTTTTAAAAAAGCATGCAAAAGAGGAAGAGCAGGGTGCACACTTTGGTGACTATGTCGCGGAGTTCTTCGGTTTGTGATAAAAACTAACAATTGCTCCCGTCGTTCAATGGATAGGATGTATCCTTGCGGAGGATATGATGTAGGTTCGATTCCTACCGGGAGCACAAGGTCAAAAAAACGAAATGGTTCGCTTTTTTGTACACTTGTGCTGGGCGGAGCAATGTTTCGCTAGCAAGCGAAACTGCGAGCCGGGGTCGAGAAAATTTTGAGCGACGGCGAAAAATTATTCGTGACCACAAATGTACACACAAAAGTAAAAACGCTCTCGTAGTTCAATGGATAGAATATCTCCCTCCGAAGGAGACGATGCAGGTTCGATTCCTGCCGGGAGCACTGAGGTTATCCGAAGCAAACCGATTCCTGCCGGGAGCACTGAGGTTATCCGAAGCAAATCGATTCCTGCCGGGAGCACCGAAAATTAAGTTTGCGCCTTGAGAAGACGGGCTATTTTTGATTTGCGGTGGGCGGCGGTATTTTTCTTAATTAAACCCCGCTTCATCGCCTTATCTATCGCTTTGTAGGCGGCTTTGAGTGCGGTAGCGTCGCCTTTTTGTGCAAGACGCGCACCTTTAAACGCCGCGACAAGAGCCTTCCGGCGTGTGTCGTTCATGCGCTTGCGGCGTTTTGACTGGCGGTTCGCCTTTTTTGCCGACTTGGTAATTGCCATTCGGGGATAGTACTCTAGATATATATGATAGGCAAGTTAACCGGCTCCTTCGGCGGCACAACTTCAGAGGGCGCGGTACTCATCGACGTGGGGGGTGTCGGGTATGCGGTGCGTATTCCGCTTGCAGCGCTTCAAGAGCTACGTGCAAAAAAAGAAAAAGGAATTTCTCTTTTCATCCACACCGCGGTACGCGAGGATGCCATCGATTTATACGGGTTCAAGGCACAAGAGGAGCTAACGTTTTTCAAACAGTTGATGAGTGTAAAAGGAGTGGGACCAAAGACTGCGCTGGGTATTCTTAATGTTGCGGATGTCAAAACCCTAACCGGCAGTATCGCGCGGGGTGACGCGTCAGCATTAACTAAAGTGTTCGGCATCGGCAAAAAGAGTGCTGAGCGCATCGTTGTTGAACTGCGCGACAAGTTGGCAAGCGTTGCGGGCGCCTCTTCCGGTGGGGTTTCGGGTGATGATGTAGAGGCTATTGAAGCACTAATAGCGCTTGGCTACAGCGCCTCAGAGGGTCGCGAAGCACTCAAAGGAGTTGCTCCAAGCGCCTCCGGCGTGCATAATCGCCTCGCCGCAGCCCTTAAACTGTTGGGCTCAAAGCGCTAAATGAAACAACTCCTTGCATCAGTTATTCCCCAACCCATTCTAAACTTCTACCATCTTGCATTCGCCTATTGTGGAGCGCTACTGACCGGCTTCCCTTCCCAGAAACTCGTCGTTATCGCAGTAACCGGTACCAAGGGCAAATCAACAACTGTCGAACTTATCCGTGCAATCCTCACCGAGGCGGGACACACGGTTGCGGTTGCTTCAACTATTCGTTTTGCCATAGGTCGCGACTCCGAGCCCAATCTTTTTAAAATGACGATGCCGGGGCGGGCGTACCTTCAGTTTTTTTTAGCGCGCGCGGTGCGCGCGGGAGCAACCCACGCGGTCCTCGAAATGACTTCAGAAGGTGCGAGACAATTCCGCCACAAAGGCATTGTGCTTGATGCACTTGTATTCACTAACCTCGCCCCTGAACATATTGAGTCGCACGGAGGACTCGAAAAATACAAAGAAGCAAAGCTTTCACTTGCGCGACATCTTGAAAGTTCATCAAAACGTCCGCGCATTATCGTTGCAAACGCGGACGACTCGGTGGGAAAAGAATTTTTGAAGGCGGGGGTGGAAACACAGGCCCCGTTTATACTTCGCGATGCCGAGCCCTATCATGTAGACGAGCATAGTGTGCGTTTTTTGTGGCGGGGAGAGCTTATGTCCGTGCCGTTGCCGGGGCTCTTCAATCTTAAAAATTGCCTGGCGGCATTGGCGCTCGGCGAAGTGCTCAAAATCCCCGTTGGCGTCATGAAGAAAGCGCTCGAACATGTGGGACCTATACCGGGCCGCGTGGAGCGTGTAGAGCGGGGGCAAGAATTCTCCGTTATTGTCGATTACGCGCACACGCCGGACTCTTTGCGCGCACTCTACGAAGCGTACCCGGGCAAACGGCGAATATGTGTCTTGGGCTCAACGGGCGGCGGGCGCGACTCCTGGAAGCGCCCGGAGATGGGGCGCATTGCGGACGAGTTTTGCGACGTCGCAATCCTGACCGAGGAAGACCCGTACGACGAAGATCCGCATAAAATCGTTGACGAGGTAGCGAAGGGCTTTGTGCGCCGCAAGCCGCGCATTATCCCCGAGCGGCGTGCTGCAATCCGCGACGCGCTTAAGGAGGCGCACCGGGGAGATGTGGTTTTGATAACCGGCAAAGGGACCGACCCCTTTATCATGGGGCCGCGGGGGCAGAAGCAAGTGTGGAGTGATAAAAAAGTAGCGGAGGAAGAGCTACAAAAGTTGGGGTACAATTGAAAAATGGCGGATGAGAAAGACAGCGGAGGCGGGCCTATGGAGATGGCGCTTCTTTTGTTTGGGGGACTTGTGGTCTTGATTGTCCTTTGGTTTGCAAATGGAGGGCCCGAGCGCGCCGACCTCAAAGGAATATTTTTAGCACCTCCGGCGCCACTTGGCACCGGTGAGAGTTACGGCCCACAAGTTGGGCAACCCGCACCCTGGGCCCCAACAAGTACAAACCCGCAATAGATATGCTCAACCCATTCCCCGGCCTTCTCGATTTTGGTTTTTTTGCACCGACGATTTTACGTATCGTGGTTGCATGCGTCTTTTTGTATGTCGCATACGCGCAGTATCAGAGCCGCGAAGTGATGGCGAGAATCCCCTTCCCCATTATCGGAACTTCGCTTGGGATGGGGGTTGTGTGGGTCGCAATCATCGTCGAGATCGGGCTCGCCGCCTCGCTCGTCGCCGGGTACTACACCCAAATTGCGGCGATAGTCGGCATAGTTGCTGCGGCAAAATACTTTTTGTTCGGAAAACGCTGGCCGACCTTCTCCCCAATTTCCCGCGGCACCGCTTTTCTCCTTTTTATTATCCTCGCATCACTCCTTCTCTCCGGCGCCGGCGGCTTCGCCTACGACCTCCCGTTGTAAAAGAAAAAACCGCCGTTCCCTTTCGGTACTAGGCGGCAGTAAAGGCTACCATGCGTGGGCAACCACGGTGTTTTTATCGGCGAGGAGGTTGTTCGGCTCAAATACAAAAAACCAAACATTCTTCGCCTTCGCGGCTGCTTCGAGTAGTTCATACAACTCGTCTCCACGAGCGAGAGTAAAGTGACGATCAGGACGCTCCACTGCAATATGCTCCTTGGCCATGTAGGCGACTCTGAGTTCCGTTGCGGCAAGTATCACGTTACGCTCCTTCATTGCGAGGATCTTGCCCGCAAGACGGCTCGCCCGGAAGTTTAACATTCTTTGCCGGAGTCGCGACTCGGCACCGCTGAAGATTCTTGTCGCAAGGGCCTTTTCCCGTTCTTCTAGCGCTTTAAATTTCAGAGCGGCGTTCGTCAAAATTCCACTCCCGTCATAGAACCTCACGGCGATCTTCATACTTGTGGGCGTATCTCGTTTCATCTCACCAGAGATGAGTTCAATATCATCGCTGGTCCGTTCACGACACTCGGCGAAAAGATCGCCGAGTGAATGTGTGTTCTTCCCGCCGACATGGAAGAACTCCGCCTGCACAATATTCCGATGCTCCTCCATGGGAACCTCTCTGTAACGACCAACTACCCGGCACTATGCCATAGTTTAAAATTGCGCGCTATTTTGCTATAGTGCGCTCATCCGCCCATAGCTCAGTTGGTAGAGCGGCTCCCTTTTAAGGAGAAGGTCCTAGGTTCGAATCCTAGTGGGCGGACTAGAGTTTTAGAGCAAACCGCTCAAGGAGAAGGGCGAGGTCACCAAATCCCCGGTGCGAGTCGTGATACATGAAAGTTATCTCACGCGAGAGGTTAGCGTCTTTTATCTGACGCGCCTTCCATGCCAAGAGCCCCGCCAAGGTCTCGGGCTTCTCCCCTTCCCGCAGCGCCTTCACGAGCCCCAACCACAATTTTTTCTTATCGTAGTTTGCGAGCGCAGCGGTAAGGCCAAACTGGTCGAACCGATACTCTTTTTTCTCGGTTTTTGTTACTTCGATCTTTGCTCCCGCTTTTTGTAAAATCTCCGTTGGTTTTTTAAGTAGCTTCTCTTCTTCAAAAATAAATATGTGGGGCGATTCAACTAACCCCTCGGCAAGTTCCAAAAACTCCTCTCCTCGCTCACTTGCAAAAACTCCTACAAGTACAAAAGTTCGCGCGCCGCCAAAGAGTGTCGCGGTGGAGGCAAGCGTTGCAATTTCCTCACTACTTATTGCCTCCCACTTCAGCTCTTCAGCCGGACCCTTCCTTCTCCCCCCGACAAGTACTATCAGCATAAAATATTGGAGGCAAAACAAACCTGAGGGAGGCTTCGCAGGCGCGACTGGCGCCGAGACTGAGCAAATTTCCAGCAGGAAATTATGCGTACTCCTGAAGGTTTAGTTTTACCGCAAATCATATTTTTTCCATTTCGCCCCAGTTCCTCCCCATTTTACCCTCTGCAATAATAGGCACCCCGTGCGTATCTTTTTTGGGAAGCACGTTTTCCATTATCTCTTTTATCTTGGGGCTAAGTTTTTCTATCTCTTTGTCAGCAATTTCAAACACCAACTCGTCGTGCACCTGCAAAAGAAGATGGGCTTTTTCGCTCACCCCCTCTTTTTTGAACAGTTCGTCAATTTTAATCATTGCAAGCTTTACGATGTCTGACTGTGTGCCCTGCATCGGCGCATTTATCGCCATCCGCTCGGCAGCCGCGCGCACATAGGGGATCGGCGATTTAATCCCCTCAAAGTAGCGCCGCCTTCCAAAGAGCGTTTCCGTGTAGCCGCGACGCGCGGCATCTGCTTTCACTTCTTCAATGTACTCCGCGAGCCGCGGAAAGGTCTTGAAGTATTGGTTATAAAATTCCTGTGCCTCTGCGCGTGAAGTCCCGAGCGCCTCGCGCAGAGAGTTAACCCCCATCCCGTAGAGAATGCCGAAGTTGATAACCTTGGCGGCACGGCGTTGGTCGTAGCTCGCTGTCTTGACTCCAAAAATCCTTGCCGCAACCTCTGTGTGCACATCGCGCCCGTTTTTAAAGATATCTATAAGCCCCTTATCGCCCGAAAGCATCGCCGCGATGCGCAATTCGATCTGGCTGTAATCAAATGATACAAGCTTTAGCCCCGCATCTGCGACAAACGCGTCCCGTATAGCGCGGCCAAGGTCGGTTTTTATTGGGATGTTTTGGAGATTTGGGTCTTGCGAAGAAATTCTTCCTGTTGTTGTCCCTGTCTGTACAAAAGAAGTGTGGAGTCGGCTGTTATCGTCAACAAGCGTCGGGATCGAGTCTATGTAGGTTGAGAGAAGTTTTTGCAGTTCCCGGTATGCCAAAATGTCAGCGATTACCGGGTGAAGCCCCTTCATCTTTTCAAGTTCGGACTCCCGTGTTGAGCGCTGGCCACCTGCGGTTTTTTTATGATTTTTGAGAGTAATTTTCAGTTTGTCAAAGAGTACTTCCCCGAGCTGGCGGGGTGAATTGATATTGAACTCGCCCTCGGCCACTTTATAGATGCGGACAGCAAGTTTGTCTAACTCTTTGTGATATTTGAGCGAGAGTGTGGTGAGAAACTTCCTGTCGATTAACACGCCGCGCCTCTCCATTGTCCGTAGTATCGGCATAAGTGGGAGCTCAATACCCTCGTACACAAACGAGAGATTTTGTTTTTTAATTTCGCTAAGAATGTGTTTGCGCGCCTCGTCGAAATCCTTTGACTTACCAACCCAATGGGCATCTTCAATGGTCGGCTTGGTGATGGAGGAATCCAAAACCCACACCGCAAGTAATATTTTTTGCAGGTCTTCCTTATCTGGAGGCGGAGGCTCATGAGCAAATGTTTGGTTGAGTGAAGCGACCCGAGGACTTTGCGAAGGAGTCTCCGCCGAAAGTAGTTCTTTAACCCGCGGGATGAGTGAGCGAAATTCAAACTCTGATAACATGTTGAGTAATTTTTCTGTATCAACCCCTTCCCGCCAAGACTTTTTAGGGATTGAGAAATCAATAGGAACGTTTGTGGAAATTTCTGCAAGCGCTTTTGAAAACAGCGCGTTCTCCTCACCTGCTTTAAGTTTCTCCAAGGTCGCCCCCTTAACTCCCGCCTCTTCCAGAGCGGCGGGGTTTTTTTTGAGCTTGGTATAAATTTCCTCAACTCTTCCAAAGTTTGAGATTAATATCCCCGCAGTCTTTTCTCCGATACCTTTAACACCCGGAATATTGTCAGAGGGGTCGCCACGAAGCCCCTTGTAGTCGGGTAAAAGCTTGGGGCCAAAGCCGAAACGTTTTTCAACTGCCGCCTCGTCGTAGAGAATCGTTTCGGAGAGACCTTTTTTGAGGGTATACACTTGCACGCGCTTATCATCAACAAGCTGCAGTGCGTCCATATCACCCGAGGCAATGATAATCTCTGTTTCGTTTTGCTTTTTCAGTTTCTCGACAATGGTCCCTATAACATCGTCGGCCTCATACCCTCCACTTGAGTACATAGGAATGCCGAGTGCCTCGAGTACGTCGCGTGAACGCTTAATTTGAGCGATCAAATCATCCTCTGTTTTGGGACGCTGTGCTTTGTATGCCTTAAACGACACGTGTCGGTGCGTCGGCCCCGGTAAATCAAGTGCCGCCGCGATATAGTCGGGCTTTAAATCAGTAATAATTTTTACAAGCATTGAGATGAGTCCGTAGAGGGCACCGGTCGGCTCTCCCTTGCTTGAGGAAAAATCGGGCAGCGCGTGGTAGGCGCGGTGCAAAATCGCGTGGGTGTCCAAAATCACCAGCCGCTTCTTTACCCCGAGTTTTGTCGAGGGGTTACCCTTCATACAGCCTCAATATACCTCTCCCCCTCATCCGCGCCATCGGAGGAGAATTTGATGGTGAGATCGGGTTTTGGAAGCAATCCGCCAGCTGGCGGACCCGCGCGCTCGGGCCATTCGATACATATGAGATTGTGTGGGTCATTCAAAACAGTATCGAGCTGCAGAGCGACGAGCTCCTCCGGTTTTTCTAAGCGATATAAATCAATATGAATGAGCGCTCTGAATTGTCGATATGATATATCATATCGTTTCATCAAAACGTAGGTAGGGCTCTGTACTATTTCCTTCACGCCGAGTTCTTTCGCAAGCGTTTGTACAAAGGTCGTCTTCCCCGCGCCAAGCTCGCCCGAAAGCGCTACAAAGGTCGCTCCGGTATTTTTCGCTGGCAGTGTACCCAAAACCCCTCTCACAAAGCCGGGGAGTCCTTCTCGCGGCACCTTTTGCATCAAACGCATTGTACAATAGAACCATGGTGGTTTTTGCAGACGCAGAGCAGGAGAAGCGGCTCGACTTTTTGCGCAGACGCGAAGAGGAGGAGCTCGCCCAGGTACTCTCTCAAAAATACGGCGTCGAATACGTTGATCTCTCTCTTGTCTCGGTTAACACCGAGGCCTTGCGGCTTATACCGGACGCGGAGGCGCGCGCCGCTGAAGCGGCAGCTTTTGGTCGGGTGGGAAAACGCGTGAGTCTCGCGGCCCGCGCGCCGGAAAATCCTAAAGTGAAACAGCTTGTCGCAAAGCTCACGGACATGGGTTACGAGGTAACACTCTTTATGACTTCGCAGGAGTCCCTAAAGCGCGCGTTTGACCGCTACGCCGACCTCTCCTACGCGAAGGAAACAAAAGCCGGCGTCTTTGAGCTTTCAAACGAAGAACTCGAGGAGCTCCTCACTAAAGTTAAGGGTCTCAAAGATATCGGCGCTCTCATAAACGAAGCGATAGAACTGAAGCGCGCCTACCGCATCACTCGAATCTTGGAAGTAATCCTCGCAGGCGGGCTCTCAACTTCTGCTTCTGACGTTCACTTTGAGCCGGAAGAGAAGGATGTGCGGCTACGCTACCGGCTCGATGGAGTCCTCATCGATGTACTCACCTTCGACCACGAAACGTACCGGCTACTTCTTCCCCGCCTGAAACTCCTCTCGGGACTCAAACTCAACGTGGAGGGCGAGGCACAGGATGGCCGTTTTTCTATCAAAATAAAGGGCGCGGAGATTGAACTGCGCACCTCGATACTCCCCGGTAACTACGCAGAGACGGTGGTCTTGCGCATTCTTAACCCCGAGTCAATTGGGGTACCGCTTGAGCAATTGGGGTTTGAAGAAAAGTTGCGTCTCCGGATCGAAAAAGAAATCACAAAACCAAACGGTATGATTTTAACAACCGGCCCCACCGGATCCGGTAAAACAACCACGCTTTACGCTTTTTTGCGCAAAGTTAATAACCCCGAAAGTAAAATTATTACTATAGAAGACCCCATTGAATACCACCTGCAGGGCATCGTACAGACCCAGGTAGATAAAAAAACCTACACCTTCGCTGCGGGGTTGCGTAGCGCACTCCGGCAGGACCCGGACATCATCATGGTCGGAGAAATCCGCGATGCTGAAGTTGCTTCAACGGCGATCAACGCCGCGCTCACCGGCCACCTTGTTTTCTCAACACTCCACACCAACGATGCGGCAGGGTCTTTCCCCCGCCTCATTGACCTCGGCATCGACGAGAAGGTGCTTTCCTCTTCTATCAACGTAGTGATGGCGCAACGCTTGGTGAGAAAGCTCTGCCCCACGTGCAAAAAAGAGCGCGAAGCAACACCGGAGGAAAAAGTGATTATAGATCGTGCACTCGCTGGCGTAGCGGACCGGGCACTCGTACCTGAAAAACAAAATGTGGTATACGAGGCGGCAACAGGGGGTTGCCCCGAGTGTCACGGCCGTGGCTACAAAGGGCGCGTCGGTATTTTTGAAGCAATATTTATGGATCAAAAAATAGAAGAGGTTTTGCGTACCAAACCCTCGGAGCGTGAAATTGCCGCCGCGGCAAAGCCACAGGGCATCCCCACCATGCAGGAGGATGGCATCATAAAAGTATTGCGTGGTGTTACCTCGCTTGAGGAGCTGCGCCGTGTTGTTGACCTCGATATCGCGAACTAAAAAATCCGCACGGTCAATGTTGTGCCGGTGCGGAGGGAGTGTAGAGTAGGAGAGGTCGGGCGCAAGCACCTCTAAGCAAACAACATTTCAATCAAGTGAAAGGCGGAGTCACTCCTCAGGATAGTCCCCGCAATCCCGCCGAAGCGGGACGCCAAGACGTCCTTGTCGTGACCCCAAGGTTGCTTAGAGGTGTTTGAACCCGAGCCCCGTTAGAAACCCCACCAACAACGATGATTAAGTTTATACTAGAGTTCGTAAGGGTTCTAACGGGGCGAGCTGAAAATAGGGTATCATAGTATTAAATATATGTCAAGCTCCTCAAAACCTTCCGCCAAAGTCTCTGACATCGATATCGAGGAGCAGAAACCAGACACCTTTCTTGACCAGACATTGCGTCCCGCTTCGTGGAACGAATATGTGGGGCAGGAGGGGATAAAAAACAATCTGCATATTTTGATATCTGCCGCGCGTGAGCGAGGGAGCCCGCCCGAGCACATTCTTTTTTATGGACCGCCGGGGCTCGGGAAGACAACCCTCGCGCACCTTATCGCCCACGAATTAAAAGGGAGCCTGCGGGCAACCTCGGGTCCGGCAATAGAGCGAGTGGGCGACTTGGCGGCCCTGCTTTCAAACCTTTCGCCCGGTGACATCCTTTTTATAGACGAGATTCACCGCCTCTCGCGCGCCATCGAAGAGGTGCTCTATCCTGCGATGGAGTCGGGTGCGTTAAACATCATTATTGGGAAAGGCCCTTCTGCGCGCACTCTGGAGCTTCCGCTTCCGCCGTTTACTTTGATTGCGGCAACAACACGTGTTGCCGACCTCTCTGCCCCTTTGCGCAGCCGCTTCTCGGGTGGGACTTTTCGCTTAGAGTTTTATTCACAGGAAGATATCGAACAAATTGTTAAGCGCTCGGCAAAAATTTTAGGGGTGAAGATAGATAAGGACGGTATTAAAGAAATCGCGAAGCGCAGCCGCGCTACCCCGCGCACCGCCAACTATCTCCTCAAGCGAGCGCGCGACTTCGCTCAGCTCAAACGTGCCCCACTCACACAAAATTTGGTCGCCGAGGCACTTGCAATGCTTGAAGTAGATGTCTTGGGCCTCACCCCACTTGATAGAAAAATGCTGACGGCTTTAATTGAGCGCTTCCAGGGCGGCCCCGCGGGAGTAAACGCTCTTGCCGCGGCGCTTTCCGAAGAACCAGAAACTCTTTCCGAAGTCCACGAGCCGTTTTTGCTCCAGCTTGGCCTCATCGAGCGCACTCCACGCGGTCGCACCGCCACCCTCGCCGCCTACAAACACCTGGGACTTACCCCTCCCCGTGGCCAAACACTTTTGTAGTATAGATTCTATATGGCGGGACACAGCAAGTGGGCAAAGCTTAAACACACCAAAGGTAAGACCGACGCACAGAAGGCAAAACACTTCAGCAAGCTCGTGCGGTTCTTGACGATTGAAATAAAAAAGGCGAAGGGCGACCGCACAGCGCCTGGTGTGCGCACCGCAATAGAAAAAGCTCGTGCCGCAAATATGCCCAGCGACAATATTGAACGCGCATTACAGAAAGCGGAAGGCGGGGGAGAAACCGAACAGGTAGTGTACGAGGCCTACGGCCCCGGCGGGTGCGCACTTATCATCGAGGGTTACACCGACTCACGTAACCGCACCTCAGCGGAACTAAAGCACCTTTTAGGTCTTCACGGCGGTACGCTTGCGAACCCCGGTGCCGCGATGTGGGCGTTCCAAAAAAACAATGAGGGAAAACTTGAGCCCCTCTCTCCCATTGAACTTGCGCAGGATGACATGCAAAAGCTCGCTGATTTGGTAGACGCGCTCGAGGAGCACGACGACGTGAATGATGTCTATACCAATGCCGCATAAATCTCCACTCGGCAGCTTCCCGCGCGGGGTACACAGATTTTCTGCTAAAAATTTGCTCAATTCTCGCGCCGTCGCGCTCAAAAGCCCCCGCTTAGGGACTGGCTCGTTTCGTGTACTTGCGTTTGATCCAGGGTTCGAGCGCCTCGGTGTTGCCGTCGTGGAGCGCAAAAACGGAAAAGAAAAGCTGCTTTATTCTGACTGTGTGCGCACTTCTGCGGCATTGCCCTTCCACAAGCGTCTTGAGGCGCTCGGTACGGCGGCCGAGGTTTGTATTGCTACATACAAACCCGATGCGGTTGCTCTTGAAGACATTTATTTCGCAAAAAACGCAAAGACGGCGATGAAAATAGCCGAGGTGCGTGGCATGCTTATGTATATTGCGAGCACCCACAAGCTGGCTTTATTTGAATACACTCCCGCGGAGGTGAAAGTCGCTATAACCGGCTACGGTAAGAGCGACAAGGAGGCTTTAGCCCTTATGATTCCGCGTCTTGTAAGGTTGCCGGAGCGTAAACGTCTCGACGATGAGCTTGATGCAATAGCAGTTGGGCTCACCTGTCTTGCCTCAATACGAAAGATATCCACATAGGAGCACTCGCGCGAGTTGCAAAGCGCCACAGGTTTGTTACAACACTCAACATTGGGACCTAAAAGCATATTAGTAGGTTAACGGCCAATACTATGCGCGACGAGTTTGAGTTTGACGGTAAAATCCCCGGTGAAGACGTCGAGGAGAGCAACCTTGCGGAACTTGATGAGGAAACGGAGGAAGAAACGGAGGAAGTAAAGGATGACGAAGAGGAGGAAGAGGTATAACTAAAACCCCCGCCGTACGGCGGGGTTTTTAGTTAACTTTGAGAAAACGGTGTTTACCGATGCGCAGGGTGTCATTCGTTATTTCCTGATCAATACTTTCAATTTTCTTTCCGCTTACCACCGAAGATACCGCTCCCTGTGCTACTAAGCGCCGCAACTCGCTCGTTGATATATCTTCAACAATATCTCGAAGCTTGCCTCGGGCCACGTTAGGCGCCGCGCTTGGCGATATGGAAGAGAGATCCCCATGACCTTCGAACAACGTTTCGGATTCTTGTTTTGCTTTTTGAGCTTCGTTTGCTCCGTGCACCAGCGCGGTCACTTCAAACGCAAGGTTTTTTTGTGCCGCGCGTGAGGCAGGATTTTTACGTTGCTCTTCCATGGTCGCAT
>MEWX01000004.1:0-10110 GCA_001775485.1 Candidatus Adlerbacteria bacterium RIFCSPLOWO2_01_FULL_51_16
CTCCAGTTTGCTGCGACAGTCGGGGCATCAACGGCGGTCTCTCCGGAGGTGAAGAAAGAAGTGTACGATCTTGCGCATAAAAGTGGAGAGGAGATGCTCGCCTCCCGCCCGAATGACGCGCGGATGGAGCTCATCTTCGCGTCGTTTCTTTCCCAGTTTGGGCAATTGCAGGAAATGTTTCAACATTTGCAAAAAGCGCTCGAGTCCTCTCCAAAAAAACAGACCATACTCTTCCAAATTGGAGGGACGCTTCTCCAAAGCGGGAATGTTGAGCAGGGGCTCTTGGTCCTCAAACAGGCGTTTGAGGAGGAGCCGGAATTTGACGCGGCCCGTATCTTCTACGTAGGAGGTCTCTACTATGCCGGGCAAAAGGCGGCAGGAGACGCTCTCCTTGTGGAGCGGTTCGGCACGGTAATTGTGGACAACCCGCAGCTACTCCAGATTTATGCCGACACCAAACAGCTCGATAGGGTCATCGATATTTGGTCGCTGCGGGTTAAAAATAATCCGGGCGACGCACAGGTGCATATTGGTCTTGCAACAGCGTATTTCGCCAACCACAATAATGCGGCGGCGATCGCGGAGCTTGAAAAGGCCGCCGAGCTTAATGTGAGCCTCGCTCCCCAGATACAATCCATCATCACGCAAATCAAAAACGGTACATTAAAACCATAATCCCTTCGCCGAATTCCTTTCGAAAAGTCCTCGGGTCGGCCTGCGGCCTCAACCAGACTTTTCTCATGGACTTGCGGCTTCGGGAAGACTTGCTATACTTCCGAGTGTGAGTGCCGGTAGATGCCGGTTCTACAAAACACAGTCTTGCGAAAATCCCCGCTTCGGCGGGGATTTTCGTTCCCGACGCTTCGGCGAAGTGGGTCGGGACCCTGAGCGTCGTCGAAGGGTTGTGTATACTAGGGGAGTGTGCTTCGCGCGGGGAGCGGCCGCACTCACATTAAGACAATGTTTTGGAGCTCGCATCCGCTTCCCGCGCGGTGTGCATCATTTCGCAAAAACGAAGTTTCCCGGAACGCGGAAAATTTCCTGCTGACAAATTTTCCTATCGTCTAGCGAAGCGAGAGAACGAAAGTTTACTTTTGATTCCGAGCGAGCGACGAGGATATGAATCATATGACCCGGCGCCGTCGCGCCTCTCAACATTCCGTCAAACTTGTTTTTGCTCCACTCATGACAATTGAAGAGAATATCCTGCTTGCCCCTCTCACTACTTTTAAAATCGGAGGGCCGGCGCGGTTTTTTGTACGAGTAAAAAATATTGACGAGCTGCGCGAAGCGCTCGCGTTTGCGAAAGAAAAAAATATCTCTTTTTTTATTTTGGGTGGTGGTTCAAATATTTTGGTGCGGGACGAAGGGTTCCCCGGGCTTGTCATAAAAATTGAAATTGGGGGCATTGAAGAAAAAGATGGTTTGCTTATTGCCGGAGCGGGGGAGGAATGGGACGCACTCGTTCTGTACGTGGTTAAAAAAAATCTTTGGGGAATAGAAAACCTCTCCGGCATCCCGGGGAGCGTTGGGGCGGCGCCGGTGCAAAACATCGGTGCGTACGGCGCGGAACTTAAAGAGACGCTCTCTTTTGTTGAAGCGTTTGATATGTCCCGTGGGCTCATCGTGCGGTTTTCCAATGCGGAGTGCGGGTTTGGATACCGCACGAGCATGTTCAAAAAGGAACCCGGACGGTTTTGTATCACCAGTGTCGAGCTGAAGCTTTCAAAAAACGGAGTGCCAAACCTTTCGTACCGCGATTTGCAGGGATTGAAAAATCCGTCACTTCTTTTGGTGCGGGAAGCGGTGCTTGGCATTCGCGCGAAGAAATTCCCGGACCTTACGCAGGAAGGCACCGCTGGCTCGTTTTTCCTCAACCCCATTGTCTCAAAAGAAAAAACAGAAGAACTTCTGAGACGTTTCCCGCAGCTGCTGAAGTTTCCCGCCGAAAACGGAGTAAAGATATCCCTCGCGTGGCTTCTTGATCGTGCACTCAAACTCAAAGGTACCAAGCGGGGAAGCGCGCGACTTTTTGAGCGCCAACCCTTGGTTATCGCCGCAAAACGGGGCGCGCGCGCGGGCGACGTACGGGAACTTGCGGAATTTGTTGCCTCGCGCATGCGGGAGGAGCTCAAAATAGAAATTGAGCCGGAAGTGCGAATTCTCTAAATTTTTGATAGAATCGGAGCCACATGTTTTCGCTCGCGAATCTCTTCGGTGACGCCTCAAAAAAGGCCCTTTCAGAGGCCGCCCCTTTGGTTACCGTTATTAATGCGCTTGAGCCGGAATATCAGGCGCTTTCAGACGAAGCGCTCCGGGAGCGCACCCACAAATTCCGCAACCGTTTGGCGACGAGCGAGACACTTGGGGATCTTTTACCGGAAGCGTTTGCGGCGGTGCGCGAAAGTGCGCGTCGCACGGTGAAATTACGGCACTTCGACGTTCAACTTGTCGGCGGTGTTGTGCTTCACCACCACTCGATAGCCGAAATGAAGACGGGCGAGGGTAAGACCTTGGTCGCGACACTTCCCGCGTACCTCAACGCGCTTCTCGCAAGGGGAGTGCATATTGTTACCGTCAACGACTATCTCGCACGGCGCGACGCGGTGTGGATGGGGCAGGTCTATGCGGCACTCGGGCTCTCCGTCGGGGTTATAAACCACGACTCTTCATACCTTTATGACTTGGGACATAAAGAGGTAGATGAGAAGCGTGACCAAGAAGGGAGCTTCAAAGTATTTCATGAATTTCTGCGGCCGTGCACGAGACGACAAGCATACGAGGCAGACATTACCTACGGGACCAATTCGGAATTCGGATTTGATTACTTGCGCGACCACATCAGCTACAACCCCTCTGATTTGCGCCAGCGCGGACATTACTACGCGATCGTTGACGAGGTTGACTCCATTCTTATTGACGAGGCGAGAACACCTCTGATTATTTCCGCGCCTGCTCAAGAATCGGAAGATTGGTATAGGACTTTCTCGCGGATTTCCTCACAACTGCAAGCCGAACGTGACTACACGGTTGATGAAAAACTCAAAGCGATACAATTGACAGACGAGGGCATCAGCCGTGCTGAAAAACTTCTTGGTATTGATAATCTTTATACCCAAGCGGGCATAAAGCATGTGCATCACCTCGAGACAGCGGTGCGCGCCAAAGCGCTCTTCCGCCGCGACAAAGAGTATGTAGTTAGGGACAACGAGGTCATTATTGTTGATGAGTTTACCGGGCGCCTGCAGCCCGGGCGGCGCTGGAGTGAAGGGCTACATCAGGCGATTGAAGCAAAAGAGGGGGTCAAAGTGCAAAAGGAGTCGCGGACCTTCGCCTCGATTACCTACCAAAATTATTTCCGTCTGTATGAAAAGCTCGCCGGTATGACCGGCACCGCAAAAACCAGCTCTGAGGAGTTTTACAAAGTGTACAAACTTGAAACGGTTGAGATCCCCACCAACCAGCCTGTTGTGCGCCTCGACCACAACGATCTTATCTTTCAGAGTGAGAAGGGAAAGTTTGAGGCGCTCGCACGGCGAGTGAAGATTCTCCATGAGAAAGGGCAGCCCGTCTTAATCGGCACTATTTCAATTGAACGGAACGAGCTTCTCTCCGCTTTCCTCAAGCGCGAGGGGGTTCCGCATGAGATTTTGAACGCAAAAAATCACGAGCGCGAAGGAGAAATTATTGCAAGCGCGGGGGAAATCGGGCGCGTTACCGTTGCGACCAACATGGCAGGTCGCGGCGTTGATATTAAGCTCGGCGGCGTGCACGCGACCCCCGAGAACTACGAAGAAGTAAAGCGACTCGGAGGACTTTTTGTTGTGGGGACCGAGCGACACGAGGCGCGCCGCATTGACAACCAGTTGCGCGGCCGCTCAGGCCGGCAAGGCGACCCCGGCGAGACGCAGTTTTTTGTTTCTCTTGAGGATTCATTGATGCGGATATTTGCGCCGGACACGATTAAAAATCTGATGGGGCGCTTCGGGATACCCGAGGATGAACCGATAGAAAACAGGATGGTCAACCGCTCGCTTGAGAGTGCGCAGACAAAAATAGAAGGATTCAATTTTGATGCGCGCAAGCATGTGTTGGAGTTTGACAATGTGCTGGATAGGCAACGTCGCACGGTCTACGAGCGGCGTAGCAAAATGCTGGTGGGCTCGCTCGATGAAGTGGAGGCGGTGTTGCAAGAGCTTGCGGGAGAGAGCGAAGAGGCAAAACAACTTATCAAAAAGAAAGAAGAAGAGCTCGGCCGTGAGCAGATGTTTGCTACTGCTCGAAACATTGTGCTCCAAACGCTCGACATGCTTTGGGTTGAACATTTGGAGTCGATGGAATATTTGCGCGGTTCGGTCAACTTGCGTGCCTACGGCCAGCGGGATCCTCTGACCGAATATCGCAAAGAGGGAACGCGCTTGTACCGCGATTTGGAAATGACCTTAAAGGGCAGAGTTTTTGAACTGTTGGAAGGTCTCAGCAAAGACACGGCGCAAGGTGCGGCCTCGCTTGTAGTTGCTACCCCCGCGCCGGTTATTTCGGTTTCTTCGGGCCGCTCAAGCACACCCCAAGGTGAGATCGGCCGTAACGACCCGTGCCCATGCGGCTCCGGAAAAAAATGGAAAAAATGCGGCATGTTGAATACTCCCGAACACCAACAGCGCCTAGCCGGAAAGAAATAGCCATGGCGAGAGAATCGGCAGGCGGGATAATTATAGGGCCGGATCGCCGGGTGGTGGTCGTTGAACAGCACGGCAACTCATGGACCTTTCCAAAAGGTGGAGTTGAAAAGGGGGAGACACTTCTTGCGGCGGCTAGACGTGAAATAGCGGAAGAAACCGGTATAAAAAATTTGGAACTGGTGCGCGAACTTGGTTCGTATGTACGCCGCTCAATAGGAATGAAAGGGGAGGGGGAAAATCTTGATTGGCCTGCAAGCAAAAGATCTTTCTTCTTATTTCGTACGGATGAGATGAGTCTTGCTCCGCAAAGTGACCCGCATCATGAGATTACAAAGGCGCGGTGGGTAACGGTTGAAGAAGCACTTGCATTACTCACACACCCCAAAGACGCCGAGTTTCTGAAATCAGTCCGCGGTATACTTGAAAGGTGATAGATCCGTCGCTTTGGATAGGCGCGTTTTTTGCGGGAGTGTTTATGTTTTTAGCGCCCTGTACGCTCCCCATAGTGCCCGGGTATCTTGCGTTCATCAGCGGCGTGTCTCTCGGAGGCAACATGGATGCGGTGGCCCGCCGCCTCGCACGGGTCAAGGTGCTGCGTAACGCCGTTGCGTTTGTACTAGGATTTTCTTTTATTTTTATAACGCTCGGCGCCTCGGCGGGTTTTTTGGGCGCGGCACTTGGGGAGTGGCGCTTCATTCTCGCGCGGCTCGGCGGCGCCGTCATTATCCTTTTCGGCATCACGATGCTCGGCGTTGTACGCATACCGGGGCTCTCCGTCGATTGGCGTATGCCGACCCCGCGCTTCCTAGCGCTCGGCCGTCCGGAGAGTTCGTTTCTCATCGGTGCTCTTTTCGCGCTTGGGTGGAGCCCGTGCATCGGGCCGATACTCGGCACTATACTGCTTGTCGCCTCGACCTCGGCGGTCGCATTTCAGGGGGCGTTGTTGCTTGGCGTATTTTCTTTAGGGCTTTCTTTGCCGTTTCTCTTGACGGCTGTGTTGATACACGAGGCAACTGGATTTCTCTCCCGCATTGCATGGTTTGTGTACCTCCTTTCGCTTACCGGTGGCCTGTTTCTTATAGCGCTCGGGCTTCTCATGGTTTTCGGTAAGATGGATCTTCTTATCATGTGGGGCTATGGATTCTTTGACTTTATAGGCTACGAGCGATTGCTCAATTATCTCTAATGTACCCCGTGAGATATTGTGTTATCTCATGGGGTGTACTAGCATTAAGTCATGTGGATAGAAATACTCGTTATTGTGGTCGTTGGGTTTTTTATTCTTAAATTTATTTTTAAGCCGCTGTTCAAAGTGCTCGCCCTTGTGGCGCTTGCGCTTTTGGCCTGGTGGTTTTTCAATGGCGGCGGCTTCTAATACATGTCGCTGGTTGATGAGCTCATAATAGCCGCGAAAGCGGGGAGTGGCGGAGACGGGGTTGTGCGATGGCTCCACGTCAAGGGTAAAGAGTATTCCGGCCCCTCGGGGGGAAACGGAGGTGACGGGGGAGACATATATATCCGCGCGGTCCCGGATGTAAACCTGCTTGCCCGCTACCGTGGTTCAAAGATTTTTGAGGCAGGAAGTGGTGGCGCCGGAGAAAATAGAAATAAGCACGGCCGTCGCGGGGATGATTTTATTGTCGATCTTCCGGTCGGCTCCTTGGTGCGCAACATGGACACAAGGGAGGAGTATGAACTCTTGACTCCCGGGGATATGAAACTCGTTTTGAAGGGTGGCCGCGGGGGAGCGGGGAATGCCGTTTTTAAATCTTCAGTCAACAGGACCCCCAAGCAATCAACTCCTGGAGCCAAAGGAGAGGAGGCGACACTGATGATAGAGTTGCGCCTCATAGCCGACGCGGGGCTTGTGGGCCTGCCGAACGCGGGTAAAACATCGCTCTTAAACGCCCTGACCGGTGCTGCGGGCAAAGTAGCGCCCTACGCGTTCACCACCCTTGACCCGAACTTGGGTGCTTTATACGGGCTCATTGTTGCCGACATTCCGGGGCTCATTGAAGGAGCGTCAACAGGAAAAGGCTTGGGATTTAAATTTTTACGGCACATCTCGCGCACCCGCATGCTTCTGCATTGTGTTTCGCTTGAATCAGAAAACCCGACGGCTGATTATGAGGTGGTCCGGCGAGAACTCTCGGAATTTGAAGGTGGAGTGCTTGCAAAGAAACCTGAAATTATCGTTTTGACAAAGTCGGACACCCGAGAGCCAAAGGATATTCAGAAAATAAAGAAACTTTTTGAAAAAGGAAAAAGCGGGGTCGAAGTGGTGTCGGTCCTCGACGACGCGGAGGTGAAACGCCTGCAGGACACGCTCGTCGCGACTTTGCGTTAATATACGTTAATATACTCTGTATGGCGATCTACCGGCCGACCCCAGTACCAGCGCTTCGCGCTGACTACGGGGCAGGCGATCGGTTTTAATCTATGAAATATATTCCAACAATAGGTCTTGAGATACATGCTGAATTGAAAACAAGGACAAAGATGTTTTGCGCGTGCCGGAACGACCCGGACGAGAAGCGACCAAACCTAAATATTTGTCCGGTGTGTATGGCGCATCCGGGCGCTCTCCCCGTCATTAACCGCGAGGCGGTCAAAAAGGTACTTCTCGTTGGGGCGGCACTGCAAGGTACCCTTGCCGACTACACGGAGTTTGACCGCAAGAACTATTTTTACCCCGACATCCCGAAGGGCTATCAAATTAGCCAGTACAAACATCCGCTCGTCTCAGGCGGAGAACTGTTGGGCGTACGTCTAACCCGCGTACATTTGGAGGAAGACACCGCGCGTTCGCAACACCCTTCGACAAGCTCAGGGCAAGCACCAATAAGTTTGATTGATTTTAACCGCGCCGGGGTGCCCTTGATGGAGCTGGTGACCGAGCCCGTGATTGAGAGCGCGGAGCAGGCGGGGGCATTCGCCCGCGAGCTCCAACTCCTCTTGCGCTATCTTAATGCAAGCGAGGCGAATATGGAGAAGGGGGAGATGCGCGTAGAGGCCAATGTCTCCGTTTCAGCAAGGTCGAACCTTGCTGAAACCGGCGAGGCCGGGCCTTTGGGAACGAAGGTTGAAGTAAAGAACCTCAATTCCTTCAGGAGTGTTGAGCGAGCGGTTGCTTTTGAGGTACAGCGTCAGAGCGAGCTCCTTGAGCGGGGAGAGGAGGTAGTGCAGGAGACCCGCGGGTGGGATGAACAAAAACAGGTGACTTTTTCCCAACGCAAAAAGGAGTCTTCCCACGACTACCGCTACTTCCCGGACCCCGATTTGCCTTCGCTCTTGCTTTCTGAAATCCCGGAATTTTCAAAAGAAGTGCTCGCCAAAGAACTGCCGGAACTTCCGTGGCAGAAGCGAGATCGATATCTTAAACTAGGATTTAAGCTTGAAGATGCCGAATTTTTCGTAAACGAACCTCAATTTGTGAAAACTCTTCTCGACGGCGTAATCGAGAAAACTCAAAGTGATTTGGATATACTACGACTAGCCTCTAACTATATTCTCTCTGATTTGCGAGGATACTCTACTGATTTAAATATGCCGGGTTCGATTGAAAATATTAATCCAGAGACTTTTGTTATGCTCATGCAAATGATTAAGACTTCAAATGTTTCTTCTCGCGGAGCAAAAGAGATTCTTGCTGAAATGTACAAGAGTGGAGGAAATCCAGAAACAATTGCAAAAGAAAAAGATCTATTACAGCAAAGTGACGAAGGCGCACTCAAAACAATTGCACAAAAAATAATTGATGCCAACCCCAAGGTTGTTGCAGACTATAGGGCAGGCAAACAGGCGGCCCTCCAGTTTCTAATAGGGCAGGGGATGAAAGAGAGCAAGGGTTCGGCAAACCCAGAAGCTCTGCGAGAAGAGATGTTGAAGAAACTCCGCTAGACGAGTATACTCATCCGCATGGATGAGCTCATGATCTCGGGCAGGCGGTTTCTCTCGTCTCTTCGTGCCGCGCGAGAACACGGCTATCATAGCGACTATATCGGACAGCTCATTCGCGGCGGAAAAGTAAAGGGACAAAAAGTCGGCCGCGCGTGGTATGTGGATGCGGAGTCGCTAACGACCTATCTCGGCAAAGAGAGCTTACCGTATTTGAAAGAGGAAACACAACCGCTTCCCGAAAAAAAAGAAATAGAAATTATTCCAGAGGTTGCGTCTTTGGCTATTGCTGAAGAAGTGAAAATTCAAAACGTACAACCTGTTGTTGAGGAAGTACAAGAGATTCCAAAGCAAACAATAAGAGAAGAAGACCCGGAAGAACACCGGGTACAGATTACAAAAGTTGGAAACACTTTGGAACCCACGATCCGGATTTCAATTGTAAAAGAAGAAAAAAAGAAAGGGCTCACCTATATCACCGACGATGCTCCTCTTCTCCCCGAGATACGCAAACGGCAAAGCGTTTCTCGCCTGCCCGAACGTATCGTTTCGGTACGGGTGGGGCAGTCCGAATTGTCGGAGGAACCTCCTGCTCGGGAGACAACAAAAAAGAATGTTGAAACGCAGCCTGATTTTTTTAGGCGGGGATTAGCGCTCACCGGAATAGGGGTTTTGGTGTTGGTTCTTATCACTGCCCTCTCGTCTCTCTTCGTCTCTAACCTCTCGGTTGGAGAGCGGGAGACGGCAAGTATTGAATTTTCGTTTCCGCACTAGATTTGGCGTCATTTTTTTGAATCGTCAAGTATATAGATTTTTAATGTGAAAATCTAAGAGGCAATCTTCCCGAGATTTTGTTTTTGAACCGAAATGACTTTATGTATCAAAGCAATATCGGCTATCGACACTAAAAGCAATTTTACCTTTGCTATTAAGGTTAAACATAACTCCCGAGATTTTTTCAGCCGAAATAGCTTTTTGTAGCAAGGTACTATTAGCTGCCAATATTTGAAAGAAATAGTCCTTCATGCTTTTAAAGCAAAGATCTTTACCACAAGGTTCTCTAGCCACTCCTTGTCCGGCTTCCTCTCTATTACCAAAACCATATTAGGAAGTCGCACATAGAGCGCGAATTGGCCCATAAGGCTTTTTAGTAGTGTCTTACTGAAGATGCCTCTTAGGTCGGGCCCTTTGGGCTATAGGTGGGTTGAGGCAAAAGAACATGAGAAGAAACTGAAGGCAAAAGCTTTGTAAACCTTCAGAAAAAATCAGCCGAGATTTGCCGATATTCCTTTTTATATAAGCGTATCTCGGGAACACGACGTAGCTGTAAAAAATTGAACAAGCTTTAAGAAATTCCTTCCAAAAATCCAAAGATCTCTTTTCCATAACCCACACACCCTCCGAAATGGGTGCCGGTAAAAGTTCTTGTGGATAAAGGGGATATCCACAGCTGGAGCCCATGAGGCATTAACAGTCAGAGCCCCCTTTAGATTACAATAGAGAACACAGGGCGACAGCTCGCACGCGAGCT
>MEWX01000004.1:10118-11869 GCA_001775485.1 Candidatus Adlerbacteria bacterium RIFCSPLOWO2_01_FULL_51_16
TCTTGTATCAGAAAATAGCCGAACTCTCCGTACCAACAATAGTTTTTTCGGCAATCGCAAAACGAAACAAAAAACGAAATGGCAGCAGCAAAAAAAATCATTACGCATAATGGAGTGCCGATGCTTCCCGCCCGTAAGGCGGCGAAGCGCCTCCTGTGTGCTCCGGACTATGTCGGTAAACTCTGCCGTGAAGGCAAGCTTGAGTGCACTCGCGAGGGAGGCGCATGGTTTATCTCTGAAGCATCACTCTATGCGTTTGAAAAGACACGGGGAGAAGCCAAGACGCAACGGGGTCGGGAGCTTGCCTCACAACGCCGCAAAGAGCAGGAGGCATACCGCAAAGCTCTCGGACTCCCGGAGACACCGGTAAAAGTTTCCGAAAGTACCGCAACAGCTGTCCCCTCGCATTTCTTGCAAATACTTCGGACGACGCGAGGCAGAAACGCTGCCGTGGCTCTCGCGGCCTTTCTCTTGATTGCAACCGCGGGACTTTCCAATGCGGTGCTCTCCCGAAGCAGCGAACAGCTCTCTGCAAAAAACGAACTCACCGCCGCACTCGCCCAAGTGCCCTCGCCCTTTTTCTCAACACCGGTCGTAGCACTCTCTTTTGAAAAATCTGAAGATGGCGCCGCAGGATTCCTCTCGCGGATCGCGGCGTTCCTCTTCGGGGTGCCGGAAAATAAATACGCACAGACTCCCCCGCCTCCTTCCGCGCAAAGCACGACCACGATTCAGCAAGTCACGCACAACTACCCTGTCATTGAACGTACCTTCGAGCGTATCGCTTCGGGCGAGTCCGTTTCCCCGGAAGTATTCGTCACCATGCTCTCTGAACTCAACCGCTCCCTGCGCGCAGAGATTCATCGCGTCGTCAATCTGACACTCGATCATGATTCAAATTCCTCCGGCGGTTTGACGGTGATCACCGACGCTGACGTTCCCGACGATCTGACCGCCAGCAATTATCTTCCGCTTTCGGGCGGCACACTCGCAGGCGCGCTCCTCAACTCCTCGACTGCAACCTCAACGTTTACCGGAGGATTCGCCGCAGAACGCTTCAACACACTTTCCACCTCAACACTTGCCGGTATCACCATCACTAACCTTGATTGCAGTGCGTTCGGCAACGACGGCAAACTCACAACCGACGCCGACGGTAACGTTATCTGTGCCGGCGACATTTCCGGCTCCGGCTCCGGCACTCCCGGCGGCTCTTCGGGAGACGTGCAGTACAACGACGGTGCCGGCGGATTTGCCGCAGAAGTAGCCTTTGACTACAACGCAACTGCCGACCGCCTGACCCTTCTCTACGCCTCCACAACCGGCATCACGGCGGACTATGCTTCTACCACCAACCTCACCATCTCGAGCGTCCCCTCATCGGTACTCTCCACCAATGCCTCGGGTGCGGTGCAAGCAACCACTATCACAAGCCCCCTTCTCTTCTCCGCAGGCACTCTTTCAATCCAACAATCTAATTCAACGCAGAGCGGCTATCTCTCAAACACCGACTGGAGCACCTTCAACAACAAAATATCCTCGACCTCGATTGACACCGAAACGGAACTGGAAACGTTCTTGACCGACGTCACCAATGTTTTCACCAACAACGACACTATCGGTGTTGTAAACGGCGGCACCGGCCTCTCAACGGTCGCCGATGGTCAGTTGCTCTTTGGCTCCGGTTCTACCGCACTCTCGACACTTGCCACCACGTCAGGCGCCGGACGATTCCTCACGCTTGATTACAC
>MEWX01000005.1 GCA_001775485.1 Candidatus Adlerbacteria bacterium RIFCSPLOWO2_01_FULL_51_16
GCATTGTACTTAAAAACCCTTATTTTGCAAGGCGGAAACCTTTTACAAGTGTGTTGGTTGTAGATTAGTGGAGCATGATATATTCTGTGGCCATGGAGTATCTCTCTTTGGAGGAGAGGGCAGGAGAGCAAACCGACGAGGAGTTGCTCGCCGCCTCGCTCAAGCATCCCTCGCTGTTTGCGCTTTTGGTGCGCAAATATGAGGAACCCTTTATGCGCAAAGCGATCAGTATCGTCCGGGGGAAAGAAGAGGCACAAGATATCGTGCAGGAGACCTTTACCAAAATCTACCTCGCGGGCCCTAAGTTCAAAAAACAGGAAGGGGCAAGCTTTTCCTCGTGGGGGTATCGTATCCTTATCAATACCGCCCTCACGCATTATGCGCGCGCAAAGCGACGTGGAGAGCGCACCGTAGAATTGGATGAAGAAATCTGGGCCCTTATCCCCGACAAAAGTCTCCGGCAATTTGAAAAGAAGGAGTTACTGGATGAGGTGGTCTCAGTGCTCTCACGGATGTCACCGGTGTTTGCGAAAGCGCTCTCAGCTTTCTTTATCGAAGGTAAAACACAAGAAGAGATAGCTAAAGCGGAAGGGGTGTCGGTCGGAGCAATCAAAACAAGAGTCCACCGGGCGAAACAAGAGTTTAGAAAAGTATACGAAGCAGTCACCACACATATATGACAACTATTGAAAAAAATGTAATGGCAAACGTGGCCTTTATTTATACGTTGCGCAAGCTCGTGAGCTATACGGCGCTCGAACTGTATACATTCGTCGCGTGTCTGTGGGTTGTCGGGCAACTCGTTTGGGTTTCTAAAGTATTTGAAAACTTAGCAACTGCCGGCGTTGGCGGCTCGGCACAATTTATAATTTCGGCAGTTCTCAATACTGACGTAATTGTTCAAGCCGTCCTTGCCGTTGGAGTATGTGCCGCCTTCTTACTCACCCTCGACATCGTCCGCAGCAGTACTCCCCGCACTTTTGCGGCTTGAGGCGGCTTCGGCGAGACGCTTTTTTATATCGCGCAAGATTGTGTTTGCTACTTTTTTGTTTTCTCGTAGATAGGTGCGCGTTGCGTCATAGCCGCGGCCGAGTTTTTCCTCCCCGTATCCGTAACTGTTGCCACTTTTTTGTATAACCTCCAATTTTTCGCCAAGCGCGATTATCTCGCCTTCGGTTGAGATCCCCTCGTTGTACATGAGATCAAATTCAGTTGTCCGAAAGGGTGCCGCAACTTTGTTTTTAACCACCTTGACCCGGTGCCGCCCGCCCACCACCTCGTCTCCCTTTTTAATCTGCGCGATACGGCGGATATCGAGGCGAACGCTGGTATAAAACTTGAGCGCCTTGCCGCCGGTCGTTGTTTCGGGGTTGCCGAACATCACCCCTATTTGCATGCGAATTTGGTTGATGAAAATAACAATTGTTTTTGACCGCGCGGTAATCGCAGTCAATTTGCGCAGAGCTTGGCTCATGAGACGCGCTTGTTTGCCCATGTGGGACTGTCCCATATCACCTTCTATCTCGTCTTTTGGAGTGAGCGCCGCGACCGAGTCAATGACCACGATGTCTACTTTACCGCTTCGCACCAAGGACTCCACAATCTCAAGCGCCTGCTCGCCGGTATCGGGTTGAGAAACGAGAAGGTTGTCGATGTTGACGCCGATTTTTTTTGCATACTCCGGGTCAAGCGCGTGTTCAGCGTCGATAAACGCACACACCCCGCCTTTTTTCTGTGCCTCCGCAATCGCATGGAGTGTTAAGGTAGTCTTGCCCGATGATTCGGGGCCAAAAATTTCGAGAATTCTCCCCCGCGGATAACCGCCGATCCCCAGCGCCCAATCGAGGCCAATGGAGCCCGAGGGGATGACATCGACGTCTACTCTCGCTGCGTCACCGAGCTTCATGATGGCCTCGTCACCAAATTTTGTTTTTATTTCCCGTATTGCAGCATCGATCGCCGCCGAGTCCTTACCATCCCTTGTGGGGACCTCTTTTTTGTGAGCTGTTTTAGCCATACGATTCTACGGGGCAAAAATTTAACATAGTAATGGAAACTGATTCACTCGCGCGCCGACCGAAGCGATCGGTTGCAGCAACGGTCACTACTGTATACCCCGGGGGTACCGATAGCAACTGCCGAAAGTGACCCGTCTCATCGGTGTAGGAAGGCTTGTCGTTTATCGTCAAAAACGCAATGTTCTTCGCGGTTCCTTCGATAAGAATTGCGGGAGAACTCGTCGCACTACCATCAACAGGGGAGAGAATACTAAGTTGAGGACCTTCGAGCAAGCGCCATGCCTCAAAGAGTCCGTAGCCCAGAAGCAACAGTACCGCTACTGTAAATAGCCCCCTCTTCATTCTGTTCCCGGAGTTTCGGCACCAGGTCTCTTTTCCAGAATTTCCCGGGGTTTTGCTCCACTGCCCGGACCGACAAAACCTCGCGCCTCGAGGACGTCGATGATACGTGCGGCACGTGCGTACCCAATACTCAACCTCCGCTGCAAAAACGAGGTCGAAGCCTTTCCGCTCTCGAGGATAACGCGGCGGGCCTCTTCAACCATCTCGTCGTCCACCTCCTCATCAAATCCGCCCTCTGCGCTGAGCGCTCCCTCGAGCCCCGAGACTGCTGCTTCGGATGGAGCAGCGATATCAATGGGCAATTCTGCGTCGTTGTTTTTTGCGATGAAATCGACGGCTTTCTTCACTTCGCCTTCGCTTATGTAGGCGCTCTGGAGCCGCACGGGCTTGCCCATGTCGCTTGCGAGATAGAGCATGTCGCCACTCCCCAACAGTTTTTCGGCTCCACCTGTGTCTAAAATAGTACGGGAGTCGATTTGTGAGGCGACCTGGAGCGCAACCCGCGCGGGAATGTTTGCTTTGATGAGCCCGGTGATGACATTTACGGAGGGGCGCTGAGTCGAGAGGATAAGGTGGATACCGACAGCCCTCGACATCTGAGCCAAGCGCACAATAGATGCCTCAAGTTCGCGGGGGTAGGTGCTCATGATGTCGGCAAGTTCGTCGATGACGATAACGATGTAAGGCATCGCCTCAGGCACTTCTTCACCTTCTTCAGCGTTACCTTTTTTACGTAGCTTTTCGAGTTTTGGCGCCAAAATGTTGTGATGGTAGGACTCGATGTCGCGCACCCGGGTTTGTTCCAAAATGTTGTAGCGGCGTTCCATCTCACGTCCGGCCCAGCGCAAGGCCATAATCGCCTTTTTGGGGTCGGTCAAAACGGGGGAGAGAAGATGCGGTAAGGAGCGATACAAAGTCAATTCCACACGCTTCGGGTCGATCATGAGGAAGCGTAATTGTGCGGGCCCGAGGCGGTACAGAAGGGAAGTGATGATTGCATGTATAGAGACCGATTTGCCCGAGCCGGTTGCTCCTGCAATCAAAAGGTGCGGCATTTTTCCCAGATTGCCGAAGTGCGAAGCTCCTGCGATATCACGGCCGAGTGCCACGACCAAAGGTTTCTCCGATTGTGCAAAATCCGGTGACTCAAGTAGGGTGCCAAGCCCGACGGTTACTTTGGTTGAGTTGGGAACCTCGATACCGACCAAAGATTTGCCCGGTATGGGGGCTTCGATGCGCACGGGGTGAGCGGCAAGCGCTAATTCCAGGTTTGTTTGGAGAGAAACAATTTTTGAAAGACGCACGCCTTCCGCGGGCTTTATCGCGTAGCGGGTGACGGAGGGGCCGATTGAGATCTCATCAAGTTCAACAACGATACCGAAATTTTGCAGCGTCCTTTTGATGATATTAGCGTTACCTTTGATATCGCCAACCCCGGGGCGTCCGCGGTCGCGTTCAAGAAGGGAGAGCGGCGGAGGGGTGTAGGAACCAAGCAATGACTTGAGTGTCGTCATACTTTTGCGTTCCCGGGGGGCGGGGCGCGCCACTTCAGCGCCGCCGCTAACAAACACATCCTCGTCCGCGCCTTCAACCCCCACTTCCCGTTCCTCTTCCTCATCAAGCGAGAGACCGGAGAGCGTCACTTCTGGACGCAGGGCACTGCGTGTTGTGAAGAAACGGAATGCGCGCATAAGTGAGTGCATAAGAGAAAAAAGTGGTGAGAGCGTAATGCGTCCCTCAAGAACTATGAGAAGCGATATAACCGCCAGCCCCCCAAGAAGTATTAGAGATACGTAGAGGTCAAAAAGATCCAAAATTGGTTGTGCAATGGCGCTACCCAAGAGCCCTCCGATACCCCCGACAAGGTCTAAAAACCCCAGCCCCGAGACAATAAAGAAAATGCTCCCTGCAATCTTAATGAGAGTGAACCCCTCGGACTCCTCCTGCAGGGCGTTCCCCGCAAGGACAAAAGCAAGCACCGGGAGCAGAAAGTACCCTATCCCAAGAAGCGACTGAAAAAGGCGGTACACATCTGTGCCGGCCGTGCCTCCTTGGTCAAAGGCGGCAAGGAGAAGAAATGCCCCAAAAACAAAGAGAAATACCACCCATACCGCTTTAGTTGTTTGTGCCGGTATGCCGCCAAAAGGGTTGCGCAAACCCCCTCTTCTCTTGCCGTTTTTGCGCGCCATAAACGAGATAATAACATGAAAAGACGATAAAATAAGGGTAAAGACTCTGTTTTATTTTTTGGCCCTTGCTTTTACTGCGAGCGTTGCTACACTCAAGGACAGTTTTTGTCTTTTATATGTCCTTTTGATTTTAAAGGACACATAAAGGACAGGCAAAACAGGCATGTCCGATATACACAAAAAATTTCACGAATTTGCCTTGCAGTCAGCCCTATTTAAAGGCCGCAGTGATTGGTATTTTTGTTATTTGAAGGCGGAAAAAATTGCGCATGTGCTCTCGCGCCTTGCCGACGCTACCCCCGGGGAATCGGCTCCCTCTATGCACAAGCTTGCCCGTACTGCGAGTAAACTTCCGGAGTCGGTTGTGCGGTTTGTAGCCGGTGAACTTGAACAGGGGAGCGTACTCGCGGATATTTTTACGCTTCTTTCTGCCGTACGCTTTGCTTCAACGGAAGGGAATATGAGTTCTCAGAACGCCCTTCTTCTCGTTGAGGAATATGAACATATTGCAGAAAAACTGGGGGCCTCAGGGCAGCCCTCGCCTTTTGTTTCTTCGGAAGATTTTTCTGTACCCCCACTTCCGGCACAAATGAATATCTCCTTGCCGGCCCGTGCGCTTTCTTTAAAAGACAAAGTTAAAGGACAATCTAAAGGACATCCACAAGCGGCTGAACCTCTCGGCGGTAAACAGGCTGATTTGGCACAAAGAGAAATACGCCTCTCACGGATACTAGAGGCTATCCGTACCCTCAAGAGCGCGTCTATAAGGGACATCTCTGCGGTTGTCAAAGAGTATGGAGAAAAGACCATCCAGCGTGAGCTTCTAGTCCTTATAGAGCAGGGTTTAGTGCGTAAAGTAGGGGAGCGGCGCTGGAGCGTGTATACCCCTGTTTCGGGCATTTGACCCGATTTTCTCCCTGGTGTAGGGTTACTCTCACTGGAAACAATAGGAACAAAGCCCCTCGCGGGGCTCTCTTGTTGTTGTCCACAGGGTTTTTTTGCAGATCCTTGCATTTGCGCCCTATAATAGGGCCTGAGCCGACGGGGCCGTTTGGCCTTGTATTTGGTTGGGGCTCTGTTCAAACGAAGTTCATTGACAACAGAATAGAGTGCTATTTACAAAAAACGCTGTAAGCGCAAGACGCTTACCGCGTCATGAGTGACAGAATGCGCTCGTGTCTTTCTGCATGACCTTGTCCCGTTATGGTTGCAATGGCTGACATCCCCACTCCCTCTTACTACCAACGCTTGACCCAAGTTTCACCCGCTCCTTTGTAAGGAGGCCAAGGGCAAAGGCGGGAAGAGCCGGTAGAAATTAGTTCGGTGCTTATTAGTAGTTAGGTTTATCAGTAATTATTTGTGTATGACAATTAGTATTACAAACAGTTCACGATTTGCTGCACTCGCAGTCGGAGCAGGTTTGGTGCTTGCGGTCGCCTTTGGCGGCTACGTAGCGCCGGCCCAGGCAGCTCTCTCGGCATCACAGGTGCAGTCGATCTTGTCGCTTCTCCAGTCGTTCGGCGCTGACGCGCAGACGATTGCGAACGTTGAAGCGTCTCTCACGGGTGGTACGCCTTCAGGCGGTACGTCCGTTGGATGCGGGTTCTCCCGCGACCTCACGATAGGTTCAACCGGCGCTGACGTCACCTGCCTCCAGCAGGGTCTCATCGGTATGGGCTTCTCGATCCCTGCAGGTGCGACTGGTTACTTCGGTACCCAGACACAGGCAGCGGTCGCAGCATGGCAGCTTTCTAAGAATATAGCTCCTCCGGCGGGCTACTTCGGTCCTATCTCACGCGCAGCGTGGGGCGGCACTTCAGGTACCCCGGGTACACCAGGCACACCTGGAACACCGGGTCTCTCCGGCGATGAAGGTCAGCTCCTAATCAACTCTGTTCTCGGCGATGTCGAGACCGATGTTGACGAGGGTGATGAGGATGCACAGGTTCTCGGCGCAGAAGTCGAGGCCGATGACTCCGACATCATGATTGAGCGCGTAGACGTCGACATTACTGTCGGCTCTGGCGGTAGCTCACAGCTCGACAACTACATCGATAGCGTAAGTCTCTGGCTCGACGGCGAGAAGCTCGCGGAGCAAGATGTTAGCGAAGGCGATGAGGACTCCAACGATGTCTTCTCGTTCCGCTTCTCCGGTCTTGAAGGCGTAATCGATGAAGACGATGAGGTAAACCTCTACGTTGCTGTAAACGCAGTTGAAAATATCGACTCCGGCGACACCGACGTAACTCTCGATATCGACATCCCAACCAACGGTATCCGCGCGGTTGACGGTGCAGGTATCTCTGAAACGTATGTTGACGGTTCCCCGGCGCTTGATGGCGGCTTCTCTGTCACTGCAGCTACCGGCGGCGATCTCGACATTACTGAGGGCGACGAAAACCCGGTTGGCCAGGTTGTCTCTATCGACGAAGATGACGACACGGACAACGTGCTCGTACTCGCGTTCGATATGGAGGCTAACAACCAGGATGTTACTATCGATGACATTCCAGTTGGTCTCACAATCGCCGGCGAGGATGCAGGTATCGACGGTCCGGTTATCCGCGCCACCCTTGAAATGGACGGCGAGGTAATCGACACCGTTAGCATCACCTCTACGGCAAGCCTCAACCAGGAAGTTCTCTTCAATGATCTCAATATCGACCTCAACGACGGCGACACTGCTGAGTTCCAGGTCTTTGTTGACCTCAACGACGCTGACCCGACCACCTTCGCAACTGGCACCACCCTTTACGCCACCACCACCGGAAGCGATTCCGACTGGGACGTCGAGGACTCCAACGGCGACAGTGTGACTCCGGACGGCGCGGTCACCAACTCAGGCGATGTGCTTGTGTTCGAGACCGAAGGTATCTCGGTTGACCTTGTCAGTACTTCGGTCACCAAGACCTCTACTGCCGATGCGGCAGGCGAGGAAGATGTCGGTCAGTTCGTGATTGTTGTTGACATCACTGCGGTTGGCGCAGATATGTACATCGATAAGACCGCTACCGAGGATCTTAACCGCAACGGTTCGGGCTCTGCAGGCACCGGCTTCCAGTGGGCAACCACTTCGAACTCGACGACCGGCACCACGACTGTTGCAGGAGTTGTGTCTGCCTCTGGCAGCACCTCTGGTGACTCCACAACTGACTTCAAGATCAACGAGGGCCAGACCCGGCGCTTCACGCTCACGGTCTCTCTTGAGGCGGGTAACGATGGCGTTACCGCAGTCCAGCTCTTCGGCATCAACTACGACAATGAGGATGCCGCAGGTGTTGAGTTCTACACTTCTAACATGAGCGACTTCAAGACGGATCTCTTGACGATGCTCATCATGTAGTAAACTCACGCAATCTGACGACCTTAACGGTCAACAGAAAGCAACAAAAACACCCCCGAAAGGGGGTGTTTTTGTTTTGCCTAAACACAGAGAGTGATAGTATGAATGTAATGAGACCTTTTTTTACGAAGACGTTTGTGCGGTTTTTTGTCGGATTTGTAGTGATTATAGGGCTCGCATTCGGTGTGCTCGTGGCTACGTCTCAAATTTCACAGCCGATTGACAATGTAGCCGCGCCACGTTAGCTTGCATACATAAGGGCCAGAGACAGTCGGTCTCCGAAAGGAGGTAATGCGCAAGCGCCGGCCGAGGTCGAACCAAGCCCTTTAATTGAGGGCATTTTTCTTGCCTCGCCGAAGCTGGCGAAGGCGGGAGTGCCCAAAAAAATATGGCTATTACACGTCAGAAAAAAGAAGAGGTAGTTGCAAAAGCACAGGATATCTTTGCAAAAGCGAAGACCGTTGTTTTTGCCAACTTCAAAGGGCTCACGGTCGCGGAAGTAAGCGAGTTGCGCAAAACGTTGCGTGCACAAGGGGTGGGGTACAGTGTTGCTAAGAAAACGCTTCTCCGCCGCGCACTTCTAGGCACAAAGATTGAGGGTACCTTACCCGCGCTTGAAGGGGAAATTGCAATTGCACACGGAGAAGATGAACTTGCTCCGGCGCGCGAGCTTGCGGTGTTCATAAAGAAATTTTCGGGGCACTTGGCGTTCGTCGGGGGCATCTTTGGCGGCAAGTTTGTCGACAAAGCGGAAATCACTTCAATTTCGGCAATTCCCGGAATGGAAACCTTGCGTGCGCAGTTTGTCCAACTTATTAATAGTCCAATACAGCGATTCGCGGTCGTCATGAGCGAAATCGCTAAGACAAAGAAATAATTATGTCAGAAGATATCACCGCCTCCGGCGGGACCCCGCCAACGGCGGTGGCAGAAAAGAATGAATTGCCGGCAAAGTTTAAAAACCTTGTACAGAGTGTTGAAAAGATGTCGGTTCTTGAACTTCACGAACTTGTGAAGGCGCTCGAAGCACACTGGGGAGTTTCTGCGGCGGCTGTTGCCGCTCCCGGCCCGGGCGCTGGCGCGGGTCCGGCAGAGGAGAAAACATCCTTCACCGTTCACTTGGCAGATGCAGGCGGACAGAAGGTGCAAGTAATCAAAGCGGTTAAAGATGCTCTTGGCTTGGGGCTTAAGGAAGCAAAAGACCTCGTTGATGCGGCTCCGGCTACTCTCAAAGAGGGAATGAAGAAGGAGGAGGCAGACAAGCTCAAAGCGGCAATTGAAGCCGCCGGCGGCAAAGTTGAGCTTAAGTAATCTTAAGCGAAATCCTGACGCAGGAAGGACTGAGTTGAAGCAATCTCTAAAAAGTTACCAACAAAAACCCTGCCTTGCGGGGTTTTTGTTTTGGCATAGAATAGCGGGCGTATCTTCTGTATGCCAGATCCACTCTCGAAACTCTTTGATTCTCCCGCCCGGGTAAAACTACTTCGCCTTTTTCTTTTTAACCCCCGTATTTCCTTTGATGTCCCTGACACTGCACGGCGGGCACGGGTACCTGTACCGGTCGCGAACAAGGAAATCGCATTGTTTTTGCGCGCAGGGTTGGTGCGACGCTCAAAGCGTTCCCGAGCACGGCGGTTTGTTTTGCGGGATGATTTTAAATACCTCGCGGCGTTTCAGAGCTTGCTTCTCAATGCGCCCGCGCGCGGCGAGGACATTGTGCGTCGTCTGCGTTCCGCGGGCGGCATTAAGTTTGTCGCACTTTCCGGCATATTTGTAGGGGAGTGGGATAGGACACTCGACCTCCTGGTTGTTGGCGACCGTATTTCAGAACGTAAACTAAAAGGTCGCATCCGTCGTCTTGAAGCCGAGCTCGGTAAAGAGCTCCGCTACGCCCTTCTTTCCAGTAGTGATTTTGTCTACCGGCTCAACATGAACGACAAACTCCTACGTGATGTCTTCGACTACACGCACCGCATTCTTCTTGATCGCATCAATACAGGCCTAAAATAAGCTTCTAGTAGCTAGCTTCTAGAAGCTAAAAGCTCGTATAATGATATCCACAGCGCCCTCGCTAATGGGGGGCCTGGTTGCTACAATTAGGGTGTCGAAACGCAACCATTATCGGCTTATTTATTAACCATTTACATATGATTGTGCAGACATGGGTTGATGTGCTCCAGCAGTCCTTCTACGCGCTGCTGCAGGGTGTCATCGGCTTTATCCCGAACCTTCTGTTCGCGATAATAATTTTCGTCGTTGGTTGGTTCATTGGTTCTATTCTCGGGCGTGTGATTTCGCAGGCAATCAAAGCCATAAAGGTTGACCATGCTCTGAAGACCGCCGGGGTTGAGGACGTCGTCAACCGCGCGGGCTTCGCGCTTGATGCGGGTGAATTTGTCGGAGGGTTGGTGAAGTGGTTTGTCATCATCGTCTTTCTGCTCTCTTCGCTCCAAGTCTTGGGCCTTACCCAGGTAACCTTCTTCCTCCAGCAGGTCGTGCTCTCGTACGTGCCGCAAGTAATTGTGGCGGTCTTGATACTGCTCGTCGGAGCGGTTATCGCCGAGGTGGCACAGAGTGTCGTCGGTGGCGCCGCGCGCGCCGCAGGTATCGCTTCCGCGGGATTTGCAGGAGCCGTCGCACGCTGGTCCATCTGGATCTTCGCCATCATTGTGGCGCTTTCCCAGCTTGGTATCGGCACCCAGTACTTCCAGACGCTCTTCACGGGCTTGGTCGTTGCACTCTCGCTTGCCTTTGGCCTCTCCTTCGGGCTCGGTGGGCAGGAAAGTGCAGCACGCTTCCTCGACAAGATGCGCGAGCAGATAAAACACACTCGGTAATTCTTCGAAAGTTGTTCTCAAAACCGCCGCCCCACTGGGGCGGCGGTTTGCGTTGTGGTATAAGGGGTTTCTGTTGGTTTTAAGGTTCGTTGACATCACACGGTACTTCCTATATATTGGTACGTACAGATATGTATACGACTCAAAAAGCCTTCCAGCGGAGATAGACGCGCTCTTCTTGTGCGTCCATCCCGCGAATCGCGGGATTTTTTGTGCTCAAAAATATCTGCAGACGTTCGTTGACAACAAAATTCCATCACGTTCCTCACTTCCAATGTGGGTCTTTTGTGAGTTACGGAGATGGGCAGGTAAAGAAAAAACAAAATAAAACAACAACAGATTATTGCGGTTCTCAAAATTCCTTTTTTCTAGACAGGAAAAGGAACAGAAAGGGCGTATGGTGGATGCCTTGGCTTAAAAAGGCGATGAAGGACGCGGCGTGGCGGCGATACGCTCCGGGGAGGTGCCAAGCAACCTTCGATCCGGAGATGTCCGAATGAGGAAACTCAACGGAAAGAAATTTTCGTTATCTTGGCGTATGCCAAGAAGTGCACCTCGGGAAGTGAAACATCTCAGTACCGAGAGGAAAAGAGACTAAATAAGTATTTCGTAAGTAGCGGCGAGCGAAAGCGAAAAAGCCCAAACTCGAGAAACTAGATTCTGAACGCTGAGCGATCAGTGTTTAGGATCTAGTACATCTCGGGGGTTATAAGGCAGTTATAGGCACTTCGAGTGCCAAGAAGTTACAAATTGTTAGTTAGCCGAACGTGCTGGAACGCATGGCCCCAGAGGGTGAAAGCCCCGTAGGCGAAAACGAAACAACTTCTTAATTGTCCTTGAGTATCTCAAGACACGAATAGCTTGAGTGAATTTGCCGGAACTAACCGGTAAGGCTACATACTTTTTAAGACCGATAGTGAACCAGTACCGTGAGGGAACGGTGAAAAGCACCCCGGTGAGGGGAGTGAAATAGAACTGAAACCATATGTCTACAACGAGTCGAAGAGGTCGCAAGACCTCGACGGCGTGCCTATTGAAGAATGAGCCTGCGAGTTTATGTGTACTGCGCATGACTAAGGGCGAGAGCCCGGAGTCGAAGGGAAACCGAGTGTGAATAGCGCGTTTGTAGTACGCATAAGACCCGAAGCAAGGTGAGCTTGCCATGAGCAGGGTGAACACAGCCGAAAGGTTGTGGGAGGCCCGAACCGGTTAGCCGTGCAAAACTATCGGATGACTTGTGGTAAGGAGTGAAAAGCTAATCGAACCTTGTAATAGCTGGTTCTCTCTGAAACAACTTTTGGGTTGGCGTCGTATCAATTGACTAGTGGGGGTAGAGCACTGGAAGGATCAAATAGGGAGCAATCTCGTTGATCCTATCAAACTCCGAATACCGCTAGTGATATACGGCAGTTAGTACGTGGGGGCTAAGCTCCACCGTACAAAAGGAGAAGAGTCCTAGATCTCAAGTTAAGGTCCCAAAATTTACGTTAAGTACATCACAAGGAGGTGGAATCTCACAGACAATGAGGAGGTTGGCTTAGAAGCAGCCATCCTTGAAAGAAAGCGTAACAGCTCACTCATCGAGAGA
>MEWX01000006.1:0-770 GCA_001775485.1 Candidatus Adlerbacteria bacterium RIFCSPLOWO2_01_FULL_51_16
GCTGTAATCACGACTTTCTTGGCACCCGCGGTAATATGCGCGCTCGCTTTTTCAAAGCTATCAAACACACCCGTCGACTCTACCGCGACATCTATTTGTAAATCCTTCCATGGAAGTTTCGTCGGATCCTTCTCGCTCAAAACCGCAATTTTCTTGACGCCGATGACCAGTTGCCCCTGGTCTACGGAAACTTGCCCCGGAAACTCTCTGTACACGCTGTCGTAGCGCAAAAGGTAGGCAAGATTCTCCAGGTCGCCGAGGTCATTTATCGCGACAATCTCAACCCCGGGGTCGTGGATAGAGGCACGCAAAAGCGCGCGCCCGATACGCCCGAAACCGTTGATAGCAACGCGCACCATACGTATCATTATACTTCTTCTTTTTAGCGCTCTCCCGTCCTGCGCGATTCTTTTCCTACGAGGTTCAACCCCGCATAGGGGCTACATTAAACTTACGCTATAGCGTATAGTTAATGTATGGGGTATTTAGAAAAAGAAAGTGGAAAAAGGGCCCGGCGGGCAAATATCAAGAAGGTGATACTGGGGAGTGTCGCGGCCGCAGGAGTCATAAGTGTTGCTGTTCTCGCTCCCAATGTGCTCGGTGCGTTGGGAAAATTGGGTTTTTTGCCCAACAAAAGACAAAAAGAAATTATCCGAGCATCGCGCGAGCGGCTTGTACGACAGGGCCTTCTCCGCTGGGAAGACAACAAGTTGCGCCTTACGCCGACCGGTACTGCGGCGCTACGTAAGTTGGAGCTCGCGGATTATAAA
>MEWX01000006.1:789-2743 GCA_001775485.1 Candidatus Adlerbacteria bacterium RIFCSPLOWO2_01_FULL_51_16
AGAGAAAAGGCCTTCGCGACAAGGTGCGCCGGACTCTCACAGCGGTCGGTTTTGTGCGTCTACAGGACAGCGTTTGGCTGTATCCCTACGACTGCGAGGATCTTATTGTGCTCCTGAAAGCAGACTTTAAAATCGGCAAAGATCTTTTGTACTTGATAGTTGACTCCCTTGAAAACGATACCGCCTTTAGAAAATTTTTTGGTATACATATGCAAAGAAATTAACCTACATTAGAAATACGCTATAGCGTAAAGTTAATGTAGGGTGCTTTTTGTACCCTTGGTTAAGTGATTGGGGTAACTGGGGAATACATTAGAAATGCGCGGTAGCGTAGGTTTGATGTAGGGTGGGAGGGTGAGGTTGGTGCACGTGTGGAGAGAATACGGAGAGAATATAGGGAGAAATTACTTGATATAGAAAATGCCTTTGTTGATAAAGACCTTGGATTTTCCGATACGCCCGAAACCGTTTATCGCAACGCGAACCATTCTATAAATTATACACCGCTATTTTTTGTTTTCGGCGAGAACCTCGCGAACCAAGTCGGTAATTTCTGAAGGTGTGACCGACACCTTCTCAACAAAGCGGACGGCACCTAGTTTTTTGCCCCACTCGATATCGCTTGGGCGACTGAAGTTGGAGAGAATTACAACAGGAATATGCCGCGTTTCGGGGTTTGCCTTTATACTCCTTAGTACCTCGAACCCGTCAATATCTGGAAGAGAGATATCAAGCAATATGACATCCGGTCGCTCACCTCCCGCAAGGAGCGCGAGCGCCTTCTCTCCACTTTCGGCCGGAAGAAACGGAATTTCTTCCATGTTAAACTGCCGCTCAAAGAGCCGCATCAGCACCTCATCATCTTCAACAAGCAATACCTTTATCTTTTTCGTCTCCATGTTAGTTTGGCAAATAAATCACTTCGTCGTTTTCAGCACCAGGAGAGCAGACTGTAACCCGATCATTGTGCTCGGTGTCTTTGATAATGTTATAGCCGCTGTAATCGTCTGTCGCGGCGGTCGGATCGGCGGGGATCTCGCTTAAATATTTTCCGTCTTCAAGAAGTTCTGTGAGTACAACGTCGCAGGCGTCTGTTCTGCATATTGTAAACTCGGTACTCGTGGCACTCCCTGTGCAATCGGCGAGAATCCCCTCAGGAATTGCCGCAGGAAGTGAGCCGTGGTTGTCCAAGGCATACTGTTCGGCAGCATTCCATAGCACCCCCACATCGGCCCGCCGCACCCCATTGTGCGCATCGGCAAGTTGACGGCCCGGATTGATAGCGATAATGGTCGCTCCCGCAAGGACCGCGAGCGCCGCAACAATGAGCATTATTTCAATAAGCGTAAATCCAAACTTGGGAGACATTGTGGTAAGTATATAGCGGTTTAAAAGTCGGCGACTTCTCTCCAAATTGCTGAAGTAATCGTGGTTGACGTACCCATTTCCCCCACCGTTATTTCAATCTGTGCAACAACGTGAACTCTGCGGACAACCGAACCCGAAGTACCCGTACTTTCTATGTCGCGCTCTAGCTCTGCGCCCGAAATTTCGTACGCACACTCCCCCTGCACAAACGAGTCACTCCCCGAAGACGACCCCTCCTCAATAATCGCAAGGAGTGCTTCTTCCGCACACGCGTTTGCATAGGTACGAGCTTCGAATGACTGCTGCATAACACGGGCTGACTGCGCGCGGTTACCTCCCCACAAAAGCAAAGCCTCCACAAGCATTCCACCCGCAGCAATAACAATGAGTGCCGCAAGGAGCGTCACGTAGCCGCGCTGATAGTTAACGAATCGTTGCAGAAGCATAAAAGGTTTGCTCGTAGTCAAATTCGGGCCGCTCCGAGTCATTACGGTAGTGCGCGGAAAATTCAATATACAATGAGCCCTCGCTGCCCCGATTCTCAAACTCAAGTGAGTCAACAACGACCGAGGAAGGCAGCAGCGCA
>MEWX01000006.1:2819-14791 GCA_001775485.1 Candidatus Adlerbacteria bacterium RIFCSPLOWO2_01_FULL_51_16
CATCGACGGTAAGCTGAAGTGCGGCAGCATTGCTCCCTGCGGCAGGGGTAGTAACCGACGGAGCGTTGCGGATAGTTTGGGTCATGTACAGAAGCGCGTGCTGCGAGGATTGTTCAACCTCTGCTCTTGCGTAATCTCGGGCATCTTCTGCAAGAAAGAGTGTGTAGAGAAGCGAGGCTGTGTAGAGCACGATACCCATAAGCGCGACATATAAGATGAGCTCAATAAGCGTAAATCCTTTTGTGTTTCCGTGCTTCGTCATGGTTCCTGCCAATTGGTAAATATTGCTTCAAGAGAAACGCTCTCTTCCTCCCCGTAGCTCACCTCCGACACCACTTCTCGCGTGTCGCCCGATGGGGCGGTTATCGTGATACGTCGTGTAAACCATGCTTCGGTGACATCGGGAGAAGCGGTAAGTGCCCAGAGCCCACCTTGTGTCGTAAGCCCCCAGGCGCCCTCCGCAAGGGCCTCAAAATCACTCTCCTCAATCGCGCGCGCTGCTTCAAGCCCGACCTCCGCGAGAAAAAGGGCTTTCGTTTTCTCGGTAGTTGCCACAATGTTCTTTTGAGAGAAAACAATTCCTGAAACAAGTCCTAGCGCAACAAACGAAAGCAGAGCCCCCGCAAGGAGCGGCTCAAGCAGACTAAACCCGCTATTCAACTGAAATCGCTCCTTTTTCATTGACAGTGATAGTGCGGGTTTCGTCGATAGCTCCCGAGGCAAGGGTGGTGTCGCCGGAGACCTGCGGTACGCCAAATAATTTCTCAAAAATGTATTCCGTAGTTCCCGACACTTCGATATTCTGAAGTGCAACGGTCTCGTCAAACGCTTCGTCACGCCCCGCAAATGATGTTCCCTTAAACAACACCGCTTTCGACTCCTGAAGCTGAACCCCCCAGGATGAATCTCCCGCACCATTACTTGCGTACAGAGACGCTCTTCGGAGCATTTCTTGTAGCGAGCGAGTGGATGTGAAGAGTTCGTTTTGATACGAGAGAGCGCCAAACAGAATATAAGAGAATCCGAAGATGACGGTGAGAAGCGCGACCGAGAGTAAAATTTCAAACAGTGTAAAGCCCCGCATATCAATGGTGGTTAATGCCCCCAATCAGTTTGTAGATAGGCAGAATTACTCCAAGCGCAACCGAGACAACCGCGATCCAGACAATGAAAAGAAGAATCGGCTCAAGTATAACCGAGAGGTTTCGGGTCGAGGCGTCAGACTTTTCCTCATAGGCAGCGCCAATTTTGAGGAGCACCTCTGCAAGCGTCCCCGACTTGCCCCCCGTAACAATGAGTTGCACGACCGTTTGAGGAATACAGGTGTCGATTCGGCGATAGCTCACAAAACTTTGCTCCAGAGAGTCCCCGATCTCAATGTGTGCTCGTACATGCGTATACAATCGCTTAAAATGATGCGACTCCGTTGCCTCCCGGAGCGAGTCGAGTGCCGGCAAAATAGGAACGCCGGCGCGGAGTAGCCCGCCGAGGATAAAGCCCAGGCGCGCAAGTTCAACCTCCTGCAAAAGGCGCTTGACCCCGGGGAGAGAGAAAAGGATATATTCGCCGATGCCCTTGGTGCGACGATGGATAAAGAGAAAATAGATAACCGCTCCAAGACAAAGAATGGCAACCGGTACCGCAATAAGCCCATATGAGCCAAGAAAGCTCCCAAACCCCAGAACAATTTTTGTGATGAGCGGAAGTTCGAGCTTCAATTGCGAAAATACTTTTGCGAGTCGCGGCAAGATAAACCACGAGACCCCAACACCGACGATAAGCGTCACAATAAATACAAAACTTGGATAGAGGAGTGCCGAGCGGATCTTGGAGCGGAGCGCCCGTTGCTTTTCCTCCTGCACCGCAACCATCTTAAAATGCGAGACAAGCTGGCCGCTCTCCTCCCCCACTTTGATGAGCGTCACAATCCTCGAGGGGAAAAGGGCTGATGCCTCAAGGACGCTTGAGAGTGAGCTTCCCGAAGCGATGTCCTCGCGCATGGAGTGGATGATACGCCTGAGCGCCTTGCTTTTGACCCCACTCTCAATTGACTCCAAGGCCCCAACAACATCGACCCCTGCAGCAAGGAGTAGCCCTAAGTTCTCGGTCAAGTACTCCAGATCGCTCGCTATTCCAAATCGTTCGTAGAACTTGAGAGGAGAAGCGCTCATAGCTACTCGGGCTGCGCAACACGCAGGAGCTCATCGAGTGTTGTAACGCCCTCCTTCACCTTTTCGTACCCATTCTCAAAGAGTGACCGTGACCCTTGCGATTTGGCGAGCTTCCAGATGTCGCCACGTTGAGGTCGGGTAACAATGAGATCTTGCAGCTCGGGAGTTCCCCGGATCATCTCAAAGATGCCGCTGCGGCCGCGATATCCAACCCCGCGGCACACCTCGCACCCCTTGCCGCGGTAGAGCGTTATGGTTTTGCCTTTGGGGAGATACTCGCGGACCTTTGGTGAAAGTTTTTGGAGTTCCTTCTCGCTAAGCGCATAGGTGGTGCGGCAGTTGTCGCAAATTTTGCGCACCAGGCGCTGGGCGACAATAAGCTCCAAGGTTGAACTCAAAAGAAACGGTTCAATCCCCATATCAAGAAGGCGCGGGATCGTGGTTGCTGCGTCGTTGGAGTGAAAAGTCGAGAAGAGGAGGTGTCCCGTTAATGCCGCGTTTATCGAGATCTCGGCGGTCTCGCGGTCACGGATTTCGCCGACCAAGACCACATCCGGGTCCTGGCGCACAATGGAGCGCAAACCCCGAGCAAAGGTGAGCCCGGTTCCTTCATTGGTTTGCATCTGGTTGAGGCCGGCTATCTTATACTCGACCGGGTCTTCTATGGTCGTGATATTAACTTCTGTTTTGTTGAGTACATTGAGAAACGCGTACAGCGTTGTTGTCTTGCCGGAACCGGTTGGGCCCGTGACGAGAATCATGCCGAAGGGTTTGCGCGCCGCACCCTCAAGGATTTTTGTGTTTTCTTCAGAGAGTCCGAGCTTCTCGATTGCAAACCCGAGGTAGGAGGAGAGCAAGCGCAGGGCTATTTTTTCTCCCTCGATTGTTGGTGCGATAGAAACACGGATATTTACAACGCCCTCACTGCGCTGGTAGCGCAGTGAACCGTCGAGCGCCCGCATATGTTCATCAATCGGGAGAAGTGCCAAGACCTTAATGCGGTTGAGGATTCTATCGTAGAGGGGTTTTGGGATCCTCCCTGCTTCAAGCAAAACTCCGTCAACGCGAAAGCGCACGAGGACCTCACCCTCACGCGGTTCAAAGTGAATATCAGAAACCCCAGCCTCAGTAGCATGCGCAAAGATAGTCTCTACAATATCCGGGATCGAGGTAGTTTTAGCGCCAAACAAATCTTTAAATTGCAACGCGAGCGACTTTTCATAGAGCTTGAGTGTTGTCGTGATAAATTCAGGAAGCGTATAGCGGACCTCAAGTGTGAGGTTGGGGAAGACCTTCTGGAGCTCCCCTAAAAGCCCCTCTCGCTTCGGCTGGTCAGTTGCAACCATAACTACCGACTCTTCTTGCCCGGCGAATGCCACCCGAAATGCCCGGCCGACAGCTTCAGGAATTTTCTGGGCGACCTCTTGTGTTGCGGGCAAGGAGTCGGAGTCTACAAACTTCAGCGCCAACCCCTCCGCAACCGCTTGTCCGAGGAGATTTTTGGTGAGAATGGTGCCGCCAAGCAGGGTCTCGGGGAGGGTAAGTCCTTTGTCTTTGGCATAGACGAGCGCCCCATCGAGTTCTTCCGCTCCGGCGTAGCCGCCGGCGATAAGAACCTCCCGCAAGCGAGCGTCATCTAAAACTCCCCCGAGAATATCCATATACTAATCGCTCATTGCCCGGATTTCCCCGGCAGAAGCGAGGAAATCTTCTCAACCACCTGTTTGGGGTTGTAGTCGCTCTTGATGAGATAGAGCACGGCACCCATGGCTAAGCCCTTCTGCGCGTCCTCCTTGCCCGCAAGGTTAGTCAAAAGAACAACCGGGATGTTTTTGAGCGTTTCGTCCTCTTTGATATTTTTAAGGACATCAAACCCGCTCATTTTTGGCATCATAATATCGAGGACTATGACATCCGGCTTCGGAGTAGCAGCTTTGAGTGTGGCGAGTGCCTCCTCACCGTCGTGAGCAAGCGTCGTCTCATGTCCCGAAAACTTGAACGCCCGCTCATACATATGGCTCATCAAGGGATCATCTTCTGCAATAAAAAATTTTGCCATAGTTCTATTGGTGCAATAACGCTTCGACCTTTTTGACGACCTCCTTTGATTGGTTTTCGATCTTCACGAGGTAGAGATCGGCACCCGAGGAAAGAAATCTCTTTGAATCTTCCTTTCTGAAGGAGTTGGTGAGCATGATAATGGGGACCTTGGCAAAACGCTCCTGCGCGCGCAGCTTAAGGAGGACATCGAGCCCATTGAGTTGCGGCAGCACAATATCGAGGATGATGGCGGCAGGGAGGTTTTTTGCAGCAAGAAGCTCTTTGAGAGCGCTCTCGCCATCGTGGAAGAGGACAACCTGGTGACCTTCATGGCGGAATGCCCGTTCATACATACGGCTTACATATTCGTCATCCTCAACCAGGTATATCAGATTCTCACTTGTCATATAAAAAGTGTATCACGCCGCAATTGGCACCGAGAAAAAGAACGTGGACCCTTTGCCTTGCTCGCTTTCCTCGAGCCCGATTGCGCCGCCCATATTCTCGATGATGAGTTTTGAGATATAGAGCCCCAAGCCCGTTGACTGCGAGACGTCTCGCGCAAGTGGATCGCCGGCCTGTTGAAATTTATGGAAGAGGAGCGATTGGTTTGCGAGCGGTATTCCCACCCCGCTGTCCGTAACGCGCACCGTAAGCGACTGTCCTTCGTGCGCGAGTGTTACCGTAATCTGCCCCGCCTTGGTGTAATTTAAGGCGTTACCGATAAAATTGACGAGTACTTGCTTTGTGCGATCTTTATCAATGAGCGCTTTGGGAGGTGGGGCTTGTGGCGGTGCAAACGTGAGGGAAAGTTTTTTTGACCCCGCAAGTTTTTGGAATTCTTGCACGGTTTTCTCTATCATGTCGACAAGGTCGATCTGCTCTTTCTTGAGCTCGAGGCGCCCCTGCTCGATGCGAGAGACATCCAAAAAGTCATTCACAATGCGGATAAGCCGCTCACTGGCAGAGAGCATGTCGGCGAGCATCTCTTGTATTTCCGGGTCTTTGAGCTTGTCGCCGTAGAACTCCTGAAGCATCGAGGCGTTGCCGCGAATCGCTGTCAAAGGAGTACGTAGTTCGTGAGAGGCGATTGAGAAGAATTCTTCTCGGCTGCGCTCCATAACTTTTGCCTCGGTGATATCCTCAACCAAAAAGACATACCCAATCGTTACCTCTTTGGCAAGAATGGGCGCGCAGATAATGCGCAAAAACTTTTTGCCGTAGGGCACTTCTTTAAACTCAACCGGTTCTTTGAGCTCCATACACCGTTTACAGGAACCCGCGATATCAAGATCAATTTTTGAATCAGCGGCCTTGAATAGTTCGGTAATATCGTGAATGGTTTTCGGCTCGGCGCTAAACTCCAACACCTTTTTGAGAACCGGGTTTTGCAAAAGAATCTGGTCTTCGCTGTTGACGAGCGCAAACCCGAAGGAAAGCGAGTTGATAGAGGCAAGGAGGCGGGCCTTTTCGTCGCTTAACTCACGGGTGCGCACAACGACCATCTCTTCGGCCCTCTTTTTCTCGGCATCGATGTCCTCAAGGAGATTGAGAATGGCAGATTTGGACTTGTTCACTTCCGTAACTTGCTCGGAAAGCTGTACTGTTTTCTCTTGCACCTTCTTATCCATGCCCGTGTACAGCTCCTGCAGACTTCCGGCCATGGTATTGAAGAAGGCGGCCAGACGTCCAATCTCATTTTCACGAACCTGTGAGGGAATTTTTACTCTTGTATCCAATTTCCCTGAGCTGAGCTCTTGAGCGGCAGTGCTGAGGTTTATAATTTCTCCGGTTATTCGTCGCGAGAGATACACGCCGCTCGCCACAGCAAAAACGGCGCTGAAGAGCATTATGAGGAGTGAATACCCCAGTATCCCCACAACGGCCGCGTAGGCCTCCAAGACAGGCATCTCAACCACTACCGCCCAATCGGGAGTGCCGAGCGCCACAAAAGTGGACACCACCGCGACGCCTTGAATCCCCGTAGATATTTTATCTTCCTGTCCCGTATGGGATACGTTGCTTGCGAAGTGACCCACTGCTTGGATCGTAGTCAGGTTCTCGTGTGCCAAGACCCGGGTGGTGTCAGTAAACGCCAGTAAGTTTCCCTGCTTATCAACGACATAGGCAAGACCCGTATCCCCAACGTGAATATTTTCCACGAGGTCCCACATGAATTTGAGATTTATTTCGGCAATAAGCGCGCCCTTAGGCTCACGAAAAATATCCATCGCGGGGACTGCTATCAATACGAGGGGCTCGTTCGTCCTCTCGTCAATGTATACAGAGCTTATGTACGATTTTCCTTTTAGTACCGCCACAAGTAAGGGTTCTTCCCGTCCAAAAAGCGGGCTGGAGGTCAAGCCTGACAGGCGGGAAGCTGTTGCGAGCTCTTTGCCATCAGCATCAACAAGGAAGAGCTGACGGAACGAAGAATCACGTCCTAGCAGTTTATTCCCGAGTACGTCTCTTCTCTCTGAAGAAATAGCGAGATCATTTAGGTCAGCAGCTTGGGCTAGGACCCTAAGCTTATCCTCCACGAAGCTCTGTACCATGTTGGCCGCATGTTGCGCTACGAGCAGTTGTTGGTTCCGAATGACTATTTTCTGCGTTTGGTAACTGAAATAGATTTCTAATCCTGTGGAAACGAACAGGACAGACAAGCTTAGCGCCAGAAACGCGAGTGTTAATGTAACGGTCAAGCTCCGAAAACGCTTGGGTGGTTGTGTCTTGACGGCTTCAGACATAAAGATGTCTGAAGCTATTGTACCTTACAAAAAGTCACCGATCGGCGATTTGTTTATTTAGCGAACTACCCTATCGGCGATACTAAGCAAACTCTCACTCACGACAAGACCTAATTTTTGGGTCACTTTGTAATTAATCTCAAACACGGACTCCGACGTTACGACCGGTATGCTGCCGGCAGACGTTCCTTTGAATATCTTGTCCGCAAGAGGTGCCGCCAATTCACCGACGCTGAAAACGTCTAGCATGAAACTAAACGCTGGCCCGGTGTCCCCGTCCTGTAAAACAATGCCAGCCACAGGGATCTTGTGCACATCGGCAAATGCATATATGGGATCAATAAACGGCGGTAAAATGGAGATCGGCTCCGGTATCAAAAGAATGGCGTCCATGTCGGGATTTTTGTCATGCGCGTCAAGATACGCTTTCACTTCGTCCGGAGTGCTAAATGGCGCCTCGATGAGCGTGATGCGTAGCGAATCTGCAAGAGGCTGTATTGCCGCAAGCGAGGGGGCAACGGTCGGATAGTCTTTGAGAAAGGGTATCCAGATGCGTGTAGCTTGAGGCACCAATTCATGCAAAATCTCAAGACGGTTAGTCGCGATTTCGGGAACAGGGAAACGAACGCCGGTCACATTCCCTCCCGGAGATCGCAGGCTCTCTATGAGCGTATTGCCCTCTATAGCTGCATCGGCAAACACGACAGGAATCCCCGTACCTGCGGTCACTTCCTTCGCCTCAAGCGACGCCTCCGTAGGGAAGGAAAGTATGAGATCGACTTTGTCATCTACAAACTTCTTAAGGATAGCCTGGTTGCCGACTGGCGCAGGAGCTTTTTGTATATCATAGACAATGTTTTTCCCCTCGACGTATCCGAGTTCGGTCATTTTTTGCTTGAAACCGTCGATAGTGGGGGCGAAGTAATCCAAAGCATTCAGTATTCCGACGTGGTAGACCTTCGACACGCCACCGTCACCTGCTTTTGGTAACACGAAAAAATACACTCCTGCGAGCAGCGCAATGACCACCACGACCGCACCTGTCCACCAAAGATACGGCGGATAACCTGCGGGAGCGCTGGGAGCAACCGAGGGTGCTTGAGAAGTTTCTTGTGGGGAAGCGTTGGTCGGTGGCATCGTTTATATTCTACAGCCTATTTACGCGTGCTCTCCCAGTTGTGTGCGCAAGTCTTGGGCCTCCTTCTTTAACTCTATCATCTTCAGCTCTCGACCCATCATGTTTTGGTTCAACGTCTCGAGCTGTAACACTTTTTCTTTCAGTTTTCGTTCCGCTTCAGCAGAAACAGATTCATTAAGGGTCTTAAGTTCCTTGTTTGCCGACTCAACCATTGCCGTTAATGCTTTTTCTTTTTCCAGTTGCATTTTCATAGTGTTCTTATTGCGCAAAAGCAAAAAGGTGACTGTTTCCAATGTAATAATAATCAGTATCCACAGGATGACATCACTCCTAACCACGCGATCTCTTTCCATAAAAGCACTTTTTGTAGGTTGCGCCACAATCACTCCCCAGCCATGTTCTGATATCGGCTCGTACGCAGTAACGCGTTCTTCATTCTCAATCGGGTTCCAAGTTATCTCGATTCCTCGTTCCCCTTTGAGAACTTTTTGTACAGACGGCACCGAAGAAAAATCCACAATATCTTCTGCCGGTAAAAGCGTGGGATGCATAAGCAGGTGTCCTTTTCGATCGACTATATACACAAATGCGGCCGGGCCCACGTTAATACTCTTACTCCAAGCCGTAATGGTATCGAGTTTTATATTAAGAAGCAGTATCCCGAGCCTTTCGCCAGATCCAGATGTTATGGGAACCGCCACCGGGACAAGGTTATACCCTAGAGGTACTGCTGGTTTTATTGCCTCGGCGACATACGGTTCCCAGTTTTTACTCACTCCTTGGTAATAATCGCGGTAAGAAAAGTCTTGTCCGATAATGGTTGAAAGTTCCGGAGTAAGTGGAGTCACCGCCTCGAATATGCCCTGAGGATCAAAAAGGGCGACCCTTTCAATATACGGAAAATCCTTCGGAACCCGCTCCATTACCTTGATCGCTTCGTCCCATTTTCCGGCTTCGATTAACTTTTGGAACTGCACACGAGTAGCAAGCGAAATACCAACGTCGATCACTCTATCGGTTCTTTCTTTCAAGGTTACTGCGGCCAGAGATGCAATTGCTTCTCTGCGAGAAAGGGCGCTTACTGTATAGTTACTATATTTACTATAGATCAGGTACGTACCAACCGTACTCAAAAACAAAAACAAACAAAACAATATGAAGAGTGAAGACCGCTGAATTGAAATTCTTGACCGTAGTGCTTCCTTGGAGGTTGAATGTATTGTTTCTTGTCTTTCCATGACTTCGCCACTAACATCATCCCGATAACAACGGGGTTCAAGCCACTGTTTCGCGTTGGGCCTTAAGCGCCTCGACCTCTTTCTTTAGCTCTATCATCTTTAATTCCCGGTCAACCATGAGCTTGTTCATACGCTTGACCTCTTCTATCTGTTTCTGCTCCTTTTGTTCAATACGCTTACGCTCGGTAATGTCGCGAAAGCTCCAGACCCGTCCAATGGCTTCTTTGCCTACTCGTTGTGGTTGGGAGTAGCGCTCAAAGGTCCTTCCGTCTTTGAACTCCAGTATGTCAGAACTCTCCGCATCCGGCTGACTATAGAGCTCTTTGACTTTCTTTAAAAAACTTTCCGGATCTTTGAGCTGACTAAGGACGAACTGCAGGGCCTTATTGTCATCTCGTACTGCAAGAATGTCCCCCGGTATTCCCCACATTTTGGTAAAACGGCTATTGAAGCTAGTTATCTTCCCGTTTTTGTCGACCACGAGAATACCATCGGCGGTTGAGTTAAGTGTCGCCTCAAGAAGTGACGCCTTCTCTCCTAATTCCTTGGAACTAATCTCAAGAGAGCGCTCGATAAGAAGGCGGTCCTCCTCCGCATGATCATAGGTCTCACTCACCACCTCCAAAAACACATAGAGGCTCTGCGGAACACTCTCAATATTTCCAAATATTTTTTTGATTTGCCTCTCAAGAACCTTGTTCATTGCTTTTACATCTCGGTAAAGGTCGTGATGGTCATGGTTTGATTATGTAGTTGACACTGGTTTGAGGTCGGTGTACCGGGAGAAATCTCTCCGTAGGAGTAAAAGCCCGCGAGTGCGGTATTGGGGCCAAATACCTGTCTAATAGCTTCTGTTTCTTCTTCAATCCGCTCCTTCAAGACCAGCTTCCTGCCGATACAGCTGATGAGAATTGCTAGCTCTGCCGTGGCCTTTTCTTCTTTTTTTATCATGCTCGCGGCCCCCGAAGCGCCGCCAACCAAGCGTTCAAAGTTTGCCTTCATAAGTTGGGCCTTGACGCCTTCGGGCATATCTCCAGCAAAGGTCATACTCTGATCGGCTTCGTTAACGGCAAGAAGTGTGCGCACTACTTGTACCGTTCCATCTTTCCCTGAAATCCCCAAACTGAGAGGGAAGAGAAGCCCCGACCCGGGGAGCTCTTTTGCCTTTTCACCCAAATATTCTTTGTATAAGGCGAGTGCCGGCTTTTGGTCGAGCTCGTAGAGTACGTTTTCTTTTGACTTCGTGATGATTCGCTCCGGCCCGAAGACATCCCAACCCCCCATGGAGCCATAACTCACCGAAAGAGAGTCCCCATAAAACCCAACGAGGACAATCGTGCCTTCTGTCGGCGTTTTGTCCAAGCCCACATAGGTGTGCTTGAAATCGGCTCCGTCTCCTACAAGCCCCCCGGTCACCAAAACCTTCGGTGGCAGTTGACTCATGATGCCCTCAACCAGCGTCGTCCCGTTTGCTTTGAGACCGTCTGAAAACACCATCGTGTGAAGGAGCTTTTCTTTGGGGAGCGCTTGGGCAAGTGTCTGCCCCACTGCCTTGCTATCTGCCGATTTATCAATTTTGGCTTCGGCAAATTGGAGCGTTGTTTTCTGAAAATTGACTGCCGTAAGAGACAGCGTCCCGTCGGACACGGAGGTATCAAGAATCTCCCCCGCGGTCGACATCATTAAAATGTGGGAGTTTGGGTATGCGCCCTTAACATCACTAAATGTTTTCTCCTCTTTAACTAACGCGCTCGCTCCAAACACCAAAACCAGTTGAGGCACCTCCGTGAGCGGAGTTTTAGAGTTGAGCTTCCACCCACCTTCCTTGGTCCACTTTTTTTGCTCAATTTTCATAAAAAATGAGTGTTATGACTACCCCCCAATGCTACCACGCAAAATGAAGACGAGAACCTGCCGCAGGGAGAACGAATAATCCCGCATCGAGGTTGAACCTCGATGCGGTATAGTATACAGTGCAGCCATGACCAGAGGACCCTTACTAACAAAGGAGTATTATCACCTATACAACCGAGGTACCGAAAAGCGGAGAATTTTTGACACAAAGAGCGACTATGAGCGGTTCTTGGGTCTTCTCTATTTAAGTAACGGCACACAACCAACCCACATCAGCAATCATCGAGGTTCAACCTTGATGCAGTGGCTTCAGATGGATAGAGGTGAGCCACTTATTGATATAGCTGCATATGCGCTCATGCCAAATCATTTCCATTTGCTCGTGCGACAACGCAAAGAGAACGGCATTAGTAACTTCATGCAAAAACTTATGACCGGATATACTATGTATTTCAACACAAAAAACAAACGTACTGGAACGCTATTTCAAGGAAGGTACCGTTCCGAGCATGTCCAAAATGATCGTTATTTGAAATATCTTATCTCTTACATTCACCTAAATCCTATAAAACTTATCGACCCCGCATGGAAAGAATCTGGCATTGTAAATTCTACCCGAGCCAAAAAATTTCTTGAGCAGTATCGCTACTCAAGCTATATTGATTACACTGACGTACCGCGAAAAGAGAGAGGGATTATCGCGATGGGCTCTTTGCCCCGCTATTGGAAAACCCGGCGCGAATTTAGAAAAGAAATTGCAGACTGGCTAACGTACAACCACTCC
>MEWX01000006.1:14826-15283 GCA_001775485.1 Candidatus Adlerbacteria bacterium RIFCSPLOWO2_01_FULL_51_16
CCCTCGATGCGGCCTCGATGTTAGCGGGTGACGGAAATAAGTTCGTCTGCTTCTTCTGTATCTGGTGCACAAATAAGCACTCGGTTACTTGAAGTGAGACCTCCCGCATACCCGGTAACCTCACTACCATCCTGGCTAGGGTCAATAGGCAGCGCTGCAATATAGTTAGGAACCAGTTCATCCAAGCTAAAGCCATCGCATGCCTCACCCTCTTGGCATATCTGGTTCTCTTCATCATCTGGACAGTCGTCACCAGGGAGCCCAGGAATGTCTGCTGGGTATGCACCTGTTTTAATTGTGTACTGCACTATCGCACTCGAAATTGCTTCAACATCGGAGTGCCTTTGTGCGTCTCGCGTTTCGGCAAGCTGCTGCGCGGGGTTGATAGCGACAATGACAATACCCGCAAGTATTGCAATCGCCGCGACAACGAGAAGGATTTCGAGCAAGGTAAAAC
>MEWX01000007.1 GCA_001775485.1 Candidatus Adlerbacteria bacterium RIFCSPLOWO2_01_FULL_51_16
CTCTGTTGGAACATAAAAAGGCGCGATTTGATTATGAAATTCTCGAAGAGCTCGAGGCGGGTATTGAGTTGCTCGGCCATGAGGTAAAAAGTTTGCGCGGAAAGCAGGGAAAGCTGGAAGGCAGCCACGTTATTGTGCGCGGCGGCGAGGCATACTTGGTCGGCATGGCTATTCCCCCCTATCAGCCGAAGAACACGCAGGAAGAGTATGACCCCGCGCGTTCGCGTAAACTCCTCCTTACAAAAAAAGAGCTTGCGGCGCTTGCCGGTTTTGAGGGGCAAAAAGGGTTGACAATAGTGCCACTTAGGGTGTATAATAAAGGAAGCAAGTTGAAGGTAGGACTTGCCGTCGTGCGAGGAAGAAAGAAGTACGACAAGCGCGCCGTCCTCAAAAAGAGGGACACAAAGCGCGAGATAGACAGAACCTTGAAAAACAAATAGCTTTGCTATTTCATACAAGGCCAGAAATTTTCGAAAAGTGCGGGGTTAGCGTCGCGCTCTTCTCGGGGATGACAGGCCTAGACAATGACTGATCGCGCACTAAGCGCGAAGCAGAAGTTCCGGACCTTCTTAAACAATCCGGAAAACAATAACTGCTAAATCAGTTCTTTCGCCCTTTGCGGCGAATGACTTCTCTTTCGCCTACGCTAAGGCCTAAGTGAACACTCTTCTACCAGTTTGGCGGGTAGAGCACGGGTGTTATACAGCCAAACTCGACAGTAGGCGCTCGCTTAGCGTCTACATCTAAAACTAAAAGCTTTAGCACGCTGCGCTTTTGTTTACTTTTTATGCAGCGTGCCGAGACAGTAAAGTAGACTACGCTTCGTAGAAGCCACTGCCTCAGTCATTGCACGGCGGTTCAACTCCGCCCATCTCCACAAAAAATAACGAGGGCTTTGCCCGACTATATTTTTGTAGGATGTCGCAGTCCTCTGCGACACCACAAATCAATTGACAAACTCTCTCTCCGCGATAGGGTTTGGTTAGCGCGTACACCACTACAGGAGGACGACCCGATGAAGACGGATATTTTTGTCGACGGCTCTCGAAGAGGCATGTCGAGCTATGTGATCAGGCCAATCCCGCCAAAAGGCAAAACGCTCCCGCGGCGCTCGGCTTGTGCGCGCCTCATGGCCTTACGTCCACGTATCCACAGAATGGCAAGGCGCCAACTCGGCAAGTCGTTCGTATCGTTGAAGCCCGTCGGCGACCATTTCCTGGATCTCACCGTAAAGGCCGGCACCTCGACAAACAAGCGGTTTGAGCTACGTGAGCTCTTGGGCTGGGTCGCTCTGTTCGACAACGAGTGACCGCAGCACTCGCCGTCTAGTACGGTGCGCATCAAGCAAAGCCCCGACCGTGGTCGGGGCTTTTTCTAATCTGTAAAATCAATTGACAAACATTCTCTTCGCGATAGGGTTTGGTTAGCGTGTACACTGCCGCAGGAGAAGAACATGTCCCAAGAGGGAATGCTCGCAAACAGCATCGCAAAATCCAGTTTTACCAGCAGGACGGTTGTCCTCATCGACTCGCTTAATCCCGAGTATCACCTCTCGCAGACACTCGAAGGTATCTGCCAGACCGTCAAGGCAGCAGAGGATCTGCTCAAGCTCTGCCAGGACTATGACCGGACACCACTTCGCGAGGCGATTGGTAATGCCTGGGTCCGCTACAGGCAATTCGCCGAAGAAAAGAAACCCGGCGGAGCCAAGGGCGAGACCATCAAGGTGCCAACAAACCGTTTCGGCATCGAAGCACTTAAAGTGCTTTCATAAATCTGGAGCCCCGGCCGCATCGGCCGGGGCATTTTCTTTGCCTTTTGTTTTTTTGCTCAATTTGTTATACTCTTCCCTACGACCTTGGATACTACTCGTATTAACCATCAAATCCGCGCGAAGGAGGTGCGCGTCATAGGCCCCGAGGGGGAGAATTTTGGGGTGCTCGCCCTTTCCGAAGCGCTTCACCGGGCGCAAGAAGCCGGTCTCGATTTGATAGAAATATCGCCAAATGCCGTGCCGCCAGTTGCAAAAATCATGGAATATGGTAAATTCCACTACGAACAGCAGAAGAAACGGAAAGGTATTAAGGCCAAATCGCACGTTACAGAAACCAAGTCGGTCCAGGTCAAAATCGGGACCGGCGAGCACGACCTCAACCTCAAGGCCAAAAGGGCAGCCGAGTGGCTCGCAGAAGGCCATCGGGTTAAGGTTGATCTTTTTTTGTGGGGTCGCTACAAATACATGGAGTTTGCCTTTCTTAAAGAGCGGTTGGAGCGATTTTTAAAGCTGATTCCGGAGGAGTATAAGATGGCAGACCCTATCGCCAAAAGCCCTAAGGGCTTGAGTACGGTTTTGGAGCGGGCGGCAAAAAAGAAATAGACTAACAGAATTAAAATAACCATCCCTCGGAGACCTCGGGACGAATAAGAATTCGCATGAAAACAAATAAGGCATTCACAAAGCGCATCAAAATATCCCGCAACGGGAAGCTTACTGCACGCAAACCCGGGCAGAATCATTTCAATGCAAAAGAGAGCCGCTCGGGGCATATGAACCGCCGCCGCACGCAGAAACTTGTCTTTAGCAAACAAGTATCCCAGCGCTACATCGGCACGGCATCTCCCTCAAGAAACTAAACGTATATGGCCCGCGTAAAAGGAGGTAAGCATTCAATAAAACGCCGCAGAAAAGTGCTTGGCATGACCAAGGGGTACCGCTTTGCCCGCTCTAAAAAAGAGCGCGCCGCGCGCGAGGCGATAGTACACGCCGGCAAATACGCTTTTGCCCACCGCAGAGACAAAAAGAACGACTTCCGCCGCCTGTGGAATGTTCGCATCAATGCAGGCTTGGGCAAAACCCTTTCTTACAGCAAATTCATCGGCGCAATGAACAAGAAAAAAGTCTTGGTGAATCGAAAAATGCTCGCCGAACTCGCCGAAAAATCTCCCGAAACGTTTGCGAGAATAGTAAAACACGTCTCCTAATCCCGCCGACGGCGGGATTATGCTTCGTCAGCGACCGGGAAGCGAAATTGGGCGCGGTGCTCCCGGTCTTTCTTTACAAGGTCAACCACTTTTTCAACCAACGTAGCGGGGTCGGTCTCAAAAATGATGCGTTCGTGCTCTCGATGACTGTTTTCAAGGATTGCCTTAATCACTTCATCGGTCTGCCAGTCGGCCTCCATAATGCCTATCGGTTTTTTATCTTCAAAAGAGATCGTAAATTCGTGTATGGTGCCGATGCGTCCGCACCCAAAAAAAATGCCGTCCGACGAGCGGGTAAGAATCAGGTCGCGTCCGGGAAAGCCAAACCCCGTATAGACAATAACATCCATATACTCAACCGGCAGGTTGTAGGTCTCTATATGTTCTTTTTCCGAGCTTGCCGGGGAGAAGCCGAGTGTAAATCCGCCCGCTTCCTTGGCCCCCATCGCCGCCCACAAGGGAAAGCCGGTTGTGGCCCCGGTTACAAGGATTGCATTCCGCTTTGCAATCTCGCGGCCGAGCTCGAGCCCCCTATCGTAGGCATCAATTCCGCAGTGCCCCGTCTCTGCGGCACCCGAGACACAAAGTTTAAGCCGCAGATGTTCGTGCTGTGGAGGCATTTATTTATTCTAGCAGACATTCGGGGTTCGACCTCTCGCTTCGCTACACCAGAACTCTTCAAGGTCGAACCTTAAAGATTGAGCATCGCTTTCTCTCCTATCTCCGGCGCGGTCGCGCGATTCCCTAGGTAATCGCGGATTCTTTGTGTAAGTGTCGAGGATGAAAGGGGCTCGCCGTGCACGACGAACACGTTTTCAAGACCGCGGGCAATCTTCCCTACAAATTCCAAAAGTGCTTCCCCGTCCATGTGCGCGCTGTAGCCATAGAGCGCTTCAACCTTACAGCGAACGGGAATATCGCTACCCTGGATTTTAACGTTTTTTACCCCCTCTATAAGCCGCCTACCTAAACTCCCCGCCACCTGGTAGCCAACAATAAGGAGTGTCGACTTCGGGTCCGGCAGCACATGCATTTCGTGCGCGCGCACCCGCCCGCCATTGCTCATCCCCGAACCCGCGAGGACAATTTTTGGCCCCGGAGAAGTATCAATCTGTGTTGAGGCCGCGACACTCTCCGTAAACTGCGCTTCAGGAAATGAAAAGATGTTTTCTCCTTTCTCAAGGCGGACGCGTATGGGGGCAACAAAATATTCCGGATGCTTCAGAAATGCCTCCGTTATCTTCTGCGCTAAAGGCGAATCAATGTAGACCGGCATTGAAGGAACCTTCTTCTCAACCATGAGCGTCCGTATTTCAAAGATAAGGTCCTGCGTACGCTCGGTTGAAAATGCGGGTATGAGCAAGGTGCCCCCACGAGCCACCGTGTCCTCTACCACATCCTCAAGTGCTTCGCGACGATTGTTTTGTTCTTTGCGGGTAGTATTGCCGTAGACGCTTTCCATCACTAAATACTGAACACCGCTTGGTGACTCGCAGGGCGGCAGAAGCGGTGAGTTGCCGCCGCCAAGATCACCGGTAAAGAGGATTCCCCGCTCCCCTCTCGTGAGTTTTACCATAGCCGATCCTAAAATATGCCCGGCGTCATACAGCTCGAGCGTAAGCCCGTCTAAAAGTGGAATTTTTTGATGATACGAAACGCCTTCCCACAATTTCATCGCACCCTCAACGTCTTTTTCATCATAGAGCGGCTCACGGTTGCAGCGCCGCGCTTCGCTTGTGAGAATTTCCATACTGTCCAAAAGCAGCGGCCTGGCCAGGGTTTTTGTAGCATCGGTTGAGATAATCCTGCCTTTAAAGCCCTCTCGCACCAGCCGCGGTATGCGGCCAATGTGGTCGATGTGCACATGAGTAACAATGAGAAAATCTATAGTTTTTGGATCGTAGGGAAAGACACTCCAGTTTGTCTCTTCGCACGCATGGGTACTCTGGAAGAGCCCGCAATCAACAAGGGTTTTCGAGCCTCCGGTATCAAGCAGAAAGTTCGAGCCTGTCACCGTGCCCGCACCCCCAAAAAAATGAAGGGTGGAATTCATACACGCAGACGGGAGATAAGCGCGTAGAGAACGAGGGCTCCCAGGGCTCCCGCAACACCGAGTACGAGGTCAGAGACCGTATCAAGGAGACCGCCTTGGAGCGCAAATAGATACTCAAACACCTCCCATGCGACACCCCCCATAAGAGCAGTCGCACCCACCAAAAAAAGAGCGGGACGTAGCGGAAGTGAGAGACGCGATGAAACAGCGCACGCCCACGAACCCATTACAAAACCTCCGATACTATGCAAGAGCACATCAAACCACGGATATATCCAAAAAAGATCGTGCTCGATGCCGTACAAATAAAGCCACCCCAATAGCGCCGTCATCCCGAGCGCGAGAATATTAAAAAAGAGAGGCATTGGTAGATTATTCCACAGAAAATCCCGCCTGCAGCGGGATACTCTGTAGGACTCCGGAAGCTCGTCCTAGTTTTTACTAGGTGGGTGCCCTGCGAGTAGTCCATTACGACCTCCCGACTTCCAAGCTCCCGATTGTATATTAAGGACTTTGCTTCCGTAGTCCTACCCCCATTATATCAAATCTTAAAAAAACACAAGTGCAGCGAAGGCATAGTGCCATCGACGAGCGCAACGCGATTAGCGGCAGTGAGCGAGGAAAGAGCAACTATGTCGTAGCGTTTATTCGTCTACACCAAAGCGCTTGTATTTAAAGATTGGTTTCTTCCCAAACCAGTGGACTATCTCGTGTTTAGCTTCAGAAGGGGTTTCAGACGCATGCACCAAGTTAAAAACCGCGCGGCGCTCAATGTTGGCGGAGACCGCCGAGTCAACAGAGTAGTCCCCCCGAATAGTGCCCATCTCGGCGAGGTTTGGCATCGTCGGACCCACGATCTTGCGCACCATATCAACCGCGTGCACGCCTTGTACTACCATCTTCACCATCGGAGCCGACGACATAAAATCTAAGAGCCACCCGCGCACGGTGCGGCCGATGCGAATGAGATCGCTCGTGCCGAAGTCGTCCTTCACGTTGTAACCATACATAACATAGTTGGCCATCGTCTTCTCCCCGATGCGGCGCAGCCACTTTTCATCCTTTGGGTAGTGGCCGTCCATCTCGCGGCGTGATGGGTGGAACATCTCCAACGCAACAAGCTTCAAATCGCGCTGTTCAAAGCGCTTTACTATTTCTCCGACAAGCCCTTTGCGCACACCGTCGGGTTTAATCAGGACAAATGTCTTTTCCTCTTTTGGGCTTTTTGTGACCATCTCGGGCACTCTACAGCAAACTCTTATTTTTTACAATGCGGTGAGGATTTCAGGGCCGGTTTTTGTAATGAGAACCGTGTGTTCAAAATGAGCGCCACGGGAACCATCTTTTGAGCGGAATGTGTAACCGTCTTTGTCGAACACAAGCACGCCGCTACTCTCGGTAAACATCGGCTCAATCGCAATGACTAGCCCATCGGGTATTTCTTCACCCTCTCCGCGTTTGCCATAGTTGGGAACGTACGGTGGCTCATGCACCGCGGCGCCGACACCGTGGCCGCTTAATGTTTTTACGATGCCCAGTTTATGCGCACGCGCAATCTCGGACACCGCCTCTCCGATGTCGCCCAGATGCCCACCCACACGTGCCGCGGCTATACCCGCCGCAAGTGCTTCGCGTGTTGCCTCTATTAATTCTCTTTCACGTGCATACACCTTCCCCACCGCAAGAGTGTGCGCCGTGTCCATAAACGCGCCTTCGTATGAAAGCCCGAAATCAAGTGACGCAATATCCCCCTCTTTTAAAATTTTTTCCGGTATCGGGGGGCTGTGCACCACTTCGTCGTTTACCGAAATACAAAGCGTTGCCGGATAGGGCTTGCTCTCCCCTTTTGCTTTGTAATGCAGAAAGCTGGGAGTAGCTCCACGCGCACGGATTGCGCGTTCGGCCGCCGCATCCAAATCCATTGAAGCAACCCCCGGACCCACCATCGCCAAGACCTCCCGCACAACTTCGGCCATGAGTTTCCCCGCTTCGCGCAGCTTATTTTTTTGCTCTTCTGTTTTAGCTATCACAGTTTAAGTGCCTGAAGTATACGTTTGTGTCCCTCTTCGGGAGTCTCCGAAGCGTCTATGTCGTGTACCAAAACTTGAGGAAATTGTTTCCAGCGTTCAATCGCAGGGACAACGTTTTTTTCATACCACGTGAGACGTCTTTGTATCTCTTCCCCGCTATCATCTGAGCGAGCGCGTCCCCGGAGCCGCTCGAGGGCTTTCTCTTGTGTAATATTGAGGACGACAACGTTGACTGAAGGGCGTTGGTAAAACTCAAGCGCACGAGCCAAAACCGGCACTTCGTCGGAGTTGCGCGCGAGACCGTCGAGAATTATGTGCTCGTTCTCAGTTATATATTTTACAAAAATATCGGTCCACACCCACACCGGCAAAAACTCAGGGAGCAGGCCTCCTTCGGTGAGCACCTTTTTAACCCTCAGCGCGGTAAAGCTACTCTGCTTTGCAAAGTCACGAAAGGCTGCACCTGTCTCAACATACAGAACCGGGTGTTCTGTATCCCTCTCCTCAAGATATTTTTTGAGGAGTTGTGCTTGCGTGCCCTTCCCCGCCCCCGCCTTGCCGTAGAAAATTACCGTTTGAAGTTCCATCGTTAGTATTGTAACCCAACCGCCTGTAACACCTGCTTGTGTATTTCTTCAATGGAAGATTCTCCAGTGACCGATACAAGAGTCCCTTTGGCCTTGAAGAAATCAACCGAGGGAACCGTTTTTGTATTAAATTCATTGATACGGTTGTGTATAGCAGTTTCGGCGTCGTCGGCACGTCCGCTTCCGCGCCGATACGCGATGCGTTTAAGCATTGTCTCTTCGCTGATATCCAAATACAAAACTGTATAGGGGCGACCAAGCCATTCATGTATGTCGTGAAAAAGCTGCGCCTCAGGCAATATACGGCAAGCTCCCTGAAATACGATATTGTCTTCTTCTTTGAGCCCGACGAGGGCCCCCTCAAACAGATAGCAGGCAAACCATACGGGCATGAGTATGCCGGCATCAAGATCTGCCTGTAGCCTCCTGCCTGCGGCAGTGCCACTCTTTATAATATTGCGGAAGACCTCACCCGAAGAAAATAACTGGCTCTTAATTTTATCCGCCAACAGTTGACCTTGCGTGTCTTTGCCACATCCCGGACGACCCATAAACAGAAAGGTACGTCCCTGCATGGCCATAGTGTACCTTAATACTCGCGGATAGAGAGTTGAGCGTCAATGCGTCGTGTCAGGTCGAGGACCACGCTAACGACGATGAGGAGTGCGGTACCACCTATGGTGAGCGATTGGATGCCGGTTGCAGCCTGCATGCCTATAGGTAAAACCGCAATAATGCCGAGAAACAAGGCGCCCACAAAAGTAATGCGGGTTATCACTTTCGCCAAGTGGTCGGCGGTCGAGGGCCCGGGCCGAACTCCGGGAATAAATGCGCCGTTTTTCTGTAAATTGTCGGCGATAGTTTTTGGTTCAAACGTGATGGCGGTATAGAAGTATGTGAAGAGAAACACCAATAGGAAATAGATAATTCCGTAAAGAAGAAGATTCTGAAGCCCTCCAAGCACCGTGTTCGCAACGCTCGCAATAATCGCGTTCCCCGAAGTTGCAAAGAAACTCGCAATCATCTGCGGCATAAGAAGCAGCGAGAGCGCAAAGATAAGCGGAATGACCCCTGCCTGGTTGAGCCGGAGCGGCAGGTAGGTCGAGGCACCGCCAAAAAACTTCATCCCCCGCACCCTTTTGGCATAAGTGACTGGCACCGGTCGCTCCGCTTCGCTAATGACAACAACCGCGGCAACGACAGCAACCGCCGCCGCAAGAAAACCGAGGTAAATCGGAATTTGAGCCGGGTCAAAGCTGAATACTGCCTGGCTTATACTTGAGGGAAGCGAGGCCACGATACCCGCAAAAATGATGATAGAAACCCCGTTGCCGAGTCCGTACTCCGAAATCAATTCTCCTATCCACATAAGGAGCACCGAACCCGCCGTCACAACCGCAACATTAACCGCAAACTGGAAAAGCGGCAGGTCGGGTATAACCCCGCCCCGCTCAAGAAGCAAAAGAAACGCAATACCCTGAAGCGCCGCAATCGGAAGCGAAAGGAACCGCGAATATTGGCTAAATTTTTTACGGCCTAACTCCCCTTCCTCCTGATACAGGGCCTTGAGACGCGGGATCATGATGGTCATGAGCTGCATGATGATTGAGGCCGTAATGTACGGGCCGACTCCGAGGAGCACTATCGAGAGGTTAGAGAGTCCGCCACCGGAGAAGACATTGAGGAGCCCGAAAAACTGGTTACTTGAAAAGAAAAGTTCCAGGCGCCCTGCATCGACGGAAGGAATCGGGATTGCCGCTAATACACGGAAGATTGCCAAGGCACCAATGACAAACAGGAGGCGATTGCGTAGCGCCGTATCTGAAAACAGAAGGACTAGCCGTTGTGTAAAAGCATTCATGGGGTGATGGTACCGCCGATCTTCTCGATTTTCTCTCGAGCGGAGGTAGAAACGGTGCAACCTGTGATGTTCAATTTTTTGGTGAGCGCTCCAGTGCCAAGAATCTTAACGCGCGGTGTTTCTCCCTTGCGGTAGCGAACAACACGGCGCTCAAGAAGCACTTTCGGGTTAACCGTGTCTCCCGTTGCGAAGAATATTTCAAGAGCATCGAGATTTACCGGCAGTGGCTTTTCCTGGATACTCTTTTGTCTGTAGCCGCGCAGTTTAGGAAGTTTTTTGAGCTGTTCGCGCACCTGGGGAAAGATACGATGTCCCGCGCGGGCCTTCTGCCCTTTGGTGCCACGACCGGCGGTCTTTCCGCGGCTTCCGCCACGACCGACGCGCTTTTCTGTTTTTTGCGGGACAGCCCGCTTTAATTCGTTAAGTTGCATATCTTAGGCCTTGAGCTGACGCAGGGCTTCGATAGCCGCGCGGGCATTGTTGAGCCCGTTTTTGCTGCCGGAATGTATTTTGGCAACCACGTTTGAAATACCCGCCAACTCCAAAACCGGACGTACCGAAGAGCCGGCGACGAGTCCACGGCCCGGCGCGGGCATAAACGATACGCGCGAGGCGCAGTACTTGGCCGCCACTTCGTGTGCGATTGAAGAATCTTTAGAAAGCGTAACCGTAATGAGATTTTTCTTTGCATTCCGAACTGCTTTATCAATTGCCAAGGTCGTGTCGCCCGCTTTGCCGAGGCCCACTCCGACTTTTCCTTTTTTATTGCCAATGATTATTGCTACAGAGAAAGAAAAGCGTCGTCCGCCTGCAACAACCCGGGCAACACGCCGTATGGTGATGAGCCGTTGGTCAAATTCGCTCCGGGCGCGCGGGGCGCGGGCAGAGGGGCGGCCGGGGCGGCGCCTGCGTTCGCGAGGTGCGCGCGTTTTTTCCGGGGTTGTGACCGGAGCAGGCGCCGGCACTTCCGCGTCTTCAGAGACAGCAACCTCCGTAAGCACCTCGGGAGGCACTTCCTCTATAACAACATCTTTTTCTGGTACTTGTTCAGCCATAACTATAATGTTAAACCTCCCGCACGCACCGCTTCAGCAAGAGCCGCAACCCGGCCAGTATAGCGGAAGCCGCCGCGGTCGAACACGACCGATGAAATGCCCTTTTCTTTCGCCCGCTTGGCAATCTCCGCCCCCAGTTTCGTCGCACCCGACATCTTTTTTTCTTTAGCAAACTCCTTCGTGCTACCAGAGACTACTGTTGCACGCGCCGCGTCATCAATAAGTTGCGCGTGGATGTAGCGGTTTGACTTATAGATCGAGAGGCGCGGACGCGAGGCATTGCCTTGGACCTTGGCGCGGATGCGTGCGTGGCGACGTACTCGTCCTATTCGTTTTGAAATTGCTTTATTCATATCTATAATCTAGCGTAGCGAGAGAAAGAAAATTTATTTTCTGTTCCGAGCGAGCGACGGTTATATAAATTAGTCATATTAATTTCTATACAGCTTTTTTACCCTGCTTGCGGCGGACCACTTCCCCCTCATAGCGAATGCCTTTGCCTTTGTAGGGTTCCGGGGGCTTTTGTGCGCGCACATTGGCGGCAAATTGTCCGACCAACTCCTTATCAAATCCGCTTATCGAGAGCGTCCCTTTTTCAATTACAACCGTGAGCCCTTCGGGGATCGACATTTTAACGGGATGGCTGAAGCCGAGTGCAAGGTTGAGGGTCTTGCCCTGGACATCCCATTTGTATCCGACCCCCTCGACAATAAGTTTTTTTGTAAATCCTTTATTAACTCCCTCTATCATGTTGCGGATGTGAGAAGCCCAAGTGCCGACCGCTGCACGCGCCTCAATTGAATTACCCGATTGACTTACCGCGACACCTTCGGGCAGAACTTCTACCGAAACGTGCCGCCCCATGTCGCGCGTGAGTGTTCCTTTTGGTCCCTTCACACGCACTTCTCCTTCCGAAATAGATACTTCGGTTTTCTGAGGAATTACGATTGGTTGTTTTGCAAGTCGTGACATAAAATTTACCAAATTTCAAACAATACCTCCCCTCCGACGCGCTTAATCCTCGCTTCCTTGCCGGTCACAATACCTGCCGGGGTTGAGAGAACAAGGAGTCCGTGACCACGCTTCACGGGCCGCACATCCCTAACCCCCATGTACATCCGGCGGGAGGGCTTGGAGATGCGTTTGACGCCCTGAATTGCCGGACGGCCGTCTTTGTACACAAGCGAGAGTGTGAGCACACCGTTGGCTTTTGATTTGCTGTCTACGTCTGAAACATATCCTTCACGCGCAAGTACTTCGGCGATGGAGTGTTTCATTTGTGAGAACGGAATGGAGACACGCTCTTTGCGCGCCATCGAGGCATTTTGCAACCGCACCAAAAAATCTGAAATAGGGTCGGTTACCATGATGATTTTCTTACACCTGGTATTAGTCCTTCGTTTGCAGCTTCACGGAAACACAGGCGACACATCCCGAAGTCGCGCATAAAGGCGCGCTTTCTGCCGCAACGGAAACAACGCCGTACAACACGGCTCTTAAACTTTGGGGGCTTTGCGGCCCGCGCCTTAACAGATGTTTTTGCCATTTTTTGGATGGATACCCCTTCTGTACCTTGGGGTTATGATTCTGCCGGTATCTCGCCCCAGATGGGCTCGACCTAGCAGAAAAAAGGAGCCCCTAAGGGCTAGAAAGATACTAGCATAGCTCTCTCCAAACTGCAACGCTCAAAGGCCCTTATTTGTAGGGCTTTTACCACCCCTTGACAAGACACCCTATTTGGGTGTATAACATGGAGAAATTCGTTGTACATTCCAATTCCCATCAACCGCGCTACAGGGAGGATCCCGTGCGCAAACTCTTCACGATTCTCGGCTTTGTCATCATCGCTTCGCTCACGTTCGCTCCAGCGAATGCGCAGACGTACGAAACGACCAACGCCATCAAGGAAGAGGTCGCCAAGAACAAGGCCAAGCGGGATCAGGTCTGCGTCAAGCAGTCCGATCCGCTGCAGTGTCAGAAGGATTTCGACACCGTTTCCACGATGATCTCCGGCCTGCAATACGCCGGTCTCATGTACAGGTCACTCGATTTCAAGGTGGCCAAACATTTGATCGAGCGAGTGCTGGACAATATCGACGATGCAAAGAAGCAGCTCAACGAGAAGTACAAATAAGTCAAAGACCTCCAAACT
>MEWX01000008.1:0-7222 GCA_001775485.1 Candidatus Adlerbacteria bacterium RIFCSPLOWO2_01_FULL_51_16
GAGGGAACCGAAGAGTAGTAAGACGAGGACGGGTAGTACGAAGGGTAGAACTGTTGCTGTTGAGAGCTGTAGCCAGAATCGCTCTGGTAGCCGTACTCATCCTGATAGTAATCGCCGTATCCGTAATCATCCTGATAGTAATCCCCGTAGCCATAATCCGATTCAGATGCGTAATAGTCGCCGTAACCGTAATCATCGGCGTAGTAATCGCCGTAACCATAGTCAGACCCGAAATCGGAATAATAATCGCCGTAGCCGTAATCACCAAAATCAGCGGCGCGAGTAACCGAAGGAAAAACTGCGAGGGCAAGCAATACAAGCGCCACGAGTGCGATGCTGCCACCCCGAACCAAACTGATGCTTTGCGTATTCATATCTTGTTTTGCTTTAACCCTTAATAATGGCTTAACTACTACATTATAGCAGAAATGGTGTATTTGTCAATACTCCATTCTCTGAGCTCAATCTTGTTTAATTTAAGCTCAAGGAACAAAGAGTTGTTAAAGAAAGTATTTCCGCGGGGCACGTTTCGCGCTTTTGCGAAACGGCCCCGGGGAAAGTGAGCAGATTACTGCGGCTATTGGACACGCGGCGGCATGCAGTCGAACTTACAGCGGATGCCACCGCCCGGAAGTTTCGTGCAGCGATCGCTGCGAACGAGCTTCAGCGGGGGCCGACAACTGTCAGTACGGCCGCCGATGTTCCGGAGATTGAAGGTTCTGTCCTTGGTCGTGACGCTGAGCGAGCCGGCAGCCACGTTTTCGAACGTGTCTTCCTGCTGCCCATGCCTGGGCCTCGAGATCGGCCGACGATTGTTCGGCCCGTGGCGGCGCACATCCCGGATGATGCCGGAGACTGCCTTCGCCAACGGCCTCGCATCGAAGCTTGCTCGCTTCGCATTGCCGGGCAGCTGTTGGGTCTTCGCAGAAGCGATGCAGGAGAACTTCTTGGCCTGCTCGAACTCGCGTCCTGCCATGGTGCCGAGGCGCTTGATGTCGGCCTCGTCGTGGGGAATATATTCCATTCCCTTGTTCTTACACACGTCAGCGATTTCCGCCGCACGCTGCTTGCCGATATCGCTCTGCGCCACCGCGAAAGCGGGAGTGCAGAAGGCGACTGCTGCCGCGAAAGCGGTCAACAAAGCGAGCTTCTTCATAGTACGTCTCCTCTGCCGCAGGCGCGGCGGTTGGTTGAATTGATGACCCGCAGGTGCGGGCCGACTTTCGGCCTTATTTCAGGCCACTAATACAAGTATAGCACCTATGGGAGGTTTTGTCAACCCCATGAGATGGCACTGCGGGGCGGCTATCTCACGGGGTCAAGCCCTGGCGATACCCGGCCTAGAGAGCATACGCTCCCACAAACTCAGCCGTTACGACAAACCGGCTTGTTTTACGCCCGAAGGAGTCGCAGGTTACAAGGGCCAAATACTTGCCGTCTGCGGGGAGTTCTACCACATCGTCGGTCGCATCCGCAAGGCGTACCCCCACCACCTTGTAGCGGTACTCTGTTGTCCCCGAATAGACACTCACGATCTCGCCGGTCTTCAAATCCTGGATTTTATTAAATGCCTTGTACGCCCGGTTGTAGACAACCGGCAGGTAGGAGGAGTGGCCGAAGAGTAAAACTGTGCCGTTGACCCCGAGCATAGCGGATGTCGGGTAGCGCACGGCTCCCCGCAGAAGCGAGTCGTCCAAAACCGAGATTTCGGTTGAAGTCGGGTTCTCCACCTTCACATCCATGCCTATGGAGGGTGCAACGACGCGCACTGGCGCTTCCGCGACCCCCGCTTGTACCACCTCGTCGCTCGGCTGCACAACAACCTTGACCGCAGGCTCCGGGAGCGCATCAACGCTCGCCATAAATAGGACGAGGAGAAAAAACAAAACAACAAAGGTAAGCACAAAGCCAAAAGGGTGCTCGGCTATCGCTCCAATGACTCCGCGGGGGTGTCGTGCCATATACAATCACAATTATTGTGCCATACTGGCAGGCACTTGACAAGTGCTTGCGGGGGGTGATAGTGTCGCCGCACATATGACAGACAATAAGTTAAGCGTAAAGGATATGTTCCTGCGCGGGATCGCGATCTTGGGCCTTATTGCTGTGCTTCTCCTTGGCGCCTGGGGCATTATTCAAATAGCCCTTCACTTGCCGGGCTTCTTTGGTAGGGTCGGAAGTTCCATTACTTCCGTTTTTAATCGTGAGCCCTCGCCTGTCGCAACTACGACCCCGACCACTCCCGCAACTCAAACTCCTACTACTCCCGCAAAACCTGCAACTGCCGTGCAAAACAAGAGCGGCAAAACTTCAAGCACCTACGTTGCGAGCGGCAAACGTACTAACCTCTATGGCTTGCCCGATCTTACAATACATCTCGTCTCCTCGTACTCTGCGTGGGGCCGCACGACCGTACAGTTTCAGGTTTCAAATCTTGGCACCAATGTTGCGGGACAAGGTTGGTCCTTCAATGCCACTCTCCCCATCCAAAACTCCTACACCGTAAACTCCGGGCCGGAGCCTGTGCTCTACCCGGGCGATAGGATCGTTTATACGCTCACCTTTGATTCAGGCGATTATGGTTACGACCGCGACTACCGCAACCGCTTCGTGAATATCCTTGTCGACTGCTTCGGGGTTATCTACGAGTTGAACGAGCGCAACAACGCACTCTCTATCCGCATTTAAGGGCTCCGCAAAATCAAATTTTTTCCGGGTACGGGCTTTTCGTTGCTACGAAAGCCCTGAAGACTCGCCGCGTCCGGCTCCGTACCCCCTCAAAAATTGATTTTGCTCCGCCTATCAAAAACTCCCTGGGTGGGAAGTTTTTGTTTTACAAAGCGGAGCGAAAGAGGGTTGAAGGAATGTTGAGAGGTACCTCGACGCTGGGTCATATGATTCATATCTTCGTCGCTTGCTCGGAATCAAAAGTAAACTTTCGTTCTCTCGCTTCGCTAGACGATAGGAAAATTCCAGCCAGGAATTTTCCGCGTTCCGGCAAACTTATTTTTGCGCAGCCTTAAATATCCAAGTTTGCTGTTTTGGCGTTGCTTTGGATAAACGTTTTGCGGGAAAGCACATCCTCGCCCATCAAAATATCAAACACGCGGTCGGCGTCTGCGCCGTCTTCAATAGTTACGAGCTTCAACACACGCTTAGCGGGGTCCATGGTCGTCTCCCAAAGCTCCTCGGGGTTCATCTCGCCCAATCCTTTGTAGCGCTGAATAGTGACTTTTTGTTTTCTTGTTTTCTTCTCCTGCCCCTCGCTTTGCTCGGGACCTTCGCTAGAAACTACGGCATTTTCTGCCGCGGCCTCTTCTCCTTCCGAAACTTCAAAATCCTTTCCTACGAGTTTTGCCTTTTCCTCATCTGAATACGCGTAAGAAATTTCTTTCCCCTTTTTTATTTTATAGAGCGGAGGCTGGGCGATGTAGAGGTACCCTCCCTCGATAACCGGCTTGAAGTGGCGGTAAAAGAGCGTGAGGAGCAAGGTTCTAATGTGCGCACCGTCTACATCGGCGTCCGTTGCGATAATAACTTTGTGGTAGCGCAGTTTTGAAAGATCAAATACGTCGCCTATAGCGGTGCCAAGCGCCAAAATCAAATATTTTATTTCCTGGCTTGCGAGCATTTTATCCAGGCGCGCACGTTCGACGTTCAAAATTTTTCCCCGGAGCGGCAAAATTGCCTGGGTCTTCCGGTCGCGGCCCTGCTTGCCGGAGCCACCGGCGGAGTCGCCCTCCACAATAAAGAGCTCTGATTCAGAGGCCTCCTTGCTCTGACAATCGGCAAGTTTGCCAGGCAGACCAAAACCCTCGAGCGCCCCTTTGCGCAAGACGCTGTCCTTCGCTGCCTTAGCGGCTTTACGCGCCTTGAGTGCCAAGAGCGCCTTCCCTACTATCTGACGAGCATCATCCGGGTTCTCTTCCAAAAACATCGCAAATGCTTCGCCAAATACTGTCTCAACGGCTCCACGCGCTTCAACACTCCCGAGCTTTCCTTTTGTCTGCCCCTCAAACTGCACTTCGCGCAGTTTGACCGACACCACCGCGGTTAGCCCCTCGAGTACATCCTCGCCCGTGAAGGCTTCTCCTTCCTTGCCGTTGTCGCCCCGGTTGTAGGAATTGAGCGTCCTCGTGAGTGCGGTCTTAAAACCAGTCAAATGCGTGCCTCCTTCTTGGTTGTAAATATTGTTGGCAAAAGGAAACACACGCGACGCGATATCATCGGCATACTGGAGTGCAACTTCAACCGAGACCCCGTCCACCTCCTTTTCTACATAAAACAGGTTTTTGTGGATCGGTTTCTGGTAACGGTTGTGAAATGAGATAAGCGAGCGCAGACCGCCTTCAAAATAAAAGGTTTGTGAAGGAGACTCGCTTAACTCTTTGCGTATAAAAAGTGCTTTTCCCGGTTCGGGGAGTTTGAAAGAGCTCGCACGGGCATCGATGATAGTTATGCGTAAGCCCCGGACGAGGTAGGCCTGTTCGCGCAGGTGGGAGACGACTTTATTAAAATCGTATTCGATTTTCTGAAAGGTAGCCGGGTCGGCGGAGTATGCAATAACCGTGCCGTGGAGTTTTGAGCCGTTTATTTTTTTGACGGCCGCGGCACGCTTGCCAATCGCATATTCCTGCATGTAAGCGCCCCCATCGCGATGAACTTCAGCACGCAACCAACCCGAGAGTGCGTTCACCACTGAAACGCCGACCCCGTGGAGCCCGCCGGACACTTTGTATCCCTCGCCACCGAATTTACCTCCGGCGTGGAGGGTTGTCATAACTGTTTCAAGCGCCGAGACCTTGGTTTGCTTGTGTGTATCAACCGGGATGCCGCGGCCGTTGTCGGCGACCCGGATTAAATTCTGCGGCAAAAGAACGACTTCAATCTCCGAAGCAAAGCCACCCATTGCTTCGTCGCGGGAGTTGTCAAAAACCTCCCAAATAAGATGGTGGAGGCCATCGGGGCCGGTCGTGCCAATGTACATGCCTGGGCGGCGGCGCACCGCCTCGAGTCCTTCGAGGACAGTAATATCCGCTGCACTGTAGCTACCGTTTTTAACCGGCTTTTTTTCCTTGTTTTGAGCCATAGAATTGAAGAAAGCCCCCGTGGGACTTACCCCTGTATTCTAGCAAATATGACCCCAAAATGGAAGGGGGTGGAAAGCGAAAAAATGGCTTAACCTCAGCGTATTTCAAAGTCCTGTTGACGCAAGGTTTTGGACACTTTTTCCATGATTATATTTACCTCTTTGTCTTCAAGCGTTTTCTCAAAGGATTGGAAGATGAGACGGAAAGCAAACGATTTTTTTCCTTGTCTTTCGAATGAATCAAAAAACATGACTTGGGTGCATAAACTTCCTGCTTCTTTCCAAATCGAATCTGCTAGTTCAGTACTGGACATATTGATCCCTTGTGGGATCCAAAGGGCAATATCTCGCACGATATAGGGAAAGCGGGAGAACAGCTGAAAGCGCGCCACTACTGAAAGCGGAAGATTTTCATACATTTCTGCCTCAACCGGCTTAAGAAGTTTTTCAGACGCTTTTTCCTTCTCACTTACAGCGCCGATCATCCACACTTCCACGCCTCCCTTCCAAATCGGCCCTATTTCAAATAATTTTATTTCAGACAGGCCAAGCAAATCTTTGTTCGGAAGATTCTTTTTGAGCGCCTCTTGGAGTCCGTCGGTTAAATTCGCTCGAAGATACGGCTTCACACTGTCCACCTTGTTAGCAACTAACCGCTCGCCCTTGTCTGAAAACACACTGGTATAGACTTCCGAATACCCTTGCGCCACAAGCCCCTCCCGCACGCGCTCCGCCGTATAAAAATTTTTATTTATCTCCGATTTTTTGGGCGAGGGAGAAAGCGAAACAGCCGGTATTTTTTCATAGCCCGTTATCCGCGCCACCTCCTCGGCCAAATCTTCGGGGATTTGGATATCGAGCCGCTCAAAAGGTACCGCAACCTCAAATACCTCTTCCTTTTGTTCAAACGGGAATCCTAGCCGGGTAAACACACCCGCAATTTCTGAATTTCCAAGAGCAACGCCGAGGATCTTAGCCACAGCACCGGTGGAAGTGGAAACTGTCCGTTTTTCCTGCTGCGTGGGATACACATCCACAAATCCGAGAAGTTCTCCGCCCGCATGCTCAACAATCATTTCCGCAACGGCCTTTATGCCGTAGGCCGCCAATTCTCCCGAAATCGCCTGCTCAAAACGCTGTGATGCGTCGGTGCGTAGTTTAAGCGCTTGAGCGGTCTTGCGGATAGAAACCCCATCAAAATTTGCCGACTCGATGACGATATCTTTGGTTGCCTCATCAATCGCCGCGGGGCTGCCTCCCTTTACTCCCGCGATCCCGACCGGCAAATCCCCCGCCGTAATCACAAGCATAGACCCGGAGAGCGTGTATTTCTTTTTATCAAGCGCTTCCATTTCTTCTCCCGATTTTGCCAGGCGCACCCCGATCTGTGTGCTCCCGAGTTTCCCCGCGTCAAAAGCGTGCAGAGGTTGTCCTAGGTTAAACATCACAAAGTTTGTTGCATCCACCACATTGTTTATCGGGCGCTGACCTATAGCTTCTAGGCGCTCCTGCAACCATTTCGGCGAGGCTCCTACTTTGACCCCACGGATAAACCCCGCGATGTAGCGCGGACAAAGCGCCGCCTCCGTAATTGAAACCGACACGGCGTCCGTAACCGGCGCCAAAACAGGAACCTCTCCGAATGGATCGTGTGTAAGCGGAATATCTAAAATAGCCGAAAGTTCTTTTGCGATAGCCCGATGCGAGAGCCCGTCATGACCACGATTCGGGGTAACTTTGATGTCCAGAACTTCGTCGTCTTCTACCTTTTCTACCCCCTCAATCTCAAACGCGTGAAAGGTAATCGCCTCTGCGAGCTTGTCCGCCGGAGGCAGTTCCGTATCAAAGAATTTTTGTAGCCAGTGTCGGGATATTTTCATAAGAGAGAAGCAAAACAAGTGTGAAGGAGGGTGCGCAGGCCGACGGGACGAGGAACTAGGAAGATTTTCAGCAAGAAAATCTTCCGCCCTCCTGAATACTTCGTTTTGCGTATCGTCATACTAAAACTGGTTAATAAACCGCAGGTCGGCCGAGTGCATGAGGCGAACGTCATCTATTCCCCATCGAAGCATGGCAATCCGGTCCAAGCCGCCGCCAAACGCCCACCCGCGGAATTTCGTAGGGTCAACTCCA
>MEWX01000008.1:7280-7562 GCA_001775485.1 Candidatus Adlerbacteria bacterium RIFCSPLOWO2_01_FULL_51_16
CACGCAACTTTTCGGGTACGCTGTCGCCTGTCGCACGCATATCAACCTCAACTGAAGGCTCGGTAAAAGGAAAAAAGGACGGGCGAAAACGTATTTCGACTGATCCTTTCATTAATTTGGAAAAAAACTCCGTGAGTGTTCCCCGCAGAGTTGCAAGGGTTATATCAGTTCCCACAGCCAAGCCCTCGATCTGATAGAATTCCGCTTCGTGCGTCATGTCGGTCGCCTCGTTGCGGAAAACCTTGCCGATGGAAATTACGCGATACGGCGGCAACACCCCTT
>MEWX01000008.1:7576-19890 GCA_001775485.1 Candidatus Adlerbacteria bacterium RIFCSPLOWO2_01_FULL_51_16
TCGGTACATTGAGCGCGTCGAAGTTGTACCATTCGCTCTCAACGAGCGGCCCCTCGGCGAGAGTGAACCCCATATCAAAAAAGATTTGGTTTGCCTCCCGTATCAAAGAGGAGATCGGGTGTAGATGGCCCCGTCTCTTTTCATTTTGCATACAGAGAATTATACGGTAGAATCCTTCGGATGGACATCGGGGCGCTTGGCGTGGGTGGGGTTCTTTTTATTGCCCTTTACTTTGAGGTTTTTTTGCTTATCTCCTTTTTTGAACAAAAACCTAAAAAAAAGACCAACCGTGCGCCCCGCCGATACCCGAGCGTTTCTATCGTTGTACCCTGTTTCAACGAAGAGCCTACCCTCGCAAAAACAATTTATTCTTTGCTCTCGCTCCGATACCCCAAGGAAAAGCTCGAGGTCATCGTTGTTGATGACGGCTCAACCGACAACACACGCGCTATAGGCGAGCGGTTTGCGCAAACGCACCAACAGGTCCGTTTTTTTCATAAAGAAAACGGCGGCAAGTACACCGCGCTCAACCTCGGCATCAAGGAATCAGGAAGTGAGTTGGTAGGGTGTCTTGACGCTGACTCTTTTGTCGCCCCCGATGCTCTGTGTGAAGTCATTAAGCGATTTGAGGAGCACCCGGAGACGCACGCGGTGGTACCGGCCATGCATGTATATAAGCCGCGGAGGATTTTAGAACTCATGCAGGCGGCTGAGTACACGTTCGGTATTTTTATCAAGAGGACGTTCGACAACCTTACTGCGATCTCGGTCCTTCCCGGTCCCTTCTCTATCTACCGCAGAGAAATGTTTGACCGCATCGGGTTTTTCCGCCACGCACATAACACAGAGGACATGGAGATCGCCTTTCGTATGCACGCGCATGGTCTCAAAATCCGCAATTCCCACACTGCCTCTGTCTACACGACCGTCCCCACAACCCTGCGAGCACTTTTGCGGCAGCGTACGCGTTGGTCGCAGGGTTTCCTTCAGAACTCACGCGACTACTCCTATATGTACGCGAATCCTCGCTACGGGCACTTTGGGCTTTTGGTGCTTCCTTTTGGTCTCACCATGTTTTTTGGAGCGCTTTATGCGGCCGGCTATATCCTCTACACAACGCTTTTCTTTCTTGTGCAGCGCGTCCTCGACCTCGCTACAACCGGAGTGCCGCTTGCACTTCCACAATTACCTCGCCTTGATTGGTTCTTCCTTGAGACGGGAGTTTTGACGTTTTTGGTGTGTGCGATGTTTGCAGTCACCCTCTTCACTATGCTCATTGGTAAAAATATAGGAAAAACAAATATCGGATGGGGTTCGCTTGTTGCATATTTTGTGCTGTATGGGTTTGTAGCACCGCTCTGGCTTGCGAGGGCCGCTTGGGGAGTGCTCCTTGCGCGGGAGAGTGCGTGGCGGTAAGATGCTTCGCGAAAGCAGCGTCTCAGAAACGCGGAAAATTTCCTGGCTGATAAATTTTCCTATGACCCGGCACCGTCGTGCCTCTCAACGTTTCTTCGACCCTCTTTCGCTTCGCTGACGTTATATACAAAAAATGAACTGGCAAAAATATTTCCTCGCCTTCATTATTACGGTAGCAATATTTGCGACCGCCTTCTATATTGCCGCACGCATAGATGACCGCCGCATTGCGGATGTGCGCGCCATACAACAGAATCTTGCGCTTGATATTCTTTCAACCGAAACACAATTTGATCTGTTGGGAGAGATAGATTGTGATCTTATTTCAGAAAATCCGGTGCTCTCAAACGAGCTCAACTCCCTGGCAAGCCGTCTTGCCTACACTGAAGAAAATCTCGGAAGCGACAACCTTGAGGTCGTGGCGCTCAAAAAACAATATTCACTCCTTGAAATCAAGGATTATCTTCTGATGCAGCGGGTGTCGCAAAAATGTGGCTTGAAGCCGGTCTTCATTCTCTATTTTTACACCAACGTGGGAGATTGTATGGACTGCCGCCGCGCGGGTGAAGTACTGACATATTTGCGGCAAACCTACCCCGCGCTCCGGGTCTACTCGTTTGACTATCATTTGGAACTCGGCGCGCTTCAAACGCTCGTCGGTTTGCGTAGAGTAAAGCCGGACTTACCTGCCTTTGTTATAAACAACCGCGCACCCGTCTATGGCTTCAAAACCCTTGAAGAAATGCAGAAGCTTATTCCGGAGCTCAAAACCCTCGCCACCTCAACTCCCAAAACTTAATTGAGCCGCCTCCCAGACTCGAACTGGGGACCTTCTCTTTACAAAAGAGTTGCTCTACCAACTGAGCTAAGGCGGCTTATTTTTCTCTGCTGGTGCGCGAGGAGGAACGTTTCAATAATTTTTTCTTATGTTCCGCAACCTCACGCAAAAACGCCGATACTTCGCCGGTTCCCTGTTGAGTCGGAGTGGTCGTGTGGCGCAAAAGCCCCAAGCCCCACTCAAGCCCACGCTCTAGGGCAAGGATACTGCGCGCAACCGCATGGTGCAGAACTTTCTTTCCTAACACAACGGCTTTGCCGGCGATCACTGAAAGTCCTGTGGGAAGATCCCGCTCCACCCACACTAGCCCCCGGTGGAAAAAGGCGCCGATCCCCGGCCGCGCCTCTCCCAAAACCACTCTGCCGGTCGTCATTTCAAAGTGCTTGAGCGCCAAGAGCGCGCTCATCCCCACAATTGATATACCAAGTGTCACCGTAAAGAAAAGCACCATAGGGCCAATTATACCCTATTTGCGGGAAGAGAAAAGTACGGACATTCCTGAGACCTCGACCCGCTCGCCGAACTTTTGTGTTGCAGCAGAGAGAAGATCCTTTACCGTCTTGCTTTCATCTTTTATATAGGGTTGCTGCAAAAGCACTTCAACACTCTCCGGCTGTGTCGCGGCCACATGCATGGCAATGTCCTGTGCCAACTTCTTGAATTCTTCATGCTTGGCAACAAAGTCTGTTTCAGAGGACAGCGAGACCATCGCCCCCAACACATTATTGTGGATGTAGGCTGCTACCACTCCCGCACCCAGTTCGCGCGTCGATTTTTTATCTGCAACGAGTGCCGCCTGACTCTGGAGAATCCCGAGCGCCTTCTCCATGTCTCCTTTTGCAGCTTCGAGAGCCTTTTTGCACTCCATGACAGAAACACCGGTCCTGTCTCGAAGTTCTTTAACCGCGTCCTTACCGACAGTCATAGTAAGATTACTCGCGCGGCGCAGGAGCAAGGGCCGCGAGGTTTGCCGCATATACTTTTGCAACCTCATCAAGCACCAGTGCTATCACATGGCGCGAAGCATCGTTGCCGGGTATCGGGTGAGTTACCTTTGTCCGGTCGCAGTCAGTATTCATAAGCGCGATGATCGGGATACGGAGTGTGCGCGCCTCCTCTAGAGCTCCCGCTTCACGCTTCGGGTCTACGATAAAGAGTGCGTCAGGGTTTTTTGTAATATTTTTGATGCCGCCGAACATAAGCTCAAGGTCGGTGATCTCACGGTCAATAAGTAGACGTTCTTTTTTTGTAAATTGGGCGAGTTCCCCTTTTTCGCGCTTCGTGGTCAAATCTGCAAGACGTGCGAGCCGCTTTTTGATCTCCCCGAAATTGGTGAGTGACCCGCCTATCCAGCGCCCCGCCACATAGGGTTGATTTAATTTCTCCGCCGTACGCTTCACCGCCTCGCGTGCCTCCGGTTTGCCGCCGACAAAGAGGATAGTTTTGCGCTCTGCCGCAAGCGATTTTACAAACGCGAGAGTACTCTCTAAACACGCAGCGGTCTGCTCAAGATCAAAAAGTTCAACTCCGCCCTTTGCCCCAAAGATAAAGGGCGCCGTCGAGGGGTGGCGGCGACTGGGTGCATAGCCAAAATGCGCCCCAACGGAAAAAAGCTTTTCTATAATCGGATTCGAATTTTGCGACATATAACGCGTTATACCGTATCACGCGAGAGACCTTTCTGCAACCGCTTCCGCGGCTGAAAGCGCCTCAAGAACCGGCCCGATATTGCCTTTAAAAATTGTGGGGAGGTTGGACCAACTTTCCTTGATGCGGTGGTCGGTCACCCGGTCCTGCGGGACGTTGTACGTCCGTATTTTTTCACTCCTATCGCCCGTACCGATTTGCTCTTTGCGGAGACCCGAGTGTGCCGCGTGTGCCCGCTCCTCTTCAAGGCTCTCTAGTTTTGCGGTCAAAACTGCGTACGCTTTTTCACGGTTGGCGGCTTGGCTACGCTCAGATGTAGCGCGCGCGTCAATACCAGTTGGCTTGTGCACCAAACGGACCGCGGTTTCCACCTTGTTGACGTTCTGTCCGCCGGCGCCTCCCGAGCGCGAAGATTCCATGTGGATGTCTGCGGGGTTGATAACAAGTTTCGACTTTTTGCGGATAGGCAAAACCGCAACAGAGGCGGTTGAGGTGTGGATACGGCCCGATTTTTCCGTCGCGGGCACGCGCTGAATGCGGTGTACGCCCGTCTCGAACCGAAGCTTTTCGTATACCCCCTTACCCTTGAGCTCAAAAGACGCTTCCTTATATCCGCCTATGTCGGTTTTTGATTCAGCGAGGACCTTCGTGCCCCAACCCTGTGCGGCGCTGTAACTGCGGTACATGTCTGCCAACTCTTTGGCAAAGAGCGCCGCCTCCTCCCCGCCTACCCCCGCGCGCACCTCCAGCACCGCCTCATTCGGCATCTCTTCTTCATTTTCTTGCGTGGCAAGAAGTGCATCCATTTGTGCGACAAAAGCACGTCGACTTTCCTCGTCGGTTATGTGTTCAAGCGCCTTGACCATGTAGGCGGTCTTGGGGTTGTTTTTATATTTGGTTAAATCCATAGAAGTTGCTTCGACAAAATTAACCCTTCAGGAATGCGGAAAATTTCCTGGCTGTCATTTTCCTATGACCCGGCGCCGTCGCGCCTCTCAACATTCCTTCAGGGTTATTCTGTCTTCGCCTTTTTCGGAGCGGTTTTCTTGCCGGAAGCTTTGGCGGAGCGGGTCTTAAATTTCTCAACGCGACCGGCGGTGTCCATAATCTTTTCGGTACCAGTGTAGAAGGGGTGGCAAGCGCTGCATATCTCTATCTGTATTTTTTCTTTAGTTGAACCGACGACGAAAGAGCGCCCGCACGCGCAGGTTACTTTTGCCTCCGGGAAATAGGTTGGGTGAATGTCTGTTTTCACGCCCAAAAATATAGCACAAACTTAAATACTTTTCAAGAAATCAATATTTTCTTGATATTCTTGTGCAAACGCAAGCACGCTTGCGGCATACCCAAGACCGCGCGTTGCCCAGCCGGCACCCGCATAGTAGCGGCCCGCGGCTTCGCGCTCCGCGGTATAGCCGCCGCGGCCCGCCCCCAAATCCTGCAAAAAAGTACCGGTCGCCATAATCGCGTGTTTCGGATTCCAAGGATCGGCGGTGGAAACGCCAAGCGCGCTTGCTAAACGTTTTTCGTACAGTTTCCACGTCGAGGGGATGAACTGCGAAGGACCCATCGCCCCGCCGTACCCTATGGATTGCGGGCAAGATACAGGAGTTGAATACGGGTTTTTGCCGAGGCGGTTTGTTATATCCAAAAACGGTGGTACATCGCGGGTCGGGTGCATGACGTTTTTAAACGGAGTGCCGGTGTTTTTACCTTTCCCGGCGCCGGTTTTGGGGTCAGTGAGCAAACACTGCCCAACATTGACCCCGAGATTTGACTCCTGCCGTAAAATACCGAGAATAAATGCCGCCCTGACACCGGTCTTAGCTTCCGCTTGAGAGGCGTACTCAAGCGCTGTTGCAAAAGGGATGCCCGGCGCATCACGCAGTTCAAAGAGCGCCGCCCGTATTGTTTCGGCGCGCGTCTGCCGCTCTGCGAGCACTTGGCTGTACTGTGTCTCCTGATTCTGGGTTATGTTGAGGAGCTTTTTTTTCTCCGCTTCCGCAGTACTGACCTCTTTCTTCTTCACCTCTACCACGTATTTTGCATCAAGCTCCTGATTCTTGCGGGCATCAAGTTCTTCGCGCTCTTTCTGTGTTTCGGTACGGGTATCCCGCAACTCCTCAAAAAGCGTCTGCAACTCGCGGTTTATCACATCAATCTGGTCCGCATCGGAGAAAAACGAAGACAAGCTACCGGAGGAAAGTATGAGCATCGCTAGCGGGCGTGATTCATTCTCATTCTTTTCTCGCATGAGTTTTGCAAGCGACTCGCGACCGCGCTCGATTTTTTCCTCAAGTGCGCTAATGTGCGCAGTTTTTTGGTTTATTTCGCCCGCAAGCTGGGCTATCGTATTGTTGCGGCTCCGGATTTCTGCTTCGGCCTTTTTTATCTGGGCGTTGAGCGCTGTCACATCTCCCTGGATGGTATTCTTTAACGCCCTTGTCTCATCCAAAACCTTTTGCCATTGTGCTATTTCTTCTTGAAGCTTGTCGTACTCTGCGCGCAGACGGTCTTTCTCCGCCTCGGTAAGCGCGTAAACCGGCGCTGGTATAGCCGCACCATACCCGCCCGCGACCAACATAACCCCAAGTAAAAGGGCTACTACTAGACGTCCGGGACCGAATGTGACCATAGCTATATTCTAGCAGACGGGAGAGCTTCCCATGGCTTACGCCCGAGGATGGCCTGTTTGTTGCCTTTTATTTCTTTTTCTCCTCTTTTTTGGCCTCTGCTTTTCCACCGGAGGACGAGGGTCCGGCTGGAGCAGCGGCCTTGGCGGCAGACACAGCACCCTTGCCTCCTGCCTCTGCTCCTGCGACTTCGTCTTCGGCTTTCTTGCCGCGCTCTTCGGAGATTTCTATCGCGGAAATATCGACAGGCGGCGCTTCAACCGGCTCGTCTTTGGCGACGTCGATCATTGCGACCACCTCATCGGTATCGATGTTCAATTTCAGGGCTGCAGGAATCCCGAGATCTTTTATTTTTATTTGGCTATCGAGCTCTACGAGGTTGCTCACATCAACGCTTATAGCCTGCGGCAAGTCTTTCGGTTCGCATTCAATCTCGAGCTCGTGTATAACTTTGACCAAAATACCGCCTTTGTCTTTAACCGCAGGGGCAGTACCAATAAACTGGAGTGGCACTGAGACAGTAACTCTTTGACCCTTTTCTATCGCATAAAAGTCTGCGTGCAGGGGCTCGCCGGAGACCGCATCATACTCCACCTCTTGTATGAGCGCCTGCTTGTCTTGCCCTAGACCCTTGAGCGTCAAAACGGTGGACTCCCCCGCCGCCTTAAAAACCTTTTCAAAAGCTTTCCGGTTTATTGCAATCGGGGTGGACTCCTCTTTGCGGCCATAGATGACTGCAGGCAAGACACCCTTGTCGCGGAAGGATTTCGCTTTTTGCTTGCTGTCGCGCTTTTCTACCGTGAGATCCATGAGCGCTCAATGATACGGATTTCTTGTTTTTTTGCAACTTTATTGTCCGGAGAAAAGGCGGATTTTTTGGACCAAAAATTCTTTCATTTTTTGCTCGGCAGGAGCGAGAAATTTGTAGGGAGTGGTTTCATCCGAATTCTGGAGCGTATCTTTGAGCGCGTCGCGGTAGGCGACCCGGAGCTCCGTATTGATGTGCACTATCGCGACCCCTGCCTTAATGCACGCACCAATGTCTTCCTCCGTGTTGCCGGAGGCGCCATGTAAAACGAGTGGTACGCCGACAGCAGAAGCAATCTCCCCGACCCTGTCCGGATGCAGACGCGGCTCCTTGGCACTCTTCAGCATCCCGTGGATATTGCCGATTGCCGGCGCGAGACAATCTACTCCCGCTTCCGACACAAACTTTTTTGCGTCCTCAACGCTGGTCAGATTTTCGAGCATCACCCCCTCCGGAATATCATCGTGCAATTTTGAAGAGGTGCCTATGTAGCCGAGCTCTCCCTCCACCAAGATATCCCGCCCGCTTGCGCGGGCATACGCAACAACGCTTTTTGTAAGCGCAATATTCTCGGGAAGCGGCAGTTTGGCTCCGTCTATGACGATAGAATCAACGCCCGCGTCTATCGCCTTTTTTGCCTTTTCCAAGTCGTAGGTGTGGTCGGCATTCAGATATATGTTAAAACCCTCTCTTATATACGCGTCCACAAGCGCCCGCCCCTCAACAGGCGAAAAATAGTCCTGCTCACCGGAGGAAAGCCCCGCGATAATGGGAAGGTTTGCCTCGCGCCCGGCCTCGGCTATCGCTTTGAGTTGGTTACTGTCCGAAAAATTGAAATGTCCGAGCGCCTTGCCCGCCGTGCGGAACTCCTCAACCGCTTCCCGCAGGGATTTCATAAATCTAGTATACTATATAACGAAGCAAAATAATGTTCGGAGGGGCTTCTGAGCGCGACTGGCGCGAGATTCTCGTGATTTTTTAGCAGGAAAATCGCGTACCCGGCGGAACATTGTTTTGCGAAGTTCTCCATGGCGAAACCTTTAGATATTCTTGCGGTCGGCGATGTGGTCATTGACGCGTTCATCAAGCTCAAAGACGCGCGCGTGCACTGCAACATAAAGGACGAGGAGTGCGAGATATGCATGCGCTGGGGCGACAAAATCCCTTTTGAGTCCGCAACGGTCGTGCCTGCGGTCGGCAATTGTGCTAACGCCGCCGTTGCCGCTTCACGCCTCGGGCTCTCCTCGGCTTTGCGCGCGTATCTGGGCGATGATTTGTACGCGCAAGATTGTTTGGCCTCGCTCATGCGTGACAAGGTGGATGTCTCTTATGTAGAGCGCCAGGCGGGCAAGCACACCAATTACCACTACGTCTTGTGGTTTGAAGGTCAGCGCACCATTCTCGTCAAACACGAGATCTTTGAGTATCAGGCACCTGTGCTCTCTACACCCCCCAAATGGGTGTATCTAACCTCCTTGAGCGAAAACTCTCTTCCGTATCACAACGCGCTGATGCAGATGCTTAAAAAATGGCCAGGGACGAAACTCGCTTTCCAGCCCGGCACCTTTCAAATCAAATTTGGCAAAGATGTGTTAGCGGATGTATATAAGCGCACAGATATTTTCTTTTGTAACAAGGAGGAAGCCGAGCGGGTGTTAGACAAACCCGCGGGCACCGATATAAAAGAGCTTTTGCAAAGCATTGCAGCACTCGGGCCGAAAGTCGTCATCATAACCGACGATGTGCGTGGCGCCTATGCGCTCGATGAGCTCGGCAACGCCTGGCGAATCCCGCGCTACCCTGACCCGCGAGCACCCTTTGAAGTAACTGGGGCAGGAGACGCGTTCGCTTCAACCATTGTCTCCGCGTTAGCTTTGGGCCTGCCGCTCCACCAGGCACTTCTGTGGGGGCCGGTCAACGCCTCCTCTGTCGTGCAAGAAATCGGAGCCCAAAAAGGGCTCTTGACCCGTGAACAACTGGAGACAAATCTCAAAAACCCTCCTAGCGAGTACGCGTTGCAAAAGATGTAGTGTCTTGCGTATATTGTGCACAGATGAACGTCTAGGAGTTCGACATGATTCTCACCCTCACCGCAGCATCAGGAGTCGGCAAATCAACCTTTCTCAAGACCTTGCCCCAGTACACCTCGCGTAAGGTCTTGCCGCTTACGAGCACGACAACGCGCAGACCACGCGGCGACGAGTTGCCCGGGGAGTATGAGCACGTCTCGATGAACTCGTTTCAGAAATCACTCCTGCTCGACAGATTTCTCCGGGTGTTCGAAGCGTACGGCAATCGTTACGCCCATACACGTGCGAGAGTAACTGAAGCGCTGACTTCGGAAAATCTCTATGTCCCGATACTAGTTCTGCCGGCAGTCACTCTGTTTGTCGCCCACGCAGAGGTTATAGGAGAGCGCAAACACATACATTCCGTGTTTCTTGACCTTAAGGATGAGGGCGAGCGGCGACGGCGGCTCGAGAACCGGAGCGATAAAACTCCGAAACGCTGGATGCCGGAACTTGCCGAGTGGCGAAAAATGGCCGAGCACTCAGGGGTTCCGTTTTTGTACTTGGATGCCTCCGACCCTCCTGAAGTGCTCGCCAAAAAGACAGCCGAGTACTTTGCATTATAAAAAAGAAAGCCCCGGGGATTGCCCCGGGGCCTTTTGTATCGCGCGGCGCTAGCGCCGTGCGAGTTTTGCGTCTCTGATGCAGAAGAAGTCGTGGTCGCCGAAGGTAATCACATAACGGGTGTTCTCGTTAAACCACTCCTCGGGTTTCTTGCCGACTCCCTTGTTGTCGGAGCGCTTGTAATTGACGATACAGGCATTCTCCGCGGGCCAGTGCGTTTCAAACCGACCTTCCAAGGCATTGGCGGCCATGCGGAGCATGAACCGCCAACGCTCCTTGCTCTTGGGCTTCGCATTGCGAGGAAGTGTTTTCGTCCACGAAAACTGGCCCTCCTGATACACCACCTCGCAGATGGTGTCGCGATAACCGAATTTTCTTCCCAATCGCGCGCGCAACATAGCGACACGCGCAATTGCCTCAAGTTCGGCAACCGCCTCACGGCGATGCGCACCGACCCGCATGTGAGACTTGCTATTTGACTCCCATGCGAGATTGCGCGCGAGGCATTGTACATCCTCGCGCGCGAAGCGTCGCTCTTCGATCTCATCAAGCTTCAGAGCGACAAGCCCCATCGCCAAAAAGATGCCAAAGAGCGTGCCTAGAAACAGATGTAAGTTGTTGAAGCGGCGCCACATCGGCGATCCCCTTTTTCTTTGAAAGACCCCGCACTATTCTAGTACACAAAATGGCTAGTTGTCAACCCCGTGAGATGGCGCCTAAGCGGCTATCTCATGGGGTCAAGCTCTACCTGGTGGGTAAACGTGTATTTCTCGAATGTGTTGATCAGCAGATTTTCGTCAAATGCAGTCTGCCAAATGGTGAGCCCGGCCCACAGTGCAAAAGAGCCCAAAAACAAACAACCGATAAATGAATTAACCTTGGCTTTAAGTATTTCCCCTTGCATGTTACTTGCGCGCAAGCGCTTTTTTAACTGCCGCGATAATATGCAAAACCCCCATACCATAATACTCTACCAATTCTTTTGGCTCTCCGGATTGGCCGAACAAATCGCGCACGCCGACAAACTCAACCGGCACCGGGCACTCCGCGGCTAAACACTCCGCAATAGCGCTCCCAAAGCCGCCGGCGATCTGGTGCTCCTCAACAGTGACAACGGCTCCCACATTTTTAGCGGCTGCGATAATTGTCTCCGTATCAAGCGACTTTATGGTATGAACATTAAAGACCGAGACCGGAATATCGTTTTCAAGTCGTTTTGCCGCGAGGAGCGCGTTGTGGAGGAGCGGCCCCGTTGCAAAAATTGTTACCTGCGGCTTTTTACTCGAGCTCCACACAGGAAGTGCCTTCCCTATTTCAAACGGAGTGTCAGAAGTTGTCATGAGCGGCGTTTTTTCCCGCGCAAGGCGGATATATACCGGGCCAGGGTGGAGGGCGGCGGCAAGAGTGGCTTTACGCGCCTCCTCGCTGTCGCACGGTGAGAGTACCGTCATGTTTGGCTGTACGCGCATGAGCGCAATATCTTCAAGCGCTTGGTGGGTTGCGCCATCGGGCCCCACAGAAACGCCCGCATGCGAGCCAACAATCTTGACGGGCAAGTTGTTTAGAGAAATTGTAGTGCGAATTTGTTCGTTGTTGCGCCCCGGAGAAAAGGTCGCGTATGAAGCAATAAAGGGGATTTTGCCGTAATTCGCAAGCCCCGAAGCAACGGTCGCCAAGTTTTGCTCGGCAACCCCAAGCTCAATGTATCGCTCCGGATACTTTTCTTTAAACGGAAGCATCCGTGTCGATTCCGCCAAATCGGCGCACAACGCCACGACTTTGGGGTTGCTTTCACCCAACTCAAGCAGTGCTTTGCCGAAGCCGTCACGCGTCGGCGCAGACTCTGGCTTGTCAAAAATATTCTCCTTCAGTTTTGCAGAAGCATTCAGCATACTTATTCGTGTTCACTCTGGATTTTGCCTTTGTAGGTGCGAAGTTCTTTGAGAAATATCTCCGCCTGCTTGTCGGCGGGGATTTTATCGGTCGGCCCTTTGCCGGGCGGCGCACCGTGCCAGCGGTAGTCAAACTCTATTTCTTTAATGCCTTTGCCGGGGATAGTGTGCGCGATGATAACCGTCGGTCGCTCATAAATTGCCTTCGCTTCTTCCACCGCATCCACAAATTCGCGGATATTGTGCCCGTCGATCTCTAGCACATGCCAGTTGAACGCCTCATACTTGCGGCGCAAATTTTCAAGCGGCATAACATCCTCCGTCATCCCGTTTATCTGGATATTGTTGCGGTCAATAACCGCGGTGAGGTTGGAGAGGCGGTTGTTGCCAGCAAACATCGCTGACTCCCACGTGTTACCCGCGTCCTGCTCGCCGTCTGACATAAGC
>MEWX01000009.1 GCA_001775485.1 Candidatus Adlerbacteria bacterium RIFCSPLOWO2_01_FULL_51_16
GTTGCGCATCACTGGTGAGGGGATAGAGATAGATCGTATGGAACTTGAAAAGCCGGGGATGATAGAGGAATAGAAAAGCCCCGGATTGCTCCGGGGCTTTTGTTTTTTCTTCTTCGGTCAATAAACGTGTCTTCCTTTTGGGACGACGAAGTTAGCGAGAATGGCTACCCCTGCAAAAAGAATGGCGGCTATAAGCGACCACTGAGTGATGCTCTTGAACCACTCCGCCTGGGTGTAGAAACTGAACAGGGAGGCGACGAACCAGAAGCCCGAGGCCCACACGCAAATGCCAAAGCTGGCGAGCGCGAGGCCCAGAAGCACTTTGAGCCCAAAGTCCATACCTTCTCCCGGCGCATATTCCCGCGGTCTCCAAGGCTCTCCTGAGAACACATGCATGGTCTTTACCTCGCACTAGAGTTTCTTCTGCACCCTAGAATATCTGCAGAAAGCTATTTTATCAATAGTAGAGATAAAAAAGACCCGCCGAGCTAGGCGGGTCGGAGGCACAGTGTTAAGTCCTCCTTATAGTGGCTTTCAGGTTCGCCAGACCTGTGTAGGGTCCCGAGACGGGATGCCGTTGGTGAAAGGTGTTTTTGGCCCGAGGAGCGAGAGAATATATTCGCTTGCACCCCAAAGCACATCGACGACCCCCCATAGTCCCAATCCTGCTGATACGGTGAGCGCGACGTCTGTCATCGCGATGTACCCCTCTACTGATGCCCAACCAGCCGCACCTATATTCATGCCCTTTTCGCTTTTCGTCAAAATACTTGTACACAGGGCTGTTTTGGGGTATATTCCTTGAGTCCACATATGAAAGAGTTTGCGATTATAGAAACTGGCGGCAAGCAATACATGGTGTCCGAGGGGGACACCATAAAAATTGAAAAGATTCTCGGCGACCACAAGCCGGGGGGTACGGTCGTATTTGACAAGGTCTTGCTTACGGACAACGGCTCTACAACCCAAATCGGCGAGCCCTACCTCAAGGGCGCCAAAGTGGAGGCGGAAATAAAAAGGATAGACCGCGCTAAAAAGGTTGTGGTCATAAAATATAAAGCAAAAAGCCGCTATTTTAAAAAGCGAGGGCACAGACAACCTTTTTTTGAAGTCAAAATCACCAAACTCGCGTAGCTTCGCAAAACAAGCTTCTTCGGGCACGGATTTTTTCTGCTAAAAAAATCCTGAAATGCTCGCGCCGTCGCGCTCGCAACTCCCTCTGAAGCTTATTTTGCTGCGCTCCCCGGTAGCTAAACCCTATTGGCTAGTGCCGGTTACCGAGTGCCTCGGCGATGGTGTCGGGGTCGGCGTATTCGAGCTCGCTTCCGGTTGAGAGGCCACGGCCCAAAGAGGAGAGTTTGAAGGAAAGCCCTTTTCCAAGAGGCTCTATTTTTTCGTACAAAATTTGGCGTGTGTGGTCGCCCTCGGTCGTTGCAGAGAGGCCTAAGATAACCTCGGCCAGTCTTTTAGCTGCGCCGTCTTCTGATATGCGGCGCAGAAGTTCACGCGCGCGGACATGTTTTTCGGGCTCCTCGGCAGCCAAGGGGATAGCACCGCCCAGTACAAAGTAGAGTCCACGGAAGCCGCTGCGCTCCACTTGGTCGAGATCCGCATCCTTCTCAACTACAAAAAGGATTCCCGTGTCGCGGCGCGAGTTAGAGCAGATACTACACAGGGCATCCATCGCCTTCGGCGAGGCCCCGCCAGAGGCGGTGGCTTTGACAAACCAGCGGTGGCACTTGGCGCACTCTTTTGTCTCGCTACCGAGCTTCGCAACGTTTTGTGCCAGCTCTTTGCGCGCACTCTCCGGTGAGGAGAGAAGGTATTGCACAAAGCGTCGCGCCTGCCGCGGGCCTATCCCGGGGAAGCGCTCAAACGCGGCAGATAGTTTTTCAATGGGATTCATATAAGCTGCGCAAAAACAACTTTGACGGAATGTTGAGAGGCGCGACGGCGCCGGGTCATAGGAAAATTTATCAGCAGGAAATTTTCTGCATTCCGGCAAAGTTCGTTTTTGCGAAGCGCCATATTAAAAACCTTCGGGAGCGGCGTTGGAGAGGGCACCGAGGTCGGCCTTCTCAAGCGTCACAAAGGTCGTGCGCTTTTCATCAAAGTAGAGCTCAATTTTACCGATAGGGCCGTTGCGGTGTTTTTCTACCAAAATTTCCGCGATATTGGGCTTGTCGGAGTTCTCGTTCATTTTGTCGTCGCGGTGGATAAACATAACTACGTCCGCGTCCTGCTCGATTGAGCCGGAGTCCCTAAGGTCTGAAAGGCGTGGCTTGCCGCGGCGGGTTTCAATCGCTCTTGAGAGCTGGGAGAGTGCCAACACTGGCACTTCAAGTTCGCGGGCGAGGGTTTTGAGCGAGCGAGAAATTTCGGTCACCTGCTGGACCATTGAGTCGGATATTTTGCTACCGGTTGGCACCATAAGCTGGAGATAATCGACAATGATGAGCCCGAGCTTTCCTTGCTCGCGCTTGAGGCGTCGTGCAACGGCTCGCATCTTCAAAATATTGTTCCCCGGCTGGTCATCGATGAAAATGGGCGCTTGGGAGAGGCGATCGTATGCATCGCGGATGCGGGAGAAGTCCTCGGGGTCGGAGATCCGGCCTGTGCGCAGGTTCCACGCATTGACCCGTGCCTCCGCCGCGACCATGCGGTCGACCAGTTGTTGACTATCCATTTCCAAAGAAAAGATACCGGTGACGGTTCCGTGCTGAATTGCGGTTTGCCGCGCGATGTCCAAGGCAAGCGTCGTTTTGCCCATCGAGGGGCGAGCAGCAAGGATAATGAGGTCGGACTTTTGAAGGCCCGCAAGCAGGTTGTCGAGATCGCGGTAGCCGGTGCGGATGCCGCGCAATTCTCCTTTATGCTCTTGCAAGTGCTCGAGGCGATTCCACGCGCCCGCGAGTGTTTCGCGAAGTGCCGTAAATTTAGAAAGTGTCGGGCTCGAGGTCACGTCATACACTTTCTTCTCCGCTTTGTCGAGCGTTTCGTTAAGCTCGCCACCCTCATCGTAGCCAAGCTCTGCGACATATTCGCCCGCCTCGATGAGTGCGCGGAGCATATGCTTTTTTTGTACGAGGTTTGCGTAGTGACGGGCGTTGCTGGCAGCGGGGACTTCGTTTGCAAGCTCTCCTAGGTAAGAAAGACCGCCCACCTGCTCGAGCTGTCCGTCATCTGAGAGCCGTGCGCGTACGGTTTCAATATCAATCGGCTCACTTTTGCCCCAGAGCTGGAGCATTGCGCGATAAATAATGCGATGCTTTTCGCTGTAAAAGGCCTCGGGCGAAATAGAGTCAACGACATCCACCATTGCGTCCGCGCGGATCATCAACGCCCCAAGGAGCGCCCTCTCCGATTCGCTTGTTTGTGGGGGAGTGCGTAATCCTTTTGCCATTACATCCTAGTTTACCGCTAAGCGTTACCTGCGGAAAGAAAGACAAGACGCTATTTCTGTGCTGAAAATGGGGAGAAGCTGTGGAGAGCCCTAATCTCTAGCTTTTTGAGATTTTAGGGCCTTCGGGGGTGTCTTTAATGACAAAACCCAGGGCCTCAATTTCTGCCCGTAAGGTGTCGGCTTTTTCGAAATCCTTCGCAACCCTGGCTTCTTCACGCTCCGCGAGGAGCTTTTGCACCCCCTCGGGCAACTCCGACTCTTTTATGATCGCAAGTTTTGCGCTAGGCCGCTCGCCTGCAAACCCGAGCCCAAAGATTTTATCCGTCTCGGCGAGGGTCGCTTTGTTCAACTTTTTTATGTGCTCCCAGACGAGGGCGAGACATTTAGGGGTATCAAGGTCATTTGCCACCGCCGCATAAAAATGTTTCAAAAACTCTGCTTGAGAGGTACCCTCCGGCGCTTCAAGATACGCTCGCCCAAGGCGGGTCAGTGCTTGGTCGGCCCCCTCAAGGGCCTCCCAGGTAAAGTTCATGGGGCTGCGGTAGTGGCCAGTCAAGTACCAATAGCGCAGTGCGAGAGGGGAGAGCCCGCGGTCAATAAGTTGAGAGAGATAGACGGTGTTGCCGAGCGATTTTGAGACCTTCTTTCCTTCTATTGTGATAAATTCGTTGTGGAGCCAGTAGCGCACGTACTGCCTGCCGCTCACGGCCTCCGCCTGCGCTATTTCGTTGTTGTGATGGATGGAAACGTGGTCAACGCCGCCGGTGTGGATGTCAATTTGGCGCCCCAGCTCTTTGAATATCATTGCGGTGCACTCCAAGTGCCAGCCGGGGAAGCCCACTCCCCATGGGCTATCCCACTCTTGCTCCCGTTTCTTGCGGCCCGAGAGTTTCCAGAGCGCGAAGTCGTGCGGATTTTTTTTCTCTGGGTTTTCTTTAACACGCGCCTCCTTGGGGCCGTCTAGGTTCAGCCCACCGAGCTTGCCGTACCCCCTGAACCGCGAGGTGTCAAAATAGAGCCCGTCTTTTATTTTGTAGGCATAGCCCTTCTCCTCAAGAGCTTTGGCGAGTGCTATTTGTTCTTCAATGTAGTCGGTCGCACGGGTAAAGATTATTTTCTCCCGATGTATCCCGAGCTCATCAAGATCGCCGAGCCACCACTCCGTTACTTCCCTTGCTATCTCCTGCGCACTTCGCTTCTGCTTGCGCGCACTCGCCTCCATTTTGTCCTCTCCCTCGTCCGCATCTGAGGTTAGGTGCCCGACGTCGGTAATGTTGACGACCTGCTTTACGCGGTAATCCCAGACCTCAAGCACCCGTCGCAACGTGTCGGCAAAGACATACGGACGGAGGTTCCCGATGTGCTGACGGTCGTAAACCGTAGGGCCACAGTTGTACATTTTTACCTCACGCGGCGAGAGAGGTTTAAACTCCTCAATCTCTCCGGAGAGCGTGTTGCGCACGCGGAGCTTCGGCAAGGGGCTTTTTGTAGGTTGTGAGGAAAAAGAAAAAAGTCCCATCGTTTAGAGCCACCCCCTGCGTTTAAAGTAGAAGTAAAAGGCGACTGCAACCGCTACCATTCCGCCGAAAATTATCCAAAAATCATACGGATGACCGATGACCGGATTGTTTTTTGTACCCATGGCGAACAATTGTGCGACAAAGGTGATCGGCAAAAATATAAACGCGAGCACGGTGAAGGTTTTCATGATCTCGTTTTGTTTGGTGGAGAGAAGCGAGTTGTTTGTCTCACGCATTTCGGTCAGTGATTCGCGCAAATGCTCGACCGAGAGCTCAACGCGCCGGCACGCACCCTCTACCTCGTGCAGATAGTAGGAAAATTCGGGACCAAAGAGACGGGCCGCTACAGGCTCCAAAGAAGAGAGCATCTCGCTGTGCGGCAGGAGCGCTTGGCGGAAATCGTGTATGGTTCTGCCGGTATAGGAAAGTTCGGCGACCATTTGCCGCTCGTCGCCCTTGAATATCCGCTCCTCTATTTCTTTAAGTTTTTCAGCGAGCGCGTCACATTCGTCGGAGAGTGCGTAGTACAGACTGCGCGCCATCGAGGCGAAGAGGTGTCCGCCGTGGGCTGCGGTACCTCGCCCTAATACTGCCTGAACCTCAAACACACGAGCAAAAATATGCAAAGGGTCGGTGTTTTCGTAGCGGGTCGTGATAAGGAAATTTTTACCGATAACGAAGTCGATTTCGTGCTCGGAGCGCGCCGCAACGCCCCGCAGGGTGGGGAAGTGCAGTAGCAACAGAATTTCGTCTCCTTTCCGCTCCACTTTGGAGCGATACGAAGGCGCCAAAAGCTCCTGCACGAACGCGGGGTGGAGATTAAACTCCTGCATGAGCGAGCGCGCTTCCGCCGGAGTGGGGGAAACGAGGTCTATCCACGTCAGGCGTTTTTGTTCATAGCGGGTCAACATCTACTTCATTATAACCGGCAGCGAGGGAGCAATGCCAAGCTTGCTTGTGCATTGCGACCGAGCGAACCGGGTATATCGATTCCTCGATATAATCCTGAAATTCCCATGCTATACTCGCTTTCATGCACAGGGCAAAAGTAAAAGCGGCGGCAACCTTAGCCGCCGCGGCTCTTATATTCACTGCCGGATTGTATCTTGGCGTTCGACAACTCCAAACAGGAGCGGCGGATGGAAGCCCCTTCAGTTCCGAAACGCTGGCACCCGCAAATGCTGATTTCTCAACTTTGTGGAAGGCCTGGCGGGTACTCGAAGAGGACTATGTGCCGACGCGTGCTTCAAGCACTATTCCCACAGAAACAGAGCGTGTGTACGGAGCCGTGGCGGGCTTGGTTAAGAGCTATGGGGACCCGTACACGGTCTTTTTCCCTCCCAAGGAAGCGGAGAGTTTTCAGGAGGAAATCAGCGGTGCCTTTGAGGGCGTTGGGATGGAAATAGGCGAGCGCGACGGAGTGCTCACGGTCGTTGCCCCGCTCAAAAATTCTCCCGCGGAAAAGGCAGGGGTACGCAGCGGCGATAAACTGCTACTTATAGATCAGACACCCGCGGAACATTTGCCGGTTGATGAAGCGGTGCAATTAATCAGAGGCCCCGGAGGGACCAGCGTTACACTCACGTTGACGCGCGCGGGAATAAAAGATCCGTTTAAAATTTCGATTGTCCGCGGTGTTATAGAAATCCCTACTATCAACTTTGTACAGCGCGACGACGGTATCTTCGTCATCGAGCTCTACAACTTCTCCGCAATTTCGGTAAACCGCTTCCGCGATGCGCTCCGGGAGTTTGTCCGCTCCGGCGGAAGTAAGCTCATTTTTGATTTGCGAGGTAACCCCGGAGGATACTTGGAGGCCTCTGTTGAAATGGCAAGCTATTTTCTGCCGGTCGGTGAAACAATTGTCACCGAAGACTTTAACAAAAAGCAGGAAAATGTTATTCACCGCAGCCGCGGCTACAATGTGTTTAAAGACCGGCCGCTTAAAATGGCGATACTCGTCGACGGCGGTTCCGCCTCTGCATCTGAAATTCTTGCTGGGGCTCTGCAACAGCAAGGAGTTGCCACATTGGTTGGAACCAAAACGTTCGGTAAGGGCTCGGTACAGCAGTTGGTGGAGCTTGGCGGCGGGGCCGAGCTTAAAATCACGATCGCTCGCTGGTTGACTCCCAATGGCACGTCGATCTCGGAGGGTGGCCTCAAGCCCGACATTGCAGCCGAGCTGACCGAAGGGGATGTTAAAGACGGTAAAGATCCCCAGCGCGACGCGGCAGTCAAATATCTCTTAGCAAATTAATATGGACATGTATGAAAGTCATTTTTCTTAAAGATGTGCGCGGGGTAGGCCATAAGCACGAGGTAAAAAATGTTGCCGATGGCTATGCCGGCAACTTTCTTTTCCCCGGAGGACTCGCAGAGCCGGCGACGAAAGAGAAAATAGCACGGCTTGAACAAACAAAAAAAGACCAGGAAGAGACGTTGCACAAACAGGAAGAAGAGCTCGAGGGCAAGATTCAGGAATTACACGGCAAGACCGTAACGATTGCCGTGCGCGCAACCGAAAAAGGCGGGCTCTTCAAATCAGTCACCGCAAAAGATATTGCCCACGCGCTAAAAACCCAACATAATATTGAGATCCCCGAAACAGTTGTTCGCGCTGAGCCTATTAAAACAACAGGAGAACACGTGGTTCTCCTTCAGGGGAAAGTACACAAAGCCGATATCGGCGTTGCGGTTGTAGCGGCAGTTTAGAGTACGTCGACTGCAGGGCGAATGACCTGTTTGCCGGTGAAGCTTATTTTGCGCACTTTGCGGAAGGAAACGGTACCCTCTGCGAGCGCAAAAAGGGTGTGGTCCTTGCCGAGGCCAACCTGTTTGCCCGGGAGATAGCGGGTGCCGCGCTGACGCACGATTATGTCGCCGGTTTTTGCTTTTTGCCCTGCATAGAGCTTAACCCCCAAGAATTTTGCATTGGAGTCAGTAAGGTTTTTAGCTGTGCCGCCGGCTTTCTTTGATGCCATATATACGCTATAGTAGGCCCCCGATGATACCAAAAAGCCTCTATTTTCGCAAGTTTTTTGAGGTAGCCCTTGTCCCCGCGGTTGTTATTTTGGTTGGACTCACATCTTTTGGGCTTGGGCGACTTTCAGTGCTTCAGGAACAAAAAGGAAAGATTGAGGTGTATGAGTCGTCAACATCAGAGTCCCGGGTTTTAGGCGCTACGGCGGGGGAGTACGTTGCTTCAAAAAGCGGCACCAAGTACTATTTAGCAACCTGCTCGGGCGCCAAACAGATACAAGAGGAAAATAAAATTTGGTTTCCCAGCAGCCAGGCTGCCCGCAGTGCCGGGTATTCTCCTGCAGCAAACTGTCCTGGGCTTTAGAAATCTGTAAGTTTGTATGAAATATCACATAAAACGAATTACCATTTTTGCTCTCGGCATCATATTTTTGGTGTTTGGAGTACTGGGGCTTTTCTTGCCGTTTTTGCAGGGCTTTTTGTTTATCGCGATAGGTCTCCTCCTTCTTTCTCTGTATTCGCCGACGCTGAGGGAATGGGTTGAGACGCACACACGTCGCTGGCCCAAACTTCATTCAATTGTAGGAAAGACGGATGCCTGGCTCCGGCGCACAATAGGGGACGTATAAATAAAAAAGATCGCCGGCAGTGTTATCCGCCGGCGATAAGACGATATCCTCGACCCCATTCAGTCTTGAGGTGTTCGTTAGTGGGCAAACTCTTTCGGGTCCGGTACGCGAGGATCTTCAGGATGTTGGATCCTGGCAGCTTGGTTGTCTCCAAAGGCCAGAGCATAAGCGTAAGGTCTGCAACAGTGCAGATACCTACTGCTTTAGTTTGTAGTCTGACCACCTGGTAGAACAGCCGGACCTGCCCGGTTTCCTTGAGCATTGCGAGGGGAAATTTAAGAGGCGGCTGGCCTTCTTTGGCCCGGATCTTCTTGATCTTGCCCCTTGAAAAAATAACCTCAAGCGGCAACTGTGGCTTGGGGGCCACTCGCAAGTCCTCCAAATTACAGTAATTATTGCCACGTAGCCCTTCGGGTCCGTGATGATCTACAAGTGCTTTCCACTGAAGCAACTCATACTCTGTGAGCCCTGGATAGACGGTCTTATCAGCGATATACATCTCCAGGGCCTCGAGTTTGGCTTTCGATCCCCACCGGGATGTTTGCATGATTTACTCCTTGTGTTTTGTATCCTGGGTCTAGAACTTCTGCCGTGTAGAACCCTATCACAAGCCACAGAGATACAAAAGGAGTAGATTCGGCTATACTACTCTCATGTTAGCAGTTGATGTTGAAAGTAGCGGGACAGAGGCGCATAAACACTCGATTTTGAGTGTTGGGGCCCTAGATATGGAGAACCCCGACCGCACTTTCTATGAAGAGTGCCGGGCGTGGGAGGGGGCAAAGATAGAAGACGAAGCACTCGCTGTTAACGGCTTCAGCCGGGAGCAAGCGACAGACCAAAAGAAGCAGAGCGAAGGCGATTTGGTACACAAGTTTATCGCATGGGCGCTGCAAGCCAAAGACACAACCTTTTCCGGCCAAAACCCCTCGTTTGACCGCGACTTTCTAAGGGCTGCGGCCGAGCGTGCGGGGCACACTGCGTGGCCGTTTGCACACCGCACCATAGACAGCCATTCGCTTGCCTGGATGCACATGATAAAGAGGGGACAGAATCCCCCAGTTGATCCTGAAAAAAAGCACTCCGCGCTTAATTTGGACGCAATACTCATCTACTGCGGCATCCCCGAGGAACCGGAGCCGCACAATGCCCTCACGGGTGCCAAAAGCCACGCCGAAGTTATTTCCCGGCTTCTGTGGGACAAAAAATTACTCCCCGGATTTGAGCAGTACCAAATTCCGTGGCTTTCGTGAGCCAAAGAGGGTAAAATCCCTAGGTTGGCAAAAACGGGCTGTAGTATACCGGCAGTACGCATCCATGGGGTGGATGTAGACTGGGTTCAATTCCCAGCAGCCCG
>MEWX01000010.1:0-7182 GCA_001775485.1 Candidatus Adlerbacteria bacterium RIFCSPLOWO2_01_FULL_51_16
CTGTCATTCCGCCCCAGTAGACAACCGGGAGCGTTGTTGCGAGTAGATAGAAGAGCAAAGCTACCACGAAAAAATTGTGGTAGTTGTCCATCACCTGCTCTCGAGTCAGCGGATTGGCAACCGTGACGAGTAGGATGCCCGCAGCGACGGCAAGTGCGCCACACACGATGTGGTACGTGCCGCTGATGAGCCAGCTCGGTAAGTGACCGGGCCGCTGCAAGATGAATGCCGCGATGACAATACACATGATGAGCGCCCAGTCACCGTACTTACTTGACCACGCCACATTATAGCCGTAGCCTTCGAAATAGAGTCTGCCGACCGGGAGAATACCAATCGTCAGAATCCATAATATGAGGATGGAGCCCCACCACGAGAGATTGGCGAGCACCCAGTGACTTCCGACGAATGTCTGCACGGGACACCTACCTTTCGTTTTTTGGTTGTTACAGAGCTATTCTCTTTCATTATACACCACTATAGAAATTAAGTCAATAGCGGCCATAAAAAGGCCTGTGGCGTATACCCCGTGAGATAAAATACTTTTTTTCTGTGTTGCGCGTATGCAATATATCTCATGGGGTATACTTTCAACTATCCGATGTCGCTTGATCAAATAGTCGCCCTTCTTACGCAATATCAGTACTTACTCCTCTTTCCACTCGCAATCGTTGAGGGACCTATAGTTACCGTCATCGCTGGATTTTTAGCAAAGGGCGGGATTATGAACCCCTTGATTGCTTTCCCTGTTATCGTCATCGGCGACATGGTAAGCGACACGTTTTGGTACATCTTGGGGCGTTTCGGAACAGGGTGGAGCTTTACCCGCTCCTTGGAGCAGAAAGCCGGCGCTACAAAAGAAAATCTTGCGATCGCAAAGCGGGGGTTCGAGGAACATCGTTACAAAACAACACTCGCCTCCAAACTCATCTGGGGCTTGGGCACCGCAGGGCTCTTTGCCGCCGGAATGTCGCGGGTCCCCTACCTTATCTTCATGACAACCTGCGCCATAATCTCAATGGCTCAAGTAATCTTTTTTCTTGGCGTTGGTTTCTTCTTCGGCGGCGCGTACGAGCAGATAGCTGCATATCTTGATACTGCGACGAAGGTCACTCTCATTGTTGGAGTTGTTGTTGCAGTATTTGGCGTGCGATACTTCCTCCGCAAAAGACGACAATGAACACAAGAAACTTACGCATTGCGCTCATATGCGACGGCGTTGCAGAATTTATGGCGGGTTCCACGGAGTCGGCACGGCGATTCTCGCGCATCCTCAAAGGCCGTGGATACACCCAAGTATTTATCGCCGGGCGCTCCCCGGAGCACCGCACAGACGACGAGTGGGAAGGTATGAAGGTCTACCGTTTCCGTTCCTTCCTTCTGCCGCAGACCGATGGGCACCTCTACCTCGGCCTTCCGCGCAAGCGTGAGGTGATAAAAATTCTGCAGGAAGAGAGAATCGACATCCTGCACGTCATCATGCCGACCCCCGCGGCGATAGCGGCGGTGCGCGCTGCGCATGCAATCGGGATACCGGTTGTGGTGCATTCACACACCCAGCCGGAAAATCTGTTTCTCAACACCTTTCACAACAAGGCGGAGTGGTTTACCAACATACTTTCCTCTTTGATGTACGTGTACCTGCACTGGCTCTATGCCAAGGTCGCGGTGCTTATCTTCCCCACCAAGTTCTCGCGCGAATTTTTTAAAGGCCTCCCCCAAAAATCCCGCACCGAAGTAATCAGCAACGGTGTCGACCGCACCAAATTCGGCAAAGCCGACCCCGCGCCATTGCTCAAAAAATTCAACCTCCCCGCAGATCGCACGTACATTCTCTTCGTCGGCCGTCTCCACCCCGAAAAGCGGGTGGACACGCTCATCGCCGCGATGCCCGCGATACTGAAAGGTGCTCCCGGAGCGCACGCGCTCATCGTCGGCGGCGGACACCGCGAGCAAGCATTGCGCGCGCAAGCGGCATCGCTTGGCATCACAGAGCGCGTGAGTTTCCTCGGGCGCCTTAGCGACGCCGAGGTGGAGCAGGCGTACAACGCGGCCGCTCTTTTTGTGCTCCCCTCGCTCGTTGAGCTCGAGGGGATGGTCGTTTTGCAAGCGATTTCGTGCGGCGTACCGGTTCTCGTTTCAAACTCTCCCAAAAGCGCCTCACCGCTTCTCGTCGAAGGCAACGGGCTCCTCTTTAAGCCTAGCGATGCCGCCGACCTCGCCGCCCAGGCGCTCGCCATCTTGACCAACCCCGAGCGGCGCAAAAGTATGGCCGCACAGAGTCTTTTGCTCGGCGAAAAATATGACATACAAACGAGTGCCAGCAAGATTGAGAGTATATATCACTCGCTTATGTCCACGCGTTAGCTTCGGTATACTAGGGGGACATGCAGGAAGAACGCGAAAAAACGCTCGTTGTTTGGCGTACCTGGGGCGTTGCGCTTACAGAGCGCTATAAAGAAACCTGGTTTGACCGGCACTTCCGCTTCTCTGCCCCCTTGGCGATAGTGCTGTTTCTCTTCGCCGTGTTTGTAGTGCAACCCTTAGCCGTACGCTACGCAACCTCACGCGCAAGCAATCCGGTTGATGACATCGTGCTTTCCAACACCCCGATATACGACGTGGGGGTGTTCTTTGTCTACGGGATGTTCGCGCTCATCGCGTTCGGTATACTACTACTCCTCGCCCATCCGAAACGTATCCCTTTTGTCCTCCACTCGTTGACACTTTTCATAATCATCCGCGCGCTCTTTGTCTCCATGACGCACATCGGCCCCTATCCCATAGAGGGCATCTATGACTACGGTGAGACGATAATGAAAATATTTTTCGGGAAGGACCTATTCTTCTCCGGACATGCCGGAGCTCCGTTCCTTCTCGCACTCATATTCTGGCAAGAACCATGGCTCCGGTACCTCTTCCTCGTGTGGTCGGGGTTTTTCGGGGTCATCGTCCTTTTGGGGCACGTGCACTACACGATAGACGTCTTCGCCGCCTTTTTCATCACCTTTGCTATCTACCACATCGCCCTCTGGCTCTTCCCCAAAGAACATGCGCTGTTTCTCTCCCAAGGGAAGCCCCGAAATATCCTTTAGTTTCAACGTATTTTAAACACTCCTCCATTTCATGAAGCGTTCAGGTAAGACCTGATACACTACAACCGTCAGCATTTGGGTCGGATTATGAACGCTTAATCTTCACTACTATGCACTTACTTATCGTAGAAGACGAGGAAAAGCTTGCTCGGGCGCTCAAAAAGGGGCTCGAGATGAAGGGGTTTGCCGTTGACTGGCTCGCGGACAGCGAGAAGGCCCGCACCCGCATACTCCTCTACCGGGACGAGTACGATCTCATTATTTTAGACCTCATGCTCCCGGGGATTGACGGGGCAACCATTACAGAAAGTGTCCGGAAAGAAAACGTTACAACGCCGATTATTATTCTCACCGCACGAAACGAAACAGAACACAAAGTCGACCTCCTCAACAAAGGGGCGGACGACTATATAGTAAAACCATTTTCCTTCGAGGAGCTCTTGGCACGCATCAACTCGGTTTTGCGCCGCCCGACAACCCAACAACCGATCGTGTTGAAAGTCGGACCCTTGGAGATGGACACCGCCACAAGAACAGTGAAGAAGGAGGGTGAAGAGGTACCACTCACGCTCAAAGAGTTTGCACTGCTCGAGTGCTTTATGCGTGAGCCCGGTATTGTGCTCGCGCGGGAAAAACTCTTTGACCACGTGTGGGATTTCAACTCGCTTTCTTGGTCGAACGTATTGGACGTGCATATGAAAAATCTAAGGAAAAAGCTTGAACATGATGGAGAAGATGATGGGCGACTATTCGAAACGGTTCGCGGCGTGGGCTACCGCCTTGCCGGAGAAGTACACGTCTGATCTCTTCTTCCGTACGACCGTACACGTCGTCGCGCTCCAAGGGTTCTTGGTAGTTTTATGTGTCGCGGCTTTCTGGTGGGCTCTGCATTACATGAACGTTCAGATAATGAACGCGATACTACAAAACATCAGTACCCTCATTACCGACTACCCCAACTACAGAGACAACGCGCTTCCGGAGGAAATCGGCAGTATTCAGCTACGCGGTGTGTGGGTTGTCTTTGGCGGTACGGTGTTGCTCGCGGTTGCGTTTGGCGCACTTTTGGCGCGCGTTACCTTGCGACCCGCACGGCAGACCCTCCACTATCAAAAACTCTTCATCTCAAACGTTGCGCACGAGCTCCGGACTCCCCTCTCCACGATAAAAACCTCAACCGAGGTGGCGCTTCTTGATGAAAGCCAGCCGTCCTCTCTTCGCAACACGCTTCTTGAAATCGTGGGAGAGCTCGACCGGATTTCGGAGATCATCAATAACCTTCTCTCGCTCAACACCTTTACCCGCCCCGAGCGGATGCAATTTGAGAACACCGACTTGGGGCCGCTCATTGAGACCGTCGTTGCGCGCCACCAAACGCTCGCCCGTGAGCGAGGCGTCGAGATGGTAATTAAAATGGATAACTACCGGGTGGTGTGGGGCAACGCAACCGCACTTGAGCAAGTTGTCACCAACCTCTTGCGCAACGCTATCGGCTATACCCCAAAAGGAAGCAACGGAGTTGTTTCCATTTCTGTACGCCCCGACTACCGCGGCTCGGTTGAGATTTCAGTTTCAGATACAGGCATCGGTATCGCCCAAGAAGACCTGTTCCATATTCTTGAGCCATTTTACCGCGCAGACACCTCCCGCGTGCGCAATATAAAAACCGGCGGTTCGGGATTAGGTTTGACGATTGTGAACGAAATCGTACGGGTCCACCATGGCAGAATCAATATTCAAAGCGCCAAACGCAAAGGGACAACCGTGTCCGTATTTTTGCCGGCTGGAGCCCCCTCGGGGAGTAACGGCAGCGGAGTACCTGCTAGCGCTGACCGGAGCGAGGTTTCCATAGACTTCTCAAAAGGCCGCAGTATAGCCAATAATTAAACTTTTTCTTGCTGTTCACCTATACTTCAGTGCCGCTCCAGTAGAATGACTCGTGGAGCGGGGTGTTTGTCCTGGGCCGGCTTGGGGGCGGACACTGCGCACACAGTCAGTACGTTACAGACGGCGCGGAGCTCCATAGGAGCCGCTGTCTAAAACTTCCGAGGATTATTCGCAAGCAAACGAATAAGACGGAAATATGAAAAAAAGGATGGTTTAGCCGAGGGGGCGCTTTGCAAATTTTGATTTGCAGAGGGCCCCCTCGGCATATTTGCCGTATACTAAAGGGGTGGAGCATCTCCCAAATTACAACAAAGAAGAGCGGCCGTGGGGCAATTTTGAGCGTTTTACCCTGAATGAAAAGACAACCGTCAAAATAGTAACCGTGAGTGAGGGCGGGGCCATCAGTTTGCAGACCCACAAAGACCGCGACGAGTTTTGGCGGGTGCTAGACGGTTCGGGAGTAATCACTATCGGCAAAGAAAACCACGACGCCAAGCCGGGAGATACCTTTTTCTCTCCCCGCGGGAGCGAACACCGGGTGGAAGGCGGCGCGGGAGGGCTCAAAATACTTGAAATCGCGTTTGGGAACTTCGACGAAGGTGATATTATTAGAATTGAAGACCGCTACGGGAGGAAGTAGCGCTTTTCCTATGTAATGAACACAGGTCTTGGGGCAGTTGTTGTACTTTCTACCCTCGCCGCAGCCGGGCTCGGCGTTGTGATTGCCTCTGTCGCGCTCGTTCTAGGGTTTATCGCGCTCTTTCTCTTTTGGTTCTACGAATCGCGGCGACCGCTCCACCTTTTTCGTTTCAAAGAAAATCCTATTCTTGGGCCCGACCCAACGCACTGGTGGGAGTCGGCGGCTGTGTTTAACCCCGCGGCGGTCGTCGACCAAGGTCGCGTGCACATGCTCTACCGCGCGATGGGGACTGACGGTATATCACGCATCGGCTACGCATCGAGCGCGGACGGTATTCATTTTGACGAGCGGCTTCCCTATCCTGTCTTGGAGCCCCGCGGGGGCTTTGGCATGCCAACGCTCCCCAACCGTCTGGGGCCGCTCACCTACAACACGGTCGCGTACGCCTCTGGCGGCGGATGGGCGGGGTTTGAGGACCCACGTATCGTAAAAATCGACGACCGCGCCTATGTCACCTTCGTCGCCTTTGACGGCTGGGGATATGTACGGATGGCACTGACTTCAATCAACCGGGAAAACTTTTTAAAGAAGAATTGGGATTGGGTAAAGCCCGCGCTTATCTCCCCGCCGGGCGAGATCCACAAAAACTGGGTCCTCTTCCCCGAAAAAATAAAGGGGAAATACGCGATACTCCACAGCATCGCTCCCGCGATACAGGTTGAGTACATTGAGAATCTCGATTCCTTTCACGAGGAGGACATGCACATCAAAAGTAAGTTCATGCCTCACCGCAACGAAAACCGTTGGGACACCTGGATCCGCGGTGCCGGCCCACCGCCCCTGAAGACCCGTTTCGGGTGGCTCCTTTTGTATCATGCGATAGACGAGCGCGAGAGCCACCGCTACAAGGTGGGCGTTATGCTCCTCGATCTCAAAGACCCAACCCATGTGCTTGCGCGCTCCAATGTCCCAATATTAGAGCCTAGTGAGTGGTACGAGAACGATTGGAAGCCGGGCGTTGTCTATGCAACGGGCGCGGTTATACTCGGCAACGATTTGATTGTCTACTACGGCGGCGGCGACAAACATATCGCCGCGGCACGTGCCAACTTGCGCGACTTTGTCTACAAACTCCTCTCCAACGAACACGCCGTTCTTGAACCCGTTAAGGTATAATATGAAAGCAAAACAAATCTGCCGGAGGGTGCGCAGTGCGACGGCACGAGGAACTAGGAAAATTTCTAGCAAAGAAATTTTCCGCCCTCCGGCAGGTTTGGTTTTGCTGTAATTCTCATGTACGTAACTAGTAGAAGCCACCACAATCCGCTCATTGCCCCTATTGCCGACAAGCACTGGGAGGCGCGCGCGACCTTCAACCCAGCCCCCGTAAAGGTAGGCAACATAACACACCTTCTCTACCGCGCTCTAGGGCGCCCCGATGTCTTGATGACCCCGGCGGGCGTCTCCACCATAGGTAAAGCGCTTTCCTTGGACGGCCGCCACTTTCAAAACCGCCGACAGTTCATCATCCCCGAGGAGCCGTGGGAAAAGTACGGATGC
>MEWX01000010.1:7192-12671 GCA_001775485.1 Candidatus Adlerbacteria bacterium RIFCSPLOWO2_01_FULL_51_16
GGGTTACTCCGTTTGAGGGGACCAATGTCATTTTTTATACCGCGCTCGGCGGTATGCCCTTCGGGCCCGGCAACATCAAGGTCGCCGCGGCGCTTTCCAAGGATCTCGAAACCATAGACGAAAAACATCTTATCACCCCCTTCAATGCCAAAGCGATGGCACTCTTCCCCGAGCGCGTCGGCGGCAAAATCACGGCAATTTTGACCGCCCACACGGATGAACCGCCGGCAAAAATCGCGATAGCGCAGTGCGACAAGTTGGAAGAGTTGTGGAACCTCTCTTTCTGGGAGCGCTGGCACGCAGAAATCAACGACCACACCATAAACCCCCTGCGGGGCGACAAAGACCACGTGGAAGTGGGCTCGCCTCCCATTAAAACCAAAGACGGGTGGCTTATGTTCTATTCCTACATTCAAAATTATTTCGGCGGCGGCGAGCGCGTGTTCGGAATAGAGGCGCTTCTTTTGGATCTTAAAGACCCGCGCCAGATAGTCGGGCGCACCAAAGGCCCCATCATAGTGCCCGAGAGCATATACGAGCGCTACGGCATGGTCCCCAACATTGTATTTCCCTCCGGAGCACTCCTCCAAAAAAACGGCCGGGTGGACATCTACTACGGCGCCGCCGACACCGTGTGTGCACGCGCCTCGCTCAACCTCGAAGACCTCCTCAACGCCATGGTGCCCGAGCGCCGGGTGGAGCTTGGTGTCCGCGCTAAAGAAAATCCGATACTCAAACCCAACCCCGCGCACTCCTGGGAGAATAAAGCGACGATGAACGCCGCAGCGCTCGACCTCGGCGGCGACATCCACCTTCTCTACCGCGCAATGGGAGAGGACAATGTTTCAACGCTCGGCTATGCCGCGACGAAAAACGGGATAAAAATTACAAAGCAACTTTCCGAACCCGTTTACAAGCCGCGCGAGGAGTTTGAACAAAAGAAAGGTGGCAGCAACTCCGGGTGCGAAGACCCGCGTATCACCAAAATCGGCAACACTGTGTATATGATGTACACCGCCGTTGATGGCGCACACCCGACCCGGGTCGCGCTTACCTCAATCTCCGCGAAGGACTTCCTCGCTAAACGCTGGGACAAATGGGAGAAGCCTGTACTCACCACCCCCGAAAACGTCAACGACAAAGACACCTGCTTACTCCCGGAAAAAGTCGGCGGACAGTATATGCTCCTGCACCGCATCGACCCGCAGTTGTGCGCTGACTTCCTCGACTCGCTTGATTTTAAAAAAAGCCGTCTTACCCGCTGCATCGAAATCATGGGGCCACGCCCCGGCATGTGGGACAGCCAAAAAATCGGCATTGCAGGGCCCCCCATCAAAACCAAAAAGGGTTGGCTCCTTATCTACCATGGTGTCTCAAAGTCCTCCACCTACCGCCTGGGGGCAGTGCTCCTTGACCTCAAAAACCCCTCGCTTGTCGTCTCACGGAGCGTTGACGCAATACTAGAGCCTCTGGAGGAATACAAGAGAGGCGGGCAGGTGCGTAACGTTGTTTTCTCCTGCGGAGCCATTCTGCGGGAGGATACGCTCTTTATCTACTACGGCGGAGGCGACGCGGTGCTTGGGGTCGTCAAAGTGTCGCTCAAAAAACTCCTCAAAATCCTCCTCCCCGATAACTTAAAGTAATCATAACATAAGACAAGCAACCATAACATAAGACGTTTAATCCAGTTTTAAATAATATTATGATATATCATAATCTGTTAGGATTTCGGGGTCGGAAAAAGCAAAAAGTGAAGAGGGTATTTCTTTTTGAGCCGATAGAGAGCGTTTGTTGCGTATAGTTTTTTATCAATCCCCTTTTGCTTTCGTTTCTGATATTCCTTCTCCATCTCTCGTATCGCCTGTTCATACCCCGGCAGCTGATCTTCAAGCCAGCGTTGTACTCGATAAATAGTGTCGTATCCCACTTTCATGTCCGCGGCGATGTGGGTTGGTCCCTCACCCGAGAGAAGACGGCGTGCTATGACGATGCGGCGGCCGAGCATAATCCGCTCGCTTTGCGTCAAAAGATCCCGGAGAAACAGCTTCATCGCATCGCGCCCCTGCATCGCCGCAGTTGCCGTATACAGAGCGTCCAGTGTTTCAATACGCTCTTTGTCGCTCAACTCCCTGCTTCTTCGCTTCATAATTGCATAAATGCGTATTAATTATTAAATTACGATATATCATAATATCATAACTTTGGTTTTTGTGTGGATAGAGCGGTACAAGAAATAGGCGGCAAGGAGTATAGTCAAGGCGATGGTGTTCAAACCAAAACTTGTGGCGTTTGACCTCGACGGCACCTTGGCCGAGTCCAAACAGCGGATGGAGCCGCGCATGGGCGAGCTCTTGGCGGAGCTTCTGCAAAAGATGCCGGTTGCGGTGATGTCGGGCGCCGGCTTCCCTCAGTTTGAAAAGCAATTTTTGCCGGCGCTTCCCGACGACGCCATCCTTTCGCGACTCTACCTCTTCCCCGACAACGCGGCGCAGTGCTACGTCTTTGAGGCGGGCAAATGGCGCACACGCTACGACAACGCATTCACGCTCCAAGAGCGTGAGCGCATTTTGAAGGAACTGGAGGGAGCGCTCAAAGAAGTAGGGCTCTCGGAGGCCCCGGTGCGCATTTGGGGAGAGCGTGTGGAGGATAGAGGGGCGGAAATCGCCTTTTCTCCGCTTGGCCAACAGGCCCCGCTTAAAGAAAAAGAGGAGTGGCACAAGGAGCACGATGACACCCGTAAACGCCTCCACGAGGCCCTAGATAAGCGTCTGCCGGACTTTGCCAACGCGATGGGCGGGCTCACCACCATAGACATTACCCGGCGCGGCATCACCAAGGCCTACGGCGTCAAACAGCTAGCCGGGCTCTCCCAGATTTCTGTTTCAGAAATGCTCTACGTCGGCGACGCACTAGAAGAAGGCGGGAACGATGCAGTAGTTATCGAGAGCGGTGTCAAAACGCACGCGGTCTTCGGCCCCACCGAGACCGCGGCCCTTATCGAAGAAATACTTAAACAAACTAGTCGATAAGAAGCGCTACAAACGCGACTCCGACAACAAGAAACACAAGCTGCACCACCGAGCGACGCGCGTCGATGGTTTTCCGCAACTCGGGTAGGAGGTCGGAGCCAGCGATATAGAGGAGGTTGCCGCCCGCAAACGCAGCCATGTACGGTATTACTCCTTCAATAGTTGAAGAGAGGTAGAGCCCAATCCCTGCCCCCAAGAATGCGGTGAGCGCCGAAAAAAAGTTCCATGCCAATGCCTGCGCGCGGGTGTAGCCCGCATGCAAAAGCAAACCAAAGTCTCCGATTTCCTGGGGTATCTCGTGGAGCACGACCGCAACGGTTGTGGCGATACCTGCGGCGGGAGACACAAGGTAGGCACCGGCGATGATAAAGCCGTCAAGCACGTTATGCAGTGCGTCGGCACTCAAAACCAGGGGCCCCAAATGCGCGACTGCGTGTCCGTGCGGTCGCTCGGCCCCCTCGTGCGGCAGATGTACTTCGCTACCCTCACCATTTTCAAGTACTGCGTGTGTGTGCCGCCAGCGGAGCACTTTCTCCAACACAAAAAACGCGAGCATGCCTGCGATAATGGCAACCCCTACGGTCTTCACATCTCCTCCCTCCGCATAGGCCTCAGGGAGTAGGTGGAGGAGGATATTGCCGAACATGGCACCCGTTGCAAGCGCCACCAGGACAAACAGCACCCGCCGCAAAAGGGCCTCCCGCACAGAAAGCGCAAACACACCGATTAAAGACACTGCGGAGACGAGCATTACACTCCCAAAAATCAAAAAAGAGACTGACATCACTTTGCGCTCCATACTAGCGAGAAACTCAAAAAAACACAAACGATGTAGTATACTCGCCCGTATGAAGGGCGTTCTCGAGATAGCCCTGATCTTGGCGCTTACCGTGGGCGCGGCATACTTTGTGTGGGAGAAAGGAGTATCTACTCCGCTCAGGCCCGGTGTCGCAGAACCAAATGACTTTGTTGACTGTGCTACGCACTACCCCGTGCGCGAAAGCTATCCGCGCACCTGCACCAACGGGCTCGGTATCATTTACATAGAATATCTTGGCAACACCAAAGAAAAAGAAGACCGCATTTATGTCTCCTCCCTCGCGCCAAACGACCGCATCTCCTCCCCCCTTTCCGTACGCGGGAGAGCGCGCGGAGATTGGTTTAACAACGACGGCGAGTTCCCCGTCGAGTTGCGTGACGCCTCCGGCAACGTGTTTGGTCGTGGCACGGCTTCAGCGAAAGGCCTGTGGGGAGACGCAAATTATTTTACCTCTTACGAGGCAACAGTCGCTTTCAGCCCGCCGCGGTTTGAAAGCAGTGGCGTCTTGGTGTTGAGCCCTGCGCAAGGCAGAGAAGACCCGCTCACGATCCCCGTGAGTTTCAAGTAGCGCTCTTAGTACACAAAACCCGCCTTATAGACAATTGCGGGGACTTCCCAACAGGTAGGGGTATGATATATCATACCCCCTATATGAAAGTACGGGCAAAAACACTGACAAAACGGCAACGGATAGAGACACTCGACGCGCTCTATACTGCTGCCGCCTCAATACAAGGAAGAGAAGCGACAAAGCTGTTTCTAAGAGACCTCCTCACGGAGAGCGAACGCATTATGTTGGGGCGGCGGATCATCATTGCCCGCAAACTTATCGCAGGAGTCGGACGCGACGATATCGCGGCGGAGCTCCGGGTCGGCTACGACACTATCCACCGCGTTTACCGGTGGCTAGAGGACCAGTTTCCCGGCTACGAGCAGGCAATTAAAGCGATGGAAAAAGAGTTTGGAAGGCGGCGCGAGAAATGGGAGGATAAAAAACTATACGCAACAAGCGCATTGTATCGGCTCAAAAAGAAATATCCCCTGCATTTTCTCTTATTTACTCGACCAAAACGCTAGCTGTTTTGATACTCGTGCTTCTATTCTCATACTCCTATTCTCGCACTCCTTTTCGTACTTCTATTTTTAGGATGAGGGGGGGTATGATATATCATACCCCCTCCCTCATGCTTTTCCCTCTCACTCCTTACCACTCCCTCCCCGTTCTGTTTAAATAAATAGTCGTTTCCAAGGGTACCCCTTGGAAACTTGGTATACACAAAATCCCCGCTTTTTAGCGGGGATTTTGTTATCAAGGTTCGACCTTGATATTTGGAGCGAGGAAAATCTATTACTTCCCTGGCTTGCCGACGACCATGTTGCTTATCGTCCACACACCTGGAGCACCGCTAAGATCAGCGATGATGAAGGCGTAGTAGTCCTTCACCGCGATATTGGTGTTCGTCTCGACGGTCACGAACGTCGACCAGTTCGGATATGTGGTCGGGCTGTCACTGCGGTTGATCGTGCAGGTCGGGTCATTGATGACATCCACTAGACCAGCGCCGTCGTTGCAGTCAGCGAACGACACGAACAGGAAGTAGTCAGTGTAGCCATCATCGCCAGCATCAAT
>MEWX01000011.1:0-2695 GCA_001775485.1 Candidatus Adlerbacteria bacterium RIFCSPLOWO2_01_FULL_51_16
CCTACAACTCCTTTACTGCGGCCGCCGCCGGTGGGTGGACGGATGATGGCCCTGTGGTGCGTCTTACAACGATCGGGGACTTTGTTGGCATCGGGACCTCAAGCCCCTACGCCAAGCTCTCCATCCACGCCAACAACGGCGACACGCTCACTAACCTCTTTGTCGTCGCTTCTTCAACCGCAAGTGCCACAACAACCCTCTTCTCTGTCACTAATACGGGGAATGTGTTTATCAGCGCCGGCGGCTCGTCCACCTCCTCTCCGCGGCTGTTCGGATTTTCTCCTGCGTTTGCGGTGGGCGAGAAGGCAGTTATGCAGTTTGGCGACGGAGCCAACACGATACAAAACGGGTGGGGGCAGAGAATGCAACTCAATTCCTACTGGGGTCTTGAAATACACGGGAATCGTGAAACTGCCGTGGCAGTTGCAACGACGACGCTCGCCTTTGCCTTCGGGGCCGCAAGCGATCCCTCGCTCAATGTCTACGGCACCACAGTTGCTGCTCCTGTTCTTGCAATAACGGCCGCGTCGGGTCAAACCGGCAATCTTCAGGAGTGGCGCAACAATGCAGGCACAGCTCTTAATGTTGTTGCGGCCGGGGGCAACGTGGGGCTAGGGACGACAACACCATACTCAAAACTTTCGGTTTGGGCAGCCGGGAGCGGAACTGGGGCACGGGTGTTTGAAGTAACCAACAGTGCCTCGACAACACTGTTCTCTGTCAATGATTCCGGCCTGGCATCCACCACCAACCTCACGATTTCAGCTTTGGGCTCCGGAGCGGGCAACTGCCTCACAGTCAACGCTGCGGGATTGGTCGCGACCCAATCATGCAGCGGCGGCGCCGCACCCTTCACGTGGGAAACAAACTACGGCGTCATCGCAGCAGCGACCACCTCCGCGCTTTGGGCACAGAGTGGCATCTTCGCTTCCTCGACCTCGCACTTTGTAAACCTTGATTACACGAGTGTCTTGGGCTTCGCTACCTCCTCCACAAATGCTTCCTCCACCATCTTCACCTTCAACGGTCAAACCTTCCTCACTGCCTCGTCGACTGGCTTCAACACCTCACTCGGTATTGACGCAATTTCCGGTATTACAGGCGGCGTAAAAAATACCGCCCTCGGCTACCAATCTCTTTTCACAGCTACCTCGAGTATTGGAAACACGGCGGTAGGGTATAAAGCACTTGCAAATGTGTTATTTAGGACTGGAGTTACCGACAATTTTGACGGCGGTACGACGCAGATTAGGGGAGGTCTTAATACTGCTCTCGGTTCTCTGGCATTGAATACCAACACCATCGGTTATGAAAATACAGCCGTTGGAGTTGAGGCACTGTATAGCAACACCATCAGCGGAGCGAACACAGCTTTCGGCCGACGCGCACTCTATTCAAATATTACCGGAGTTGGGGTTGAGAGTAACTCCGCCTTTGGTACTAATGCGCTCAGTGGCAACACTACTGGAGGGGGTAACACTGCCCTTGGTACTGATGCGCTAGGCTCCAGTGTTTCCGGTAGCGCAAACATTGCACTAGGTTACGAGGCGTCGTCCTTCAATGTCTCCGCCACCAACACAACGGCCGTCGGTTATGCAGCAGCACGAGGAAACTGCGGTAACTGTGCATATAATGCGCAAGGGTACACGGCGATCGGCTACTCCGCAGGATATAATTTCGATAATGGGGCCGACTATAATACGCTCTTCGGTTATCAAAGCGGATACAATATTTCAACGGGCTATGGCAACATCCTCCTTGGCCCCTCGGTTACCGCGGGCAATCTTACGACTGGCGATGGAAACATTGGCATCGGCTACAACACCTTTTTCCCAAGCGCCAACAGCAACAACACCCTCAACATCGGCGGCATACTCTTTGGAAATCTTCCGGCAACCTCCACCGCATTTACTGAAGCAACTGCAGGCACTATTGGAATCGCATCTTCCTCTCCATGGGCAAAACTGTCGGTCCACGCAAACAATGGTTCTACTAACACGACATTGTTTGCGATTGGTTCGAGCACGGCCTCTGCTACGACAACACTATTCTCGGTAGACAATGTCGGTCTTGCCTCCACTACCAACCTCATCGTCTCTGGCCTTGGAAGCTCCGCCACTTCCTGTGTGCAAGCAAACGCATCCGGTCAACTTTCTTCAACCGGTTCCGCATGTGGAGCAGGCGGCGGGTCTTGGCCCTTCACCCCCGGCACAAGCTATGGAGTAGCCGTGCAATCCACCTCAACCCCACTCGCACTTACCGCCGGAGTGTTTGCTTCTTCTACCTCTCACTTCACCAACCTTGATTACACCGGCACTCTCGGCTTTGCTACCTCTTCAACAAACGCCACCTCCACCATCTTCACCTTCAACGGTCGGAACTTTATTGTCGCTTCAACGTCTAATGGCTCTGGAACTGGGCCTGGTGGTAATACGGGGCTTGGTTTGGACGTACTTTCACACATCACCACTGGTTACAACAACACAGCGCTCGGCTTCCAGTCACTCCAAAATGCCACGTCGGCCAGCAACAATGTCGGGATTGGATTTGAGGCTCTCAAAGATGTAACGGGAATAGAAAATACGGCTGTAGGTAGCGGTGCTCTTACCGGGGGCGGGGCAAGTGGCCTTGTAACGGGGGCGGGCAATGTCGCTCTCGGAAGTGACTCACTTGGTGGAGTAAAGGTTTCTGGCAG
>MEWX01000011.1:2703-3153 GCA_001775485.1 Candidatus Adlerbacteria bacterium RIFCSPLOWO2_01_FULL_51_16
TAGGTATAGGAGATGATGCATTTTTCTCTGGCTTCTCAATCACCGGGTCCAACAACGTCGGCATCGGCTACGGAGTTTTTGCCAATAGTAATGCCACTATTTCTGGCTCCAACAACGTAGCGCTTGGCTATCAAGCGGGCTTCTCCATCGGAGCGGGTTACGCAAATATTCTACTCGGATCTCATGTTTCTTTCGCCGACGTCATCACTACCGGTGATGGAAATATAGGCCTCGGCAACGAGCTCTTCTTCCCTTCAGTGACCGGAAACAACCAGCTCAACATCGGCAACTTGGTGTATGGCACGCTCCCGGCAACCACGACTGCATTTAAACTACCGACGACGGGCACTATAGGTGTCGCTTCGTCTTCTCCATGGGGCACATTGTCGGTCCACGCCAACAACGGGTCTACTAATTCAACACTCTTCGCCATCGGTTCTTCGACCGCTT
>MEWX01000011.1:3159-3449 GCA_001775485.1 Candidatus Adlerbacteria bacterium RIFCSPLOWO2_01_FULL_51_16
CCACAACACTCTTCAAAATAGACAACACCGGCACCTCAACACTCCTTGGTACCGCTTCCTCCACAGCACTCATCGTCTCCGGCATCTCCAGCTGTACCGAAGCCCTTGAAACCAATGCAGAAGGACGCATTGTCTGCGGCACAGACCAAACAACCGCAGGTGCATCACCCTTCACGTGGGAAACAAACTATGGAGTCATTGCCGCCGCTACCACCTCTGCTCTTTGGGCCAAGAACGGTATCTTCGCTTCTTCCACCTCCCACTTCACCAACCTCGACTACACCGGCACA
>MEWX01000011.1:3474-5279 GCA_001775485.1 Candidatus Adlerbacteria bacterium RIFCSPLOWO2_01_FULL_51_16
TTCTTCCACCATCTTCACCTTCAACGGCCAGACCTTCCTCACCGCATCAACCACGGGCTCCAATACATCTCTTGGACTAAGTGCATTAGCGAATGTCACCCGCGGCATTGGCAACAGCGCGTTCGGCAAGCAGGCGTTAGACGATAATACTACTGGCAACAACAACAACGCCTTTGGTTGGCTTGCTCTCTCTGCCCATACCACTGGCAGCAGTAACAACGCCTTTGGTGTTGCTGCTCTTTTAGCCAACACCACCGGCAGTAGTAACAACGCCTTTGGCGGTTCTACTCTCCACAACAACACCGGCAGTAGCAATACCGCCCTTGGTGACGATGCGGGGTATGTCAACTCAACCGGCTATGGCAACTTGTATCTTGGCGCAGGCGCTGGTTTGACCACAGGATTTAATGCCATTACCGGCTTCAACAACGTCACTATTGGCTACAACGCTTTCCTTCCCAACGAAGCGGGAAACAACCAACTCTCAATTGGGAACCTTATATTCGGTACACTCCCCGCAACATCAACAGTGACCGATGGTTCAAATGGAGTATTTACACTCCCCACCGCCGGCTCAATCGGCATCGCTTCAACAACTCCGTGGGCAAAACTCTCGGTCCATGCAAACAACGGTTCTACTAATACAACCCTGTTTGCGATTGGTTCTTCGACCGCGAGCGCAACGACCACTCTCTTCTCTGTTTCTAACACCGGCCTTGCCTCAACCACCAACCTTGTCGTTTCCGGTCTCGGCTCTTCCGGCACCACTTGTGTACAAGCAAATGAATTAGGTCTCCTCTCTTCAACCGGCTCTGCGTGTGGGGCAGGCGGTTCCTCCTTCCCATTCACCCCAACAACAAACTTCGGTGCTCTTGCCAACGCCACCTCAACTCCTATCTGGTTCCAAGCAGGCCTCCAAGCATCCTCCACCTCTCACTTCACTAACCTTGATTACACCGGTACGCTCGGCTTTGCCACATCCTCATCAAATGCTTCTTCCACCATCTTCACCTTCAATGGTCAGACCTTCCTCACTGCCTCGTCGACTGGCTTCAACACCGGCCTTGGTTTGAGCGCACTCTCTGCAATCACGAGCGGTGTTCAAAATACCGCACTCGGGTACCGAGCACTCCAAAACGCAACCTCGTCAGGGAGTAACACTGCTGTCGGCTATCAAACATTGAGTTCAGCAAACCTTCGCGGCACATCAAATAGTGCTTTTGGCGTTGTCTCACTTTTTAACAATACATCAGGTAGTAGCAACAACGCATTTGGACAGTATTCACTTTACTCAAATACCACGGGCTCTTCCAACAACGCCTTTGGTTACAGTGCCCTCTTCTCCAACACCACGGGGAGTTATAACAGCGGGTTCGGCGAGCAAACCGGAGGTGAGGGGGCAGTTGGAGACTTCAACAGCTCTTTCGGTGCCTATGCTCTTTATGAGCTTAGTAGCACGGCTGCGGCCAATAACACAGCACTGGGTGCAAAGGCATCACAAAATAATACTGCAGCGCAGGATTCAGTCGCCGTCGGGTTTGCTGCAGCGCTCGGTGGAGGTTCACTCCAGTTAGATAACGTTTACAACGGTGCAATCAAGGGTTACACAGCGCTAGGGTTCGAAGCGGGCTTCAACTTTCTTGATGGTGCCGACTACAACACGCTCGTTGGCTATCAAAGCGGGTTCAATGTAACGAGCGGCTACGCAAACATCGGCATCGGTGCTTCTTCGACCGCCAACATCACAACCGGCAGTGGCAATGTCGCGATAGGCAACAACACCTTCTTCCCCTCTGCGACCGCCA
>MEWX01000011.1:5448-5709 GCA_001775485.1 Candidatus Adlerbacteria bacterium RIFCSPLOWO2_01_FULL_51_16
AGGACTTCTTTCCTCAACCGGTTCTGCGTGTGGCTCGGGTGGCATCGGCGACCCGTTCACCCACACCACAAGCTATGGTGTCTCTGTCTCCGCGACCTCCACTCCTCTCGCACTCACGGCAGGAGTCTTCGCTTCCTCCACCTCGCACTTTGAAAATCTTGATTACACGAGTGTCTTGGGCTTTGCCACCTCCTCAACAAACGCTTCCTCCACAATATTCACCTTCAACGGAAGGTCGTTTATTGTTGCGTCGACCACAAA
>MEWX01000012.1 GCA_001775485.1 Candidatus Adlerbacteria bacterium RIFCSPLOWO2_01_FULL_51_16
CGAATATTCTCGGCTGCTGCCACCCGTAGGTGTATGGACCGTGTCTCAGTTCCATCGGTGGGGGTCAGCCTCCGAATATTCTCGGCTGCTGCCACCCGTAGGTGTATGGACCGTGTCTCAGTTCCATCGGTGGGGGTCAGCCTCTCAGCTCCCCTAAGCGTCATAGCCTTGGTAGGCCATTACCCTACCAACTAGCTGATGCTCCGCAGGCCGCTCAAAGAGCGGATTACTCCTTTAGTATCGCTACACCATCGGGAATTACCTAACCTTTCGGCTAGCTATGCCCGACTCTTCGGTGCGTACCTGCGTCTTACTACCTCGTTCGCCGGTTGCCTTGCGGCCCCCGTGACTTGCATGCCTCATCCACGCCGCCAGCATTCACCCTGAGCTAGGATCAAACTCTGATCATATATCTAGATGAACGGAACAAGAGAAAAGTGTCTTCTTCTCTCTTGTCGCCTTCCTGTGGAAATACGGGAAGGACTTTCTTTTGCTTGCTTTTGTGTGGTCAATTTCTCAATTACTATTCAGTTGTCAATGAACGAACAAGCCCGCCAGAGGGCGGGCTTTCTCTTGCGAGTTTAGCTTCCTCTAGTCGGTCATGTACCCAGTATACCCGAGGATAAACCCCCGTCAAGTCCTTTGTTTTAGGGCTTTTTTAGTGCTTCTTCAACCCGTGCGAAGAGTTCTTCCGAGGTACCGTCGTTTTGAAAAACCACATCAGCCATAGCAATAACTGCCTTTAGGTTCTGTTTGGAAGGGTCGGCATTATCCCATTCCCGCTTTTCATCTTCTACAAATTTTTCAAATGAAACAGCGTCGGTCTCTGACGCGCGCCCAACGATGCGTTTGTGGCGTATATGAACCTCGGCATCCACCGCCCAGAGGGTAGCGCCTTTTGACTTCAGCATCTGCGCCTCTCCGACACCGCGGATGGACTCGATGACGACATCTCTCTGCCGCAGGGCTTTTGTCTGTCCCAAAGCTTCGGTAAGAATTTGCTCCACTATCCAGCCGGGGCCGTGTTTCGCGCGGAGATCGTTTGCTGTTGCTGTTATTGTATCGCGGTTGACTATCAGTCCCTTCCGTAGCACCTCTGCGGCAAGAAAGTTGCGCACCGAGAGATACATAAAATTATGTCGCTCAACGAGATACTTTGCGACCGTCCCCTTTCCCGCGCCCAAGGTCCCCGTGATGCCGATTATCATTCCCCTATTTTACCCCCTTGCGCGACCACTTCTCCCACACAACCAGAAGTGGTGAGGCGAGGAAGATGGAGGAATAGGTGCCGGCGACCATACCAACAATGAGGGTGAGCGCAAAGTTTTTGGTCGCAATGGGTCCCAAAAAGTAGAGCGCCACCAACACAATGATGACGGTCATTGAAGTGTTGATGGAGCGCGCGAGCGTTTGCATGATAGAGCGGCCTATCACCTCTTCAAACTCTTCCCGCTTGCGGTGCTCCTCGTTTAGGCGCAGATTTTCGCGAATCCTGTCGAAGACAACAATCGTGTCGTTGATTGAAATACCGAGAATTGTTAAGAGCGCTACAATAAAGAGCGCATCAACCTCCGCTCCCGCAAAGTGACCGAGGAGTGCAAAGAGGCCTGCGGGAATCAAAATATCGTGCAAGAGTGTCGCAATTGCTACGATCCCGTATTTCCACGACGCAATCGGTTTTGATACGCCGCGAAACGCAAACGCAATAAAAAGAATGGTGAGTACCACGACAAGGGCAATGGCTACCCATGCTTTGCGTAGAAGCTCGGCGCCAAGCGAGGGCCCTACGGAGGTAAATTGCTCTTCTGTAACTGCGCCGAAGCCGCCGAGCGCCTTTAGGAATGCCGTGTGTTCTTCGTTACTAAGGTCGCGTTGTCGCAGAATAAACCCGCTATCGCCGGTCGGCTGGACACGTACCTCGCCAAACGCAAGCGGTGCAATGGTTGTGTGAATTTGTTCAACGGTCGGGCGGTCGCCCAGATACGAAACTTGGAGCAGTGAGCCACCCGAGAGGTCAATGCCGGGCTTCAAGCCCCAGAGGGTAAGCGCAATAATCGCCGCGATAGAAAGCAGGGCCGGCAGAATAAAAAAGTATTTCAGATTTTTCGTAATGTTCATATTATTTTTTGAGGCCGGAGCGCATTAAGAATTTACCAAGCGGCTTCTCCATATTGATACCGAGTGCCAAGAGGAAGGTACGTGAAATGGTGATCGCGGAGAGCATTGAGACAACAACGCCTAAGCCAAAGACAAGCGCAAATCCTTTGATGAGCGAGGTGCCAAACCAAAAGAGAATAACCGCGGCGATAATGTGCGCGATATTGCTGTCGCGTATCGCAAGCCACGCCCGGGCAAAACCTTCTCTAATCGCCGCCTCGGCTTTCTTCCCCGCCGCAAGTTCTTCCTTGAGCCGCTCGGCAATAAGAATGTTCGCATCAACCGCAAGCCCGACCGAGAGGATAAACCCGGCAATGCCCGCAGCTGTTAACACAACCGGAATAAGTTTAAAGAGCGCGAGCATGAGGCCCACGTATATAACAAGCGCCACAACCGCGATAACACCCGGCAGGCGGTACCAAAGGATCATGAACGCGGCGAGTACCAAAAAGCCGATGACTCCTGAAGCAATACCCGCACGCAGGGCCTCCTCCCCCAACGTTGCCCCTATCGTTTGACTGCTCGCAAGCTCAATCGGCACGGGGAGTGCGCCGAGGTTGAGGTTGCGCACGAGCTCTCTGGCGGTCTCGGGCGTGAAGTTACCGGAAATGATTGCGGTGCCGTTTGTTATTGCATCGCGTATAACCGGAGCTGACACGAGATTACCGTCAAGAAATATTGCGAGCTCGCGGCCGATGTTTTTGCTTGTGATATCGCTGAAGAGCTTCGCCCCCTCGGCGTTAAAATCAACTCGCACGGTAGGTTCCTGGAGCGCTCCTACAGCACTGTTGAACTCAAGCGCGGCTCGCGAGAGATACTCTCCGGTTAAACCGGTGTCGGTAAATGCCGCAACATTAGGTGTGCCGGAGGCGGTAACGATCTGCGCTTCCATCCCCTGCTTTACGAGTTTAAATTCCAAGAGCGGTGTCTCGCCTATAAGCCGCACTGCTTCATCTATGTCGGTAATGCCCGGGAGTTCCACTATTAAGCGATGCTCGCCGGCTCCAAGAACTCCGCCCTGAACCGTCTGCACCAGAGGCTCACCGACGCCGAAGGCGTTGACCCGCCGCTCGATAACCTCGCGCAGTGTTGCAAGCGAGTCGGCAACTCCCTCCGCCGGAAGTTTTGAAATATCCGCCCGGTAGACCAGTTGAGTACCGCCCGAGAGGTCGAGACCGAATTTGAAATCAAACCGGTCGCCTCCCCCAGTTGTCGTGTATACAAAAAAGCCGACGGCCGCAGAGACAATAAGCACCAAAACCGCACTGTAGCGCAAAGCAAACATGGATGTGAGAATAACAGATTTATTTGGCGTTCGCTAGTGTAAAAAGGTTTTTGAAAATCATGGCAACGGCGATGGGGCCTACGCCCCCGGGGACGGGGGTAAAAACGGAAGCAACGTTGGCGCACCCAGGGTTCGCGTCGCCCATAAGCTTCCCCGCGGCCTCGGAGGTACCTGCGTCAATGAGCACAACGCCCCGCTTCAACATCAGGGGGGTAATGAGCCCCGGCTCCCCCGCTCCGGAAATCACAATATCTGCATCACGGAGCTCTTCGAGCGAGCCGTGTGTCTGCGTTATGACCGACACCCGCGCGCCCAAAGAGGTGAGCCATGCGGCCGCGGGCTTTCCCACAAGCCGCCCTGCCCCGATAACGACCGCCCGCTTGCCGCGTACAGAAACGCCCGTGCGCACAAAAATCTCCGATATCGCTTCAACAACCGGCGTATTCACGACCGGATGCTGACCAATAGCGTCAACATCCAACTTCCCCGGGAGGGCCGCGAGTATCTCTTCGGCCTTAGGATGCGGCAACTGCACGATTATTCCGTCACATGTTTTTATGAGCTTCTGCAGTTCCCCACGCACCACTGCAACGCCGAGACGTTCTGCAGCGCGGGATTTTATTTTAACGAAGGACTCCGTCGCGGGGTCGTCATCCCCGACGACAAGCCCTAGCCGTTTGCCTCGGAGTGTATTGCCAAGGCCCGCAATCACTTCTTCCGCTATTTTTTTGCCATCCACGACCATACACTATGAGTTGCTCTTGATAAGAAGCCGGCGGACAGTTTTAAGTATAATAGAAAGATCGAGAGTTAATGAGCGATGTTTGAGATAAAAAAGATCGTAAGAGAATTTCATTCTCGTCGCCTCCACGTCTGCCATATGGTGCGGATCGCCGTGGTAGTAGAGCTGGGCGGAACCGGAAAGTCCGGGTTTGATAAGATGCCGCAGAGAGTAGTATGGGATTTCTTTTTCATACAACGCAACGAGTGGTGGAAACTCCGGCCGAGGGCCGATGAGCGAGAGATTCCCGCGCAGTACATTCCATAGCTGCGGCAACTCATCAAGCCGGCCGGCACGCAAGAACCTTCCCACACGGGTTACGCGCAGCTTGGTCGTTCCGTCTACTCCATACTCCCCCTTGTCATTCCCCGACATACTGCGAAATTTATAAAAACTGAACGGGCGCCCGCCCTCCCCGACACGCGGCATAGAGATAATCGCCGGGCCCCCGTCTTCAACCTTTATAGCGAAGATTATAAACGGGTAGAGAATAAGCGAGACGGGCCCCAACACGGTGGAAACCGCAATATCGATTATGCGCTTCAATGTGTCATAGAGCACGTGGGCTGAGCTCGAGACATTGCGCGCTACCCAGCGGCTATCCACCCGCGAAAGCGGGACACGGCCAAATACTTCTTCATATACTGCCGGCAAATCCATGAAACGAACCCCCCGTACAACAAGGTTGTAAAGCTCGGGGAAGGCGGCTGAAACCGCGGGGTGGTCAAAGTCCGCTATGACAAAACGTGCATGGTGCTCTATAGTGGCTTTTTTGATTCTTTCAGAGAGCCCCGGGGTGGACGGATTGAGGCTCTCCACAATAATAACGGGGGCGCGGTGAGCGTCCCGGAATGCCACAGAGAGCTCTTTAGCTTCAGTCCCTTCCCCTACCATCACGGCTTGTTCCCGCTCACGGCGAAACATCGGGAAGAGCCATCCGCGCCAAAAAAGCACCGAAAAAAATGAAACAATGAGATATATGAATAGTATTGTTTTTGGTGCGATGACAAAAAGCGGAATGAAAAAGAAAAAGAGTGCGGCGATACAGACATTGATTACTTGGGCAACCATGAGTGCCTCCGAAAGCGCCCGACGGGCAAGAATGATATAGCGACTCTCGTAAAGTCCCGCGATAAAAAAGATACCGACCCAAACCGCAAACAGAAGAGAAAAAGGGAAAAGGTGAAGTAAGAACTGCTCTCCCGTTGGTAACACGAACGAGCGCAGATACAGCGTAAGCCACAGAGCAAGCGTAAAGAAAAATACGTCACCCAAAAAGAGAATGGCCGTTCGGGGCCGAAAAGTGGCTACCATATGAAGTTGATATATACTACAACAACTATATGAAAAAGAAAGTCGCATGTAAGCCATGAAAAAAATATTGTTTGTCATAACCAAAGCTAACTGGGGCGGCGCCCAGCGGTATGTGTTTGACCTGGCAACCTCGCTCCCGAAAGAGGAATTTGAGGTTGTGGTCGTCTACGGAACACCGGGACTACTCGTTGAAAAATTAAAGCGAGCGGGCATTATGATATATCATAATATTTCTCTCGGGCGAGATATTTCAGTCGGAAAAGATGCAAAAAGTTTTTTTGAATTATACCGGCTATTTAAAAAAGAGAAGCCGAATATCGTACATCTAAACTCTAGTAAGGCAGGAGGGGTTGGAGCACTTGCCGCAAGATTGGCGAGAATACCTAAAGTAATTTTTACGGTCCATGGTCTACCGTGGGACGAAAGCCGAAATGTTGTTTCAAAATTCTTGATTTATCTTGCATCTCAAGTCACGTTTTTGCTTTGTCACAAAGTAATTACCGTATCGCAAGATAATCACAAACGCGTGCGTGGTAGTACGCTCATTTATAACGGCATCGGGCCGATCGTTTTCGGCTCCGGAGAAAAAATAAGAAGCGCATACCCCGCCGGGGTGAAAATCATGGGGACGATTGGCGAGCTCAATAAAAACAAAAATCAAAAAACCCTTGTGGAGCAAGCTAAAAATGACCTCCACATGTATGTCGCTATTGTCGGTGAAGGTGAGGAGCGAGAGAATCTTGAGAATTTAATAAAAAAATATAGTTTGGGTGATCGGGTAAAGCTTTTTGGTTTTATTCCCGCGAGCGAGGTGCTCCGCGGATTTGACACATTTGCCCTTCCTTCTTTAAAAGAGGGCCTGCCGTATGTACTTCTCGAGGCAAAAATCGCGGGGCTCCCGATTGTCGCAAGCCGTGTTGGGGGGGTTAGCGAGATACTGGACACAAATGATATGAGCAAATTCTCACTCGAGGCTATGCTCCAAAAAACAATGGAACTCTATAACCGAGGATAGCGAGTAGACCGAGCTGGCTTGGTCTGACGAAGCGACGCAGGTTATATCAGCGAAGCTGCTACCGGTCGTAGCCGCCGGAGAATTCTTGCTCCAAGGCATCGCGGTGTGCAGCGCGGGCGTAGCGGTTCATACCGGAAAGCATCCCAAGCGCTAGAAACTCCGCCAAAATGTGCGAGCCGCCGTAGCTCATGAAGGGGATGGTCGTGCCAGTCACCGGTAAGACACCGAGGTTGATTCCCACATGCAACGTAAAATGTGCAACAAAATAGGAGAGAACGCCCAAGGCAAACAGAGTTTCAAAGTTGGTGGCACCACGCGTCGCCACACTCAAGATCCGTACAAATAGAATACCGTAGAGCGAGAACACGATGGTAATTCCTACAAACCCCCACTCCTCCGCAAACGCCGCAAAAATAAAATCGCTCTGATATTCGGGGAGAAACCGGAGCTTACTCTGCGTGCCGTAGCCGATGCCCTTACCAAAAAATTGTCCCGACCCCACCGCAACTGTTGACTGATATGCATTGTAGCCAGCGCCGAGAATATCGGTTGGCGCTACGAACGTCATAATCCTCTGCTTCTGATACTCCTCAAACCCAAAAAACCATAAACCTCCAAGGAGCGCGAGTCCTAGGGCAAGAACCGCAAAAAGGTGTGTACGCGAGATACCGGAGACCAAGACCATCCCGAGCCATACAAGCGCTACGATAATTGCAGAGCCGAAATCGGGTTGGAGCGCCACCAGAGCGAATACGAGCGCCGTGTAGGCACCGGAGACAAGAATATGTTTAAAATTCCCTATTTCGATATGCCGGCGAGAAAAATATTTTGCGAGAACTATGATAAGACCGAGTTTAATAAATTCAGCGGGCTGGAGTGCAAAGGGCCCTAGGTCAAACCAGCCGCGGGCACCGCGGGTTGTGTGACCAAACAGAATAAGCAGCAAAAGAGGAACGAGGAGTATCGCGAAGATCGAAACGGCAACGCCGCTTCCGCGTAAAAAACGCCAGTTGATAGAGCTTGCAACAAAAAATAGTAAGACACCTATTACAATCCAGGCGATCTGCCGAGTGAAGAAGGGGTCACCTTCGAGAAACGAGTTCATCGTCAAAAGCCCCAAGACACAGAGTGCTAAAGCCGCGGTAAGAGCGACCCAATCGACAGAACTCTTAAAGACAGACGGGAGCGGGAGCGACGGCATGGAAGCTAAAACGCCGGCAGAAGTGTAATTTCTGCCCGGACTATATTGGGAGTGCCAGACCCCCAGGTAAATACAACCTCCTGCGAAGAGCGGCGGTAGAGAAGCGGAAGAGTGCTTTTGGATGCTGCGCGGGCTACACCACTCGCGTCAAACAATACCGCCGTGACCGTCAACCCGCGCACGTCTTCGACCGAATCGTTAACAAGGGTTGCGGAGAGGCGGCTCCCGTCTCGGGCGAGATTTTGCTGCCGTATGTAAACCGCGGGAAGCACACGGGTATTTTTTGTCCACGTAATTGTCTCGTCAGCAAAAGCGAACTGAGTGCTCGCGACAGTGCGGTTTCCTACACTGATTGCAGACTCAATGATAGGCACAACCGACACCGGGGGAATATCGGTACTACCGGTGCGCTCGACGACAAGGATGTTGCGCTCATCAAAAAGGCGGAAAGAATATTTGACTCTGCGCGCACCGGCGCCGACATTTTTATTTTCAATATAAGCAACCGCGTTATAAAAACCAGGAGCAACCTCAAACGCACGATACCAAAGAACGACCGGCGCGCTAGCATCTGCAGAGCAGATAAGAGCGCACGCTCCGCCACAATCCACTCCCCGCTCGCCGGCATTTTGAGTCCCATCAAAACAGGTCGAGGGTTTGGAGAAAACCGCTACCCAAAGCCCTACAAGAAACCCGAGAGTGAGAACCGCCCCCACCGCCGTGTAGAGCAACTGCCTCTTCCCGCTCCAACTGAGTGCCATTTCCCCATTGTATCGCAAAAGAAAAAGCTCCGCCGAAGCGGAGCAAAAACATCGACGGCGGGGTATTGGACCCACGCTTTTCCGGCGTTCGTTTCCGAACCCTTATAGCGCGCAAATATCTTCGCACCTTTGTCGTCTATAACCCCAGATGGTGGCAGACAACCGAATACTCCGTCGATTCTTGAAGAACTTTTAGACCCTCTGTTCTGGCGGTTAGCTACTCTCGCCTCCTGTAACAGAGACTACCATCGCCACTAGCGAGCTTAACTTCCGTGTTCGGAATGAGAACGGGTGTGACCCCGCCGTTAAACCACCAGAACAGAATTTCTAAATTGCAGATAAAAATACAAAACCAACCACAGATTATTGCGACTCTCAAAATCCTTACCTCTAAACAAGATTGGAACTCGATCGATTAGTACCGCTCGGCTCAACACATTGCTGTGCGTACACCTACGGCCTATCAACGTGATAATCTCTCACGGATCTCAAAGATTTCTCATCTTAGGGTCGGCTTCGCGCTTAGATGCTTTCAGCGCTTATCCAATCCCGACATAGCTACCCAGCGGTGCCACGGGCGTGACAGCTGGTAGACCAGTGGTCGGTTCACTCCGGTCCTCTCGTACTAGGAGCAACTCCCCTCAAAAATCGACGCCTGCAGTAGATAGGAGACCAACCTGTCTCACGACGGTCTGAACCCAGCTCACGTAACTTTTTAATTGGCGAACAGCCAAACCCTTGGGAGCTTCTCCACCCCCGGGATAAGTTGAGCCGACATCGAGGTGCCGAACTCCGCCGTCGCTATGGACGCTTAGGCGGAACTAGCCTGTTATCCCCAGAGTAGCTTTTGTCAGATAATCTTCCACCGCCTCTAATGCGGATGGTCGGTTCACTATGTTCTGCTTTCGCACCTGCTCGTCATTCACGACTCGCAGTCAAGCACCCTTTTGCCATTGCGCTATCGGCACGGTTTCCATTCGCGCCTAGGGTACCTTAATAAACTCCTCCGTTACTTTTTAGGAGGATAGCGCCCCACTAAAACTGCCTACCAGATACTGTCTCGACCCGTTTTTTCCGGGCCGGTTAGTGCATACAACTAGAAAGAATGGTATTTCACTGGCGAGTAGATCAGAACCGAAATCCTAACCGTCAAACCTCTCCCATCTATGCTACGCAGTCGCGTCATATACACAATATCAAGCTACAGTAAAGCTTCTGGGGTCTTTTCGTCTAACTGCAGGTAACCGGCATCTTCACCGGTACTGTATTTTCACCGAGCTGTTCTCCGAGACAGTTCCCCAGTCATTACACCATTCGTGCGCGTCTGAACTTACCAGACAAGGAATTTCGCTACCTTAGGACGATTATAGTTATCGCCGACATTCACCAGGGCTTATAAAGCGTCAGCACACAGCACTTGCGTCTCGAACTCCTCACCCGCGATAACTATATTCCGAATATAGTTGAGTCCGCGGAGCGGGATTATTCAAGCGGCAAGTGCTGTGCACCGGCCTTAGTTGACCTTCTGGCATTGGTCAGGTGTCACCCCCTATACATCCTCTTACGAGTTCGCAGGGAGCTGTGTTTTTGGTAAACAGTTGCCAGGGATACTTTCGCTGCGGCCCTTGGAGTTAACCAAGGGCAGGCCTTATTCCGAAGGTACGGCCGCTTTTTTGCCGAGTTCCTTGGAGAACACTCACTCGTTCGCCTTGCTCTACTCGAGCTGATCACCTGTGTCGGTTTGCGGTACGGTCGTACGCACTGTTAAGTTTAGAAGATTTTCTTGGAAGCCTCTTCACAGCAATCCTAATCAGCCGAAGCCAAAAAGTGCTTCACGCTTCACGATGTCGCTATTAAAAGCAGTGCCACGGATTTACCTGTGGTACCCATCTCAAAGCGCAAACGTCAATCCAGTAAGACGCTGCTGCTTATATTCTCCGTCTCTCCATCACCAGTGCGCCGGTTGAGGAATATTAACCTCATGCCCATCGCCTCCGGCTTTCGCCATAGGCTTAGGTCCGACTAACCCTTGGCTGATCAC
>MEWX01000013.1:0-8581 GCA_001775485.1 Candidatus Adlerbacteria bacterium RIFCSPLOWO2_01_FULL_51_16
TCAACAAACAGCGCACTAAGCTGGCAGTAGAAAAACTTGGAGTCAAGGTACCGCGGGGGATTGTGGTTGATAAAGGGCCGGATATTGAAGAGCAGGCGCTACACATATTTCGTACTTTTCCGCACCCGGCTATTGTGAAGCCCGTAATCGGCGGCTCATCGGTTGGTATGACACTCGCCGACAGCTTTTATGCTCTAAAGTCTGGTCTTGAGCGTGCATTTCAAATTGCCCCGAAGGTGCTTGTCGAGGAATATATCAAAGGTAAAGAAGCGACGGTCGGGGTTATTGAAAATTTTCGCGGCGAGCGGTCGTACGCACTTTTTCCGATTGAAATCGTCCCTCCAGTAAAGTCCGCTTTTTATGATTACGATGCTAAATATGCAGGAGAAACACAGTTGGTAACACCCGGCAATTTTTCTGAAAATGAAAAACAAGAGCTGCAACGTATCGCACGAATGGCACACGACACCCTTGGTCTTAGCCATTACTCTCGCTCGGATTTCATTGTGTCTAAGAGGGGAATTTACTTTCTTGAAGTAAATACGCTCCCCGGACTTACCGAGCACTCCAATATGCCGCACGCGCTTAAGGCGGTTGGGTCAAAACTTTCCGAATTTCTTGACCATATTATTTCTTTGGCGCGGCGGAAGTAACATGTCTAAACTTTCGAAGAAAAAATGTATACCTTGCGAGGGCGGTATGCCGCCGCTGACACGGCAGGATGCGGAAGAAATGCTGAAAGAACTCGATCAGTGGATGCTTGTTGATGAAGCGAAAATGCTTGCCAAGAGCTTTCGTTTTAAAAATTTTGTTGAGGCAATGAAATTTGTCAATGAGGTAGCACGGATTGCCGAGAGTGAAGGCCACCACCCGGACATCACCATTTCTTACAATGTGGTGGGGTTGGAACTTATGACCCACGCAATAGACGGTCTTTCCGAAAACGACTTTATCCTGGCTAGCAAGGTAGACCAAATAAAACTTTAGTTTTTTTGTCACGCGCGAAGACAGGCTATAGGACTATATTTTAGCGGCAAAAATAGACGAAATCAAAAAATAGTGTTAAAAATATCCGAACGGGCCCGCCCGGCACACTGCAATGGCCTTGTGAGACGACAATGTATTACGTTTATATTTTACGAAGTAGAAAAGATAATAAACTGTACACTGGTTTTACTGACAATCTACGCCGTCGTCTCACTGAACATACCGATGGTAAGAATGTCTCTACGCGCTCGCGTTTGCCGCTCGATTTGATATATTACGAGGCGTACGTGTCGCAGGCCGACGCTAAAGCTAGAGAATCTCGCTTGAAATCTTCTGCGGGAGCTCGGACGGCTCTTAAGCGACGCTTACAAGTTGGCCTGCGAAAAGGCCGTTCAGTGTGACGGGCCCGTAGCTTAGTTGGTAGAGCGCCTCATTTGCAATGAGGAGGTCACCGGTTCGAATCCGGTCGGGTCCACCAAATAGAACTTTCGCGTTTTGGGAGAGACTGCCTCGCGGCTTCGCCGCTCGGCAGTAGCGCGTCCCGTCTTGCGGGACGCGACGGAATTCCACGGCGCATTGAACGAAAAGGTCGGACGATTGGCGGAAGTCCGATGTTGTCCACGCGATCGCGGTGAGTCCTATATTCCTCTCTTGTGTTATACTTCTATGACCCTATGGATAATGAAACGAAGGCAGCACTCGAGCTAGAGCAGTATCGGCAAATGACAGATACCTCTCCGGTATGTATTAAAATATTTGATGCCTCCGGTAAACTTCTTTTTATAAATAAATGGGGAAGGGAAGAACATTTCCTAAAAGATACCGATGATATAAGTAACTGGAGTTGGGTCGCGACCATTAAAGACCAGTACAAGAAGCCGGTACTAGCGGCGTTCAAAAGAGGGTTAGCGGGCGAATCGTCCCACATTGAAATGGAACATACGCCCGAAGGCTCAAAGCAACAATGGTGTGAAGGTTTTATTTCTCCAATTAAAGATGATGACGGGAAAATAACAAGACTTTTATTTTATTCTACCGATATCTCGGCTAAGAAGTCAGTAGAGAAAAAATCAGAATCAGAAGAAAAGTCTTTGGATACTATAAGCGGTCTTATTGTTGGGAGGGAATTAAAAATGGTAGAACTCAAAGAAAAAATAAAAAAACTAGAGAGTGAATTATCGAAAATTAAATCAGTATAACTTCTAGTACATATAGTTCAGCGGTAGAACGATGCTATGGTATGGCGTAAGTCGGGGTCCGACTCCCCATGGGTCCACCAATCCGAATTTGATGCATGGCGCGCGCCTTCGGCGCGTGCGAATTAGGGGTTCTGCTGGAAGCGGGTTCTGACTTTTTGATATAATGACCACCAAGCACTCTTAGCTCAGCTGGCTAGAGCGCGCCCTTCATCCCGAAGGAATGTGGTGCGGATACATGCGGGCGGTTAGCTCAGTTGGTAGAGCACACCCTTCACACGGGTGGGGTCACAGGTTCAAGTCCTGTACCGCCCACATCCTACGGGACACGCACGGACGAGGATGAAAAGCAAACTACTTTGCTTTTCATCCGGTGCCGAAGGCAAGCACCGATGTTGAGCGAAGCGAAACAGGTGCTAGGTGGACGGAAGTTCGAATCTTCCAGAGTGCACCACGGTGCGCGTTGTGAAAACGGATTGTAGTATAGGCAAGTGCGTGCGCCATCGGAAACTCTGTCGGGGTGTGGTATATTCAGCTTCGCTGGATATAACCTGCGTCGCTCGGAAATAAAAACAAGTTTTTGTTTCTCTCGCTGTCCTCGGTTATAACGGATTACGTACGCCAGCCAAAATCCACGTCGGGGTGTCGTATAGTGGCATTATGTACGCTTCGGGTGCGTAAAACCCGGGTTCGATTCCCGGCACCCCGACGTGGGTTTTGGAAGAAATGAAAGAGTGTGCGTTTTCCGGTGCGTGGAACATACCAATTCAATTCTCGGCACCCCGACAAGATAGGATATACTGGTCGTCTATGGATTTTTATCGACGCATCGCAAATTTTTTGTTTGAGGTTGGCACAATGCGCAAACTCCCGCGTATCCATCGCCAAGTGCTTCTGACCGACGATACTTCGGACACTATCTCCTCTCACTCATATCGCGCCGCGCTCATCGCCTGGTTCCTCGCAAAAAAAGAAGGAGCAGACCCATACAAAACGGTCATGATGAGCTTGCTCCATGATATGGAAGAAGCTCGCACCGCAGACCATAATTGGGTGCATAAGCGCTACATAAAAATATTTGAAGATGAGGTGCGCGAGGAGCAGATGGGAACGCTCCCGTACCAAGACATGAAAGAGTTTTTGGAGGAATACAAGAAGCGTAAGTCAAAGGAGGCAATTATCGCGAAACAGGCAGACGTCTTGGACCAAATACTCCTCTTGCGGGAGTATGAGTGGCAGGGCAACAAAGAGGCGGCGATATGGCTCTACGGCAAGAGGGGAGGAAAGGAAGGTCGCGAACAGATAAATAAACTCTCCCTCCAAAGCGCGAAGGAGCTAGGTGAAGCAATTTACACAACAGACCCTTCAGCGTGGTGGGACAACCTCGCCACCGGCATAAACCGATGACACTCGATCAGCTCATTACTGCGGTTGTTACTGTTGTTGGAGTAGCCCTTTCGGTTGCGTATTATCCCCAGGCCTGGAGAATCTTTAAGAACCGTTCGTCACAGGATGTTTCCGTACCTTCCTATGTTTTATTCGCAGTAGGAACGACCACATGGCTTCTCTATGGATTTTATAAAAACGATACACCGATTATCGCGAGCTTTCTTTTGGGAGCCTTCGGCTCTTGGCTCGTGCTTTTACTCGCGCTATATTTCAGACGAAAAAAGGGGAGTGAGGGCCCATAAGAATAGCTTGTGTGCCCAGCGTTCGGCAAAAATAAATGTTAACATTTATTTTCTGTTCCTCACTTGGGCCCATAGGTAAGTGGTATACCGGTGCATTCGCATTGCACAGTCTCGAGTTCGATTCTCGATGGGTCCACACTAGAGCACGGTATTATTAAAGGTGTGGATTTTTTGAGTGTATTTGCAGTACTTGACCCGAAGGGCGCTATTGCACTCGCGGAGCGGGGGCTCATGTTCCACGCGGTTTTATTTATGCTTATCGTGGCGGTGCCGGTGTACATCCTTTTATTTTTCTTCGCCTGGCGGTATCGAACCGGCAATACAAAAGCCGCCTATGCTCCTCATTGGGAGCACTCAAAAATGGAGGAGCTCATCTGGTGGGCGATTCCTTTCGAAATAATCCTTATATTAGGAGCTTTAACGTGGACTAGCACGCATGACCTCGATCCACGCAAAACGCTCAATGTAAATGTGGCGCCGCTTGTAATAGAGGTAGTCGCTTTGGATTGGAAATGGCTGTTTTTGTACCCAGAAGAAAATATCGCGACGGTTAACTATGTGCGGGTGCCGAGAGATAAGCCGGTCCGGTTTGATATAACCGCTGACGCTCCCATGAACTCTTTTTGGATACCTGAGCTCGGCGGTCAGATATACGCTATGACGGGGATGATCACTTCGCTCAACCTCATCGCAAACGAAGTGGGGGAGTTTGCCGGGAAGTCGGCAAACTACAGCGGAGAGGGGTTTGCACAAATGAAATTTACCGCGCAAGCGACCTCCCAAGAAAATTTTGATGCATGGGTGGCGGAAGTTAAAACATCCTCCAGCACTTTGAGTTGGAGCGAATATGAAATGCTCGCAGAACCAAGTGTCACAAAAGAACCCCTGTATTATGGATCAGTCGAACCAAACCTCTACAACATGATTGTGACGAAATTTACCGGGTTGCCCGTACCTTCTCATTAACTATGTTTGGCAAACTCACACCAGACGCATTCATACACGGGCCGGTTGAAACCGGCGCGCAATTGATAGTAGTTGTCGGAGCGCTTGTCGTCATCGGGCTCCTTTTTTATACGAAGAGCTGGGGTTGGCTGTATAGAAATTGGCTCACGAGCGTTGATCATAAAAAAATCGGCGTCATGTATCTCGTACTCTCCTTTGTCATGCTCATGCGTGGGGCGATGGACGCGCTTATGATGCGAGCCCAACAGGTCGTAGCCGTAGGCGACAGTGCGGGGTATCTCTCTCCTGACCATTACTCACAAATATTCACAGCGCACGGTGTCATTATGATTTTCTTTGTGGCGATGCCGTTTATGTTTGGTCTCATCAACCTAATTGTGCCGCTTCAAATAGGTTCCCGCGATGTCGCATATCCGTTTCTGAATTCCATGAGTCTGTGGCTTACGGTTGCGGGTGCCATGCTTATGAATCTCTCGCTTGTCGCCGGGGAGTTTGCCGCTGTGGGATGGCTCGCATATCCACCGCTCTCGGAGCTCCAGTTTAGCCCCGGGGTAGGAGTGGACTACTACATTTGGGCGCTCCAGATAGCAGGGGTAGGGACACTGCTCTCGGGTATAAACTTTCTTGTCACTATCATAAAGATGCGGGCGCCGGGTATGTGGCTCATGCGAATGCCGATATTTGTTTGGACCGTGCTCGGCTCAATGCTTCTGGTCATATTTGCCTTCCCCATACTTACCGCAACACTTGGGCTTCTGTCGCTTGATAGGATCTTTGGTATGCACTTCTTCACGACAGACCTTGGCGGCTCGGCAATGATGTATGTGAATCTCATCTGGGCGTGGGGGCATCCGGAGGTCTACATCCTTATTCTCCCTGCGTTTGGCATATTCTCCGAAATTGTGCCCGTGTTTTCGCAAAAAAAATTGTTTGGCTATACCTCGATGGTTGTAGCAACGCTGCTTATTGTTATTTTGTCCTTTGTCGTGTGGGTGCACCATTTCTTTACGATGGGGGCAGGCGCCAACGTAAATGCTTTTTTTGGCATCATGACGATGGTGATAGCGATACCGACCGGCGTCAAAGTATTCAATTGGCTCTTCACTATGTTTCGCGGGCGGATCGTCTTCGCAACCCCGATGCTGTGGTTTATGGGTTTTTTGACCACCTTTATTTTGGGGGGCATGACCGGGGTTTTGATGGCGATACCGGGAGCGGACTTCCAACTTCACAACAGTTTGTTTTTGGTCGCACACTTTCACAACATGATCATCGGCGGAGTATTGTTCGGCTTTTTTGCGGGGTTCGTGTATTGGTTCCCCAAAATATTTGGCTTTACCTTGAACGAGCGCTTGGGTAAGTGGGCCTTTTGGAATTGGATTGTCGGATTTTTGCTTGCCTTTATTCCGCTTTACGCGCTCGGGCTCATGGGCATGACGCGACGTCTAAGCCAGGTGGACCCGATCTTTCAGCCGCTCCTTATCGTCGCGGCGGTGGGTGCGTGTGTTATCGCGTTGGGAATGTTTTTCCAAATACTTCAACTTATTGTTTCCGTTTTACAGCGCAAAAAAAATATTGCCGGCCCCGACCCGTGGCCCGGTCCAGCTGGCGGGGGCAGGACACTCGAATGGGCGACCTCCTCGCCGCCGCCCCACTATAACTTTGCCTCGATCCCGCGCGTGCACGGGCGCGATGCATTTTGGGTGCTGAAGGAAGCGAATGGGCCGGTGAAAGAGGGTAAGACTTGGCCGGAGCGTAGGAGTAGCGCTCTTGAGGCGGCCCACGAGCGAACTCACATCGAAATGCCGAAATATACACCCGTAGGGTTCATTGTTGCAGGATGCGCGTTTCTATCCGGGTTCGGGATTGTGTGGCATATCTGGTGGCTAGCACTCCTTGGTCTTGTAGCAATCGCCATTATACTTATCGCGCGCTCATTTGAGAGCGAAATTGAATACACAATTGCCGTATGACAACACACCCTTCGACAAGCTCAGGGCACGTACAAGAAGACAAAGTAGTGTTTGGCTTTTGGGTCTACCTCATGAGCGACTGCGTTTTGTTTGCGGGGCTTTTTGCAACTTACGCAGTCCTTCAAAACGCAACATTCGGAGGGCCGTCTATTGCCGAGCTCGTAAGTGTGCCATTTGTACTCACGGAAACCATGATTCTTCTCACCTCAAGCTTTACGGTTGGCCTTGCTCTTCTTGCCGCTCACCGTCACTCCGGTACCACAACGCTTCGCGTCGGCTACGGGGCAGGCAAAAAATATCTCGTATTAACTCTTCTTGCGGTGACACTTTTGCTTGGCCTTGCGTTTTTGGGGATGGAATTAAAAGAATTTAGCCACCTTCTTGCAGAAGGAAACGGCCCTTCGCGAAGCGCGTTTCTTTCATCCTTCTTTACGCTCATAGGGACACACGGGCTTCATGTATTTTTTGGCTCTCTGTGGATGCTCATCTTGATGGCGCATATTGTTATAAAAGGACTCAACCCCGGCACGGTACGGAAGCTCACGATGGTAAGTTTGTTTTGGCACTTTCTTGATATCATATGGATCTTTATCTTTACCATCGTCTATTTAATGGGCGCGCTCGCCCTGTAATATGAAAACGCTTCGCGCATATATACTCGGCTTCATACTTTCAATAGCACTGACACTCGTAGCGTTTGCTCTGGTCTTGGAGCATGTGCGCACCGGACACGTATTTCCTTCGCACGGGCTAGCGGTCGCTGTGCTTGTCGTGCTTGCGGTTATACAACTTTTTGTACAACTCATGCTCTTTCTTCGTCTGGGGGAGGAACGCAAGCCCCGGTGGAACCTCACGGCTCTCGTTTTTGCGCTTCTTATTGTCGCTATCTTGGTGGGAGGCACGCTGTGGATAATGCAGAGTCTCTCGCATGGGCAGATGCAGGAGCCGCGTGACATTTTTACCGAAGAAAATATTTTCCCGTCCACACAGAATGATTAGAACGTATTACGAGCTAACGAAGCCGGGCATTATTTACGGCAACGCGATCACTGCCGTCGCCGGTTTTTTCATTGCCTCGCCGAAGCCTCTGGCGGAGGCGGGCTTGCTTGTTTTAACGCTTATCGGACTCTCACTCGTCATTGCCTCCGCGTGCGTTTTCAACAATTACTTTGATCGTGAGATTGACGCGCGCATGGAGCGGACAAAAAACCGGGCGCTCGCTATGGGACAGGTCTCGGGCCGCAGCGCCATTGTTTTTGCGCTGCTTCTTCTAGTCTTGGGCGCAGCGGTGCTTGCGCTCTACACCACTCCGCTCGCGCTTAGCGTCGCGCTCCTCGGGTTTGTGGTGTATGTGTTTTTATATACGCCGCTGAAGCCCCGGAGTCCGTCCGCGCTCTATATCGGTGCCGTCGCGGGAGCAACACCACCGGTTGTCGGTTATACGGCGGTTACCAATACGCTCGACCTATACGCCCTCGCGCTTTTTGCGGTGCTTTACGTTTGGCAGATACCGCACTTTCTCGCAATCGCACTCTACCGGTATGAAGAATACAAAGCCGCGGGGGTTCCTCTATTTATAAAAAAGCAGCCGTCAGTCGAAACAAAACGCCGCGCGCGCGCCGTATTTTATGGCTCACTCGTTGTCCTTCTGTTGCTGTGTTTGGGGGCAATACTCCAGAGGTGGATAAGGTAGGGAATGATGGTGCCGATAAGAAATGCTCCAAAGGCGCTTGTTGCCAGCGTCATAGGTTTAAGGTTGTGGAATATG
>MEWX01000013.1:8775-8849 GCA_001775485.1 Candidatus Adlerbacteria bacterium RIFCSPLOWO2_01_FULL_51_16
TTTAAGCGCGGTAATAAAAACGAGAAATACCGTGAGCACCGCGACCGTAATAGTAATTGACACCGGCAGTTGTT
>MEWX01000014.1:0-488 GCA_001775485.1 Candidatus Adlerbacteria bacterium RIFCSPLOWO2_01_FULL_51_16
AGCAGCGCGCCTCCGACATTCATATCGAGCCTCTCGCAGACCAAACCCGCGTACGTTTCCGCATTGATGGTGTTTTGATAACCAACATTACACTTCCTCCGAAAGTCCACAACGCGGTTGTTGCGCGCATCAAGGTGCTTTCCAATATGCGTTTGGACGAAAAGCGCAAACCCCAAGACGGCCGCTTCTCAGCCCGCGTTGGCGGAGGCAAAGTTGACTTCCGCGTTTCGACCTTCCCGACCTACTACGGAGAGAAGGTGGTGATGCGTATTCTTGGCGCGCAAACCAAGGACTGGCGGCTCGATGGCATCGGACTTTCTGCGCGCAACCTCGACCTCATCAGAACTGCAATCAAAAAACCCTATGGACTTGTCTTAATCTCAGGTCCTACCGGTTCGGGCAAGTCAACGACTCTCTACACGCTCCTCAACGAGGTAGACCGCGACCGGCAAAACGTACTCTCGCTCGAGGACCCGGTTGAGTACACG
>MEWX01000014.1:504-570 GCA_001775485.1 Candidatus Adlerbacteria bacterium RIFCSPLOWO2_01_FULL_51_16
CCCGAACATCATTATGGTCGGCGAGATCCGCGATGCCGAGACGGCAAACTTGGCGGTCCAGGCGGC
>MEWX01000014.1:597-29210 GCA_001775485.1 Candidatus Adlerbacteria bacterium RIFCSPLOWO2_01_FULL_51_16
TATCCACACCAACAATGCAATCGGTATCGTTCCGCGTCTTTTGGACATGGGGGTTGAGCCGTATCTTATCCCTCCCGTTCTTATCCTCGGTATGGCGCAGCGGCTTGTCCGCACACTCTGTCCAAAGGGCGGGAAAAAAGTACAAGTGGAAGACAGTATGGCGCAGATGCTTAAAAGTCAGTTCAGCAACCTGCCGAAGGAGTACCAAAAAGACATACCGCCCCTCAACGAGGTGTATCGCATGGACCCGACTCCGGAGTGTCCCTCCGGAACGCGTGGCCGTGTCGCCGTGTTTGAAATGTTTGATATGAACGCCGAGCTTGAGCGCGCGATTTTGGAGCGCAAGTCGGAAGAGGAGCTGGTCGGCATTGTCCGCAAAAACGGTATGCTCACAATGAAAGAGGATGCTATCATAAAATCGGCTCGTGGCGAGGTACCGTTTGAGGAGGTGAATACCCTAGGCGGCGAGTTTGAACTGCCGGAAATAGATGCTCCGATCGTCGTAACTGCCCCGGTAGTGCTCGCAGAGGATGGCTCGGAAACGCAAAGCGCTCCGAAAGAGGTAGAAGTATAAACCCCATGGATTACAAAAAGAAACTACAAGATCTTGTTGAGCTTTTGATAGCGCAGGGTGCCTCAGACCTGCATTTAAGCGAAGGGGCGACCCCGGTTATACGTGTTTCGGGACGTCTGACTCCGCTTCTCTCTGAGTCTCCCTTGACCTCGGCGGACATGATGGGACTTTCGGGGGAGCTTATGACCCCCGAATACAAAAAGAGGTTTTTAGAGACCCGTGAAGTCGATTTTTCGTGGGCGTACGGAGAAAAGGCACGTTTCAGGGGGAACGGATATTTTGAACGCGCGCGCATCGGGATCGCGCTTCGGCTTGTGCCCCGGCAAATTAAGACGCTCGCCGAGCTCAATCTCCCCGAGGCGCTCCAGGACTTCGCGGCAAAAGAGCAAGGGTTCTTTTTGGTAGTGGGTCCGGTGGGGCAGGGTAAAACAACAACAATCGCCTCGCTCATTGAGCGCATCAACAATGAGCGCGCCGAACACATCATAACCATCGAAGACCCGATAGAGTATCTGTTTGAAAACAAGAAGTCCTTGATTGAGCAGCGTGAAGTGCATATCGATACTGATAATTTCCAAACGGCGCTGCAGTCCGTGTTCCGCCAAGATGTGGACGTTCTGTTTATCGGCGAAATGAGAACGCCAGAGACCATGGCGACCGCGGTAACCGCCGCCGAAACCGGACACCTCGTGTTTTCAACACTGCATACCAACAACGCCGCGCAAACCATTGACCGCATCATCGACTCCTTTCCCGCAAATCAGCAGGAGCAGATACGGGTACAGCTCGCGGGGTCTTTGGCGGGTATTTTTTCCCAGCGATTGGTACCGCGTATCTCCGGCGGGTTATTGCCGGCCTACGAACTTTTGATAAACAACAGCGCGGTCTCCAACCTCATACGCGAGAAGCGCACACACGAGATACAGACGGTGATCGAAACCGGAGCGCAAGAGGGGATGATCGACATGAACCGCTGTCTTGCGGGCTTAGTGCGCGCGGGCGAAATTACTGTGGAAAGCGCGTATGCCCGTAGCTGGAATCCCAAAACCTTGGAGCGATTATTATGAAGCTTCTAGGTACTAGCTTCTAGGTTCTAGCTAGCACCTAGTCCCTAGCAGCTAAAAGCTAAAAAACATGGAATTTAAATACGAAGCACTGGACCAGGCAGGGAAAGCCCAGAGCGGGATGGTCTCCGCCGCGACACAAGACGGTGCGATTGCGGCACTTCAGCGCAAAGGATTGACGATAACGGCAATCACCGGCTCACAAAACCAGGGCCTCCTCGGGTCGCTTTCCACGATGACGTTTTTCGGCCGCGTTTCAAGCCGCGACCTCGTCATACTTTCACGCCAAATTGCAACACTCTTTGAAGCACAGGTCTCTGCCCTGCGTGTTTTCCGCCTTCTTGCCGAACAAGCGGGGAAACCCTACCTCCAACAGGTGTTAACTGAAATCAGCGACGATTTGCAGGGCGGCAATTCCATCTCCAAATCACTTAGCAAACACCCGAAGGTTTTTTCTGACTTTTACGTCAACATGGTGCGCTCTGGCGAGGAGTCGGGCAAACTCGACCAAACCTTTCTCTTTCTTGCCGACTATATCGACCGTTCCTTCGAGCTTGCGTCAAAAGCACGAAACGCATTGGTCTACCCGGCCTTCATTATGCTCACCTTTATTGCCGTTATGGTTTTGATGCTCACGGTTGTTATTCCAAAAATCGGCCAGATTCTTACCGACTCGGGCCAGGAGCTCCCATTTCTTACAAAAGTAGTCTTAGGGATAAGTCACTTTTTCACTGATTACGGAATTTTTATTCTTATAGGACTTATCGTCGGAGGGTTTTTTACCTATCGCTACGCGCAAACGTCTGCGGGCCGGCTTGCGCTCAGTCATCTTAAACTCTCGGTGCCGTATATAGGGGCGCTCTACCAAAAACTCTATTTGGTGCGTATCGCCGACAACATGCACGTGATGCTCACCTCAGGTATCTCTGCGGTCCGGGCGCTCGAGATCACCGCGGCGGTCGTTGACAACGAAGTGTATGAGGGGATCATCAAAGAGGCGGTCGAAGGGGTTAAGGGCGGAAGCGCTATGTCACAGGTCTTCGCCCGTTACCCTCGAGAGATGCCGGCGATTCTGGTTCAGATGCTTCAAATAGGGGAAGAGACCGGGGAGTTGGGAAGCATTCTTGACCGTTTAGCAAAGTTTTACCGCCGCGAGGTTAATAGCGCCGTAGACACACTTGTTTCTCTCATAGAACCGGCACTTATTGTGTCCCTGGCGGTCGGGGTCGGCTTTTTGTTGGCTTCGGTTCTCTTGCCTATCTACAACACCGTCGGGAACCTCTAATTAAAGCCACAAAAACCGTTATCCACATGAGGAAGGCACCCCCCAGGGCTGTCGGCTATACTTATGAATGTCCCTTAGCACAACTTGGGAACAGTATTATTGGTAATTATTAATTATAAGATTTCTCATGCATAAGATTTATACACGGGGCTTCACCCTCATTGAGCTCTTGGTGGTCATCGCCATCATCGGCATTTTGGCCGGCATCGTGCTCGCCTCGCTCAACTCTGCTCGTAGCGGAGCTGGTGACGCAAAAGTAAAAGAGCAGCTCTCCGGTTTGAGAACTGCAATGGAGATATACTACGGCACCAACAGCAACTACGGCACCAACGCCGCGCAAGTGAACGCCGGCTGCACTGCTGCAGGTACCGGGTACTTGGATACCGCCATTGCCCCCCTCGTTCTTGCAGCAAACTACCCCTCCGGTAGCGCGCCGGTCTGTAACATGGCGCCCTTGGGTGCCTCGTGGGCCGTCTCCGCAGACCTCTTGGCAACCGGTGCCACCTTCTGGTGTGTCGACTCAACCGGCGCCTCCAAAGCCGCTGCGGCAAACCTTGGCGCAGGCGTAAACGCGTGCCCGTAAACACTTAGGTTATATAGAGAAATCCCCAGGCGTTGCTTGGGGATTTTCTATTCAGAGTTATACTAACCCTATGCACACACGTGGGTTTACTCTCATAGAACTTTTAGTAGTAATAGCAATTATAGGCATTTTGGCCGGCATCGTGCTCGCCTCACTCAACTCCGCCCGCAGTGGAGCCGGTGACGCAAAAGTAAAGCAACAACTCTCCGGTTTGAGAACTGCGATGGAAATATACTATTCTACCAACAGCAACTACGGCACCAACGCCGCGCAAGTGAACGCCGGTTGCGCCGCTGCAGGTACTGGGTTTCTTAATGCCGCTGTTGCGCCCCTCGTCCTCGCAGCAAACTACCCCTCCGGTAGCGCGCCGGTCTGTAACATGGCGCCCTTGGGTGCCTCGTGGGCGGTCTCCGCAGACCTCTTAGCAACCGGTGCTACCTTTTGGTGCGCGGACTCAACCGGCGCCTCCAAAGCCGCTGCGGCAAACCTTGGTGCAGGTGTGAACGCGTGTCCGTAGAGTGCCGCTTACTATACTATGCGCAAAATCTTTTTCAGGCACCGGTCAAAAGGTTTTACGCTTATTGAACTTCTGGTCGTCATCGCCATAATCGGCATTTTGGCCTCGATCATCACGGGCTCGCTTGCCTCCGCGCGCGCAAGAGGCCGTGATGCCAAACGTGTCGCCGATATCAAAAACATCGAGCTCGCGCTCAAACTCTACTACGCCGACAATCTGAAGTACCCGAACTTGCTGACGGTCCTCGTTACAAACAACTATTTATCACAGATTCCAAAAGACCCGCTTTCTCCCAGCAGAGACTACAGATACATAGGAAGTCCTGCTGGTCCGACCTGTACCAGCTTTCACCTCGGCGCCGTACTTGAAGCAAATTCTGCGGTTCTCAACGATGACGCCGACGCAGTTGCGGCAAGCGGTGTTTGTAACAGCAGCCTTAGTCCCGATTTTAGCGGGTTGAGTGTCGGAAGCGGGTCTCCCGTGGCCTGCGACACAGTCGCTGGGACGGGACAGCCAGGGGGAACAGAGTTGTGTTACGACGTAAAGCCTTAAATGAATGAAGCAGTTTTTTTGGGCCTTGCGGCGGCTCTTTTTGGAGCCGTTATTGGTAGTTTTCTCAACGCCTTGTCGTTTCGATTTAACACAGGACGGGGGATGGGGGGTCGCTCCCATTGTATGCACTGCAACCACGAGCTTGGAGCCCTCGATCTTGTCCCGGTCTTCTCGTATGTGTATTTGTGGGGAAGGTGCCGTTACTGTGACGCCCGGATCTCACTCCAGTACCCTCTTGTCGAAGTGGCTGCTGCGGCTCTCGCGCTTCTCACGTATCTTGCTCACCCGGAGCCGCTGAATTTCGCGCTTTGGTTAGTCGTGTGGATGACACTTCTTTTTACTGTCGTATATGACTTGCGACACGGCATCATCCCTTGGTCGTGTTCAGGGCTTCTCATCGTGCTCGCGCTTCTCTACATGCTCACAAACCAGCCAGTCACTCTTCTGGGAGCGCTTGCGGGGCCTCTGCTTGCGCTTCCGCTCTTTCTTCTCTCTGCTGTCTCTCAGGGGAGGTGGATGGGGTGGGGCGATGGGGTTTTGGAGCTTTCATTGGGGTGGTTTTTGGGGCTCTCATCGGGCGCCACCGCACTTATGCTCGCCTTCTGGAGCGGAGCTATAGTCGGGGTCGGGCTTCTCATGTTTGCTCGTGTCGGGAGGAGAAAAGCGATGTTACAATTTACCATGCGGAGCGAGGTTCCGTTTGCGCCGTTTCTCGTTCTCGGCGCATTCCTCGGCCACTTTTTTCATGTTAACTTCTTTTCATCGCTTTTTGTCCTCTGGTAGAGGCGCCTCCCTTCGGGGCTTTACGGTTATCGAACTGGTGGTCGCCTCAAGCATAATAGTAATAATCACAACTGTTCTTCTATTCCGTCACGGACAGTTCAACAGTTCAATCCTTCTGCGTGCGCTCTCCTACAGTGTTGCGCTCTCGATACGTCAGGCCCAGCTCTACGGCACGTCGGTGCGGGAGACAGCTTCCGGGAGTGCTACATTCCCCAGTTACGGGGTATATTTTAAGTCCGGCGATGCGACGCACTACTTTCTTGGAGCAGATAGCAACCCAATAAATAACACAATTGCAACTGATGGGTCCGAAGATGTAACCCCTCCCTCTCCTTACAAAATCGGCAGTGGCTTTCAGATAAAAAGTTTCTGCGCCACAGTGGCAAGTACTGGCGCCGATCATTGTTACACCAACGACGGCATTTCAAACGACACTATCACCACTCTTACCATCCGCTTTCTGCGGCCGAATCCCGATGCGCTCATTGTGACTGATGCGGGGGCGGTGTACTCACAGGCCTATGTTCAACTCGAGTCGCCCGGCGAGGATACAAGGGGTATCACCGTCACCTCAACCGGGCAAATATCGGTCGGTCTCTCAGGCACATAATATGCAAAAAGGATTCACACTCATCGAACTTCTGGTGTCCGTCGGGATATTCACGGTCGTTATGGTCATAGCGCTCGGCGCCCTCCTTTCAATTGCGGAGTCCGACCGCAAAGCACAGACCCTGAAAACCGTTACCAACAACCTAAACTTTGCTCTCGACAGTATGTCGCGTACCATCCGCATCGCGCGCGACTACGATTGCAATTCCGGAGGGGACTGCACAACCGGCGCAGGTTCCTTCATGTTTCGCGCAACCAACGGCAATCTGTGGGGGTATCGGTGGGAGTCCTCTGCCTGTGTCAACACCTTGGGTTGTATCCAACGCACAACTGATGCGGGCGCTTCGTGGGAGGACATAACTGCTCCGGAGGTAGTAGTTCTCAACTGCGGTATTGTGGTCACAGGGGCCTGCACTCCGGGAACTCGCGGCCTCACGTTTTATCTTTTTGGCTCGACACAAGCGGATGCGTACCAACCGCGGCTTATCGTGACACTCCAAGGCTATGTACAGCAGAGCACTTCCATGCGTTCCCATTTTCATTTGCAGACGACCATAACCCAGCGCCTCTATGATCAGTAGCTTTAAAAAAATAATAAAGCAAAGCAGGGGGTTTACGCTTGTAGAGACCTTGGTCGCGGTGCTCTTGCTTACGACCGCGATAGTCGGGCCTATAACCATTGCCTCCAAAGGTCTCACTGCCTCGGTTGTCGCCAAAGACCAAATCACCGCATTTTTCTTAGCGCAAGACGCGGTTGAAAATGTTCGCTTTATACGGGAGAGCAACCGTCTCGGAGGGTACGCGTGGCTCGCGGGTCTCGATGGCTCCCCAAACGGCGGGCTTACAACCGGCGACGCTACTTGTCAGAGCAACAATTGCTGTGTCGACAGCAACGGCTCTCGTTCATGTTATATGGATTCCCGTTTGGGCACGGTTGCAAGTTGCGCGGGCACCTGTTCGACACCTTTGAGGTATGACGCAACGAATGGATATTTTTTGACAACTGGCGGCGGCAGTCCTACCGCTCAGAACTTCAGGCGCACCGTGAAGATTATTAATAATCCAGGAGGTTCGACTCCCAACGAGGCCACGGTCATTGTGACCGTGACCTGGAATTATAATATTGCCTCCGGTATTACGCGCTCGGTTGAAGTACGGGAAACTCTTTTTAACTGGCAATGATGAACGAAAAACAAAAAACTGAAAATAGAGAAAGGGGCACCGCCCAGAGGGTTCTGCCCGGCGGATTTACCATATTTTTTGCAATGCTGATCTCCTCGCTCGCGCTGGCGGTCGGGTTAGCGATTTTTGATTTGACCGTGAGAGAGCTCGAGCTCTCGGGGACCGCAACCCAATCGCAGTATGCGATTTATGCCGCGGACACCGGTGCCGATTGTGCTCTCTATTGGGACCTTAAATATACCGACAGCGATGGGAGCGCGTTCGGGACTTCGACCGCCTCCAGCTGGCCCTCTGGAGGTTCAAATATTTTATGCAATGGTCAGGACATAAGCTCTCTGTGGGGCACTCCCCAAAAGACAAGCAACAGTGCCACCACAACCTTCACTATCTATGTTTCTGCACAATCGGAGGTATCTGGGACCACGACGTGTGCGACGGTAGATGTAGGCAAGTTCACAAACGGGAGCGGCGTATTGTACACAACCGTTATTTCCAGCGGCTACAATACCTGCTCGGCGGCGAGCATTGTCCGGGTTCAACGCACACTGCAAATCAGCTACTAAGCCCTAGAAGCAAACCCGACGAAGCGGTATGCTAGCCACATGTCTGTCCCGCGTGAGAGTAAAGAGCGCTACGAAAAGTTAAAAAAGGCGGTCAACCGTCACCGTACGCTCTACCACGTCTACGACGCACCGGAGATTTCTGATGCGGCAAACGATGCGTTGAAGCGCGAGCTCGAGGATATGGAAAGAACGTACCCGGAGCTTTTAGCTCCGGACTCCCCGAGTCAGCGGATAGGGGGAGCTCCTTTGCCTCAATTTAAAAAAGTGCGGCACCTGGTCGCGCAATGGTCCTTCAACGATGCGTTTAGCGATGACGATGTTCGCGACTTTGACGCGCGAGTGCGGAGAATGTTGGGAACGAACAAATCGGTTGGGTACGTATGCGAACTAAAGATCGATGGTCTCAAAATAATATTGACCTATGAAAAAGGACTTCTCAAAACCGCGGCGACCCGTGGCGACGGAGTCGTGGGAGAGGACGTGACCCACAATGTCAAAACGATAGAGTCTATACCGCTCTCACTTTCACGCGCTATCGATATTGTTGTTGAGGGAGAGATATGGATGAGTGAGAAAGCCCTCCGAGAGATAAACAAAGAGCAAAAGAAAAAAAACCTGCCTCCCTTTATGAATCCGCGCAATGCGGCTGCCGGGTCTATTCGACAGCTTGATCCAAAAATTGCTGCGGGCCGTATGCTCGACTCGTTTATCTACGATGTGGCGCAAACCTCTGAGGACCTTCCCACAACGCAAGTTAAAGAGCTCGGCTATCTCCAGGAGTTGGGATTTAAGGTTAATCGCCATTTCAAACAGATGCACACGGTTGAAGAAGTTCTTGCGTATTGGGAAGCATGGAGGAAGAAAAGTAAAAACCAAGGTTATTGGATAGACGGGATTGTCATAAAGGTCAATGAGCGCGCGCTCCAAGAGCGGCTCGGCTACACCGGCAAAGCGCCGCGCTTTGCGATCGCTTTCAAATTTCCCGCAGAGCAGGTGACAACTGTTGTTGAAGATATTGTGCTCCAGGTCGGGCGCACCGGTGTTTTGACGCCGGTTGCACACCTCAAACCTGTCTTGGTTGCAGGCTCTATGGTCTCGCGCGCGACACTCCATAATGAAGATGAAATAAAGAGACTTGATGTTCGCATTGGGGATACGGTTATCTTACAAAAAGCGGGTGACGTTATTCCGGACATTGTCAAAGTGCTTCCTGAGCTTCGACCAAAAACCACAAAACCCTACCGCTGGCCTGTGCGTGTGTCGGAGTGCGGCGGAAATGGAGCAATTGAGCGCATTCCGGGTGAGGCTGCGTGGCGGTGTGTTGCCAAAAACTCTTTTGCAGTTCAGCGCAGGGTTTTGCGGCACTTCGCCAGCCGGGGGGCGCTCAATATCGAAGGACTGGGAAGCAAAACAGTCGATCTTTTGCTTGAAAAGGGCTTGGCGCAACATTTTGACGACTTTTTTACGCTGACCGAGGGGGATCTGTTGCCGCTCGAGCGGTTTGCCGAGGTCTCGGCAAAGAAATTGGTTGACTCGCTTCAAAAAGCAAGGAAACATGCGCCCCTCTCGCGACTCTTAACAGGGCTCTCCATACCGCACGTAGGGGAGGAGACAGCGCTACTCCTCGCACAAAACTTTACAACAGTAGACGATTTGGCGGGGGCGAGTGAGAGCGAACTGTCCGCGATTGTTGGTATCGGGCCTGTTGTCGCGAAGGCGATTGTGGATTGGTTTGAGGTAAAAGAAAATAAAGAAATGCTCAAACGACTAAAAAAACTGATACACATTATAAACGATGTCCCCCGACAAGCTCGGGGCGAAAAGCTGCCGCTTTTCGGAAAGTCGTTTGTACTCACGGGGACACTGCAGGGTATGTCCCGCGATGAAGCAAAAAAAATCCTACGCTTGCTTGGAGCGGACATTTCTTCTTCCGTATCCAAAAGCACCTTTGCGGTCGTTGCGGGCGCGGAGCCCGGGTCAAAATTCACCAAAGCGCAGGAGCTTGGGGTGCAAATCCTTACAGAGGAACAATTTTTAAAGATTGTGCGATAATAAAACAATGGTTTCAAAAAAGGAGATCGAAACACTGGCTGCGTTGGCTCGGCTCAAATTGAGCGATGCTGAGGTTAAAACGCTGCAAAAGGATATTTCAAATATTTTGGAGTATGTCGAAGCCGTTTCTACGGCGAAGATCCCGAGCGGTTCGACCGCGAGGGATGGGATTGGTATCGTGCTGAAAAACGTGATGCGCGAAGATACAGAACGTGAAGGCGACTTGCTTGCGGGTAAGCGAGAGAATCTACTCAAAGCACTCCCCAAGCGCGAAGGGGACTACGCAGTTGTGCGCAAAATCATAGAAAAATGAGCGATTATGATATTATGATATATGGGAATATCTGAACTTGCCTCTATTTCAATAACCGAAGCGGCAAGGAAACTTGGTGCCAAAGAAATTTCCGCACTAGATCTCGTGCGCGCGTGTCTCAAAAATATTGAGGTACGAGACAAATCTCTCAATGCATATTTGGAGGTATTTGACGATGTAGAGGCGCAGGCAAAAAAAGCCGATGAAAGGAGGGCTAAGGGCGAGAGCCACCCGCTCCTCGGTATTCCATTTGCAATTAAGGATAATATTTTGATTAAGGGCCGGCGTGCGGGAGCAGCATCAAAAATATTGGAAGGGTACGTTGCAAGCTACGACGCAACCGTCATAAAAAAATTAAAAGACGCGGGTGCGATATTCCTCGGCCGCACTAATATGGACGAGTTTGCACACGGTTCTTCAACAGAAAATTCTGCATACGGACCCACCAAAAACCCTTTCGATGAGGAGCGCGTCCCCGGCGGCTCCTCCGGCGGCTCCGCCGCCGCCCTCGCCGCCCACATGGCGCTAGGTAGCTTGGGCACCGACACCGGCGGCTCCATACGCGAGCCGGCAAGCTTTTGCGGACTCGTCGGCCTGAAACCGACCTACGGCGCGGTCTCGCGCTCCGGCCTTATTGCCATGGGTTCTTCTCTTGATCAAGCGGGACCGCTCACAAAAACAGTCGCGGATGCGGAACTTATTTTCAATACTATCAAAGGCGAGGATCCGCTCGACAGTACTTCGATAGGCGAGCATACCTATGCAAAAAAATCCGCCGGCCGGCGGATTGGAGTACCTCGGCGTCTATTTGTAGAAGGGGTTGATCAAGACGTACTCAAAAATTTTGAAACATCGCTTGAAAGGTTGAAGAAAAAAGGATACGAAATCGTCGACATTGCATTGCCCTCCGCCTCCCTCGCGCTCGCCGTCTACTATATTGTGATGCCCGCCGAGGTATCCACAAACCTCGCGCGCTTTGATGGCGTGCGTTATGGCCTTTCACTCAAAGGTACTTCGCTTTATGAAGATTACGCAAAAACGCGTGGCGAGGGCTTTGGTCCCGAGGTACGCCGCCGTGTGATGCTCGGCACGTACGTGCTCTCCGCGGGCTACTACGACGCGTATTACGGCAAAGCGACTATAGCTCGCAAACAACTTGCCGCTGAAGTTACCCGGGTGCTTGAAGAAGTTGATTGTATTGCAAACCCGACAACCCCGACCCCCGCATTTAAAATAGGGGAGAAATCTGACCCGCTTTCTATGTACCTTGCGGATATCTTTACCGTGACCGCAAACCTGACGGGTAATCCGGCAATCTCCATTCCCATGGGCAGCGTGACGCGTGACGGCAAAGAGCTACCCGTCGGCATCCAATTTACCGCAGCGCACGGCGATGAGGCGGCGCTGTTTGCCGCAGGAAAAGCGTTAGAAGAAAAATAATCATGGGGAACGTAGATTTTCTCAACATAGAATACTTGCTTCTGCGGGTGTACAAGCTGTTTTCCGGAGTCTCCACCGACACCTCGGGTTTTTCGGATTGGGTAGCTTCGTTTTGGACGCAGCTCACCATTGCGGGGCTTACACTCGCATTCATTTTTCTTATCGTACTCGTCTTGGTGCGGATACGCTTGGTTGGGGTTGAGCACGAGGCACTACATAAACGTGAAGAAGAGGCCCGCCAGAAGATCGCAGCGCTTGAAGAGGCCAAAGGCAACGCCCGATGGGAGCGTGTTGTAGCGCTTATAAGCACACCGGACGAAAACAACTGGCGTTTGGCAATACTAGAGGCAGACACGATGCTCGAGGAACTGCTAAACGAGCAAGGGTACACCGGCGAGACTGTCGGCGAGCAACTAAAGAGTGCCAACCCGCTCCAATTTACAACGCTCGATCTTGCGTGGCAGGCTCACAAAGTAAGAAATGCAATCGCGCATCTCGGCCAGGCCTACCCGCTCTTGGAGCGCGAAGCGCGCGCGACCATTGACCTCTACGCGCGCGTGTTTGAAGAATTTGGGATTATCTGAACACTAAGAAAGAGGCGATTCTTGTTGCGGGGCCGGGGCAGCGCCCGGGCTACTGCAGTCAAGAAAGGAGATCTAATTATCGAATCTTACTATCTTGTTGCGGGGCCGGGATTTGCACCCGGGTCCCAAGGTTATGAGCCTTGTGAGGTACTACTCCTCCACCCCGCTATAAGGGCCCTGCGCCCTAAGTGAGAATAGTGTAGCAGAAAAATTTGTTGAAGCAAAGAGGTGAAAATGTTACCGTGTTTTATACGTCGGCGTAGCTCAGGTAGTTAGAGCATGGCACTCATAAAGCCAAGGTCGAAGGTGCAAGTCCTTCCGCCGACACTAGTGTGCAGCGGAGCGACGCATCTGCATGCGTCGGGTGAGGACTTGCAGGCCGGAGCATGTCGCTTCAGCGACAGCGAGGCGGGGCCGGCAACCTTCGCAAGGCGAAGAGTTGTGGCCAAGTCCTTCCGCCGACACCCGTTCCAAATCGAGGCGTTTTGCGCTAATATACGGAATGTTTTGCGGGAGTAGCTCAACTGGTTAGAGCGCGTCCCTGTCACGGACGAGGTTGCGGGTTCGAGTCCCGTCTCTCGCGCAAACTGTCAAGACAAATACCGCTCGGTATTTGTCTTGCGGTTTTGACGCTCGAGAGGGGCAAGTGGACTGCTTCACTTGCCAAGGGGCTCGAACGCCAGAGCGATGTTTTGTGAGTACATAAAACCGCGAGGCGGTGCCTAGACAAACTTTTGCGACGGCAAAAGTTTAGTCGAAGGAGAGTCCCGTCTCTCGCGCAAGCATATACCTGTATATGTGATGCCGAAGTAGCTCAGCTGGTAGAGCACCCCCATGGTAAGGGGGAGGTCACCGGTTCAATCCCGGTCTTCGGCTCCCTGGTATACAATTTCAAGATAAATAGGATATGCCGGAGTAGCTCAGTTGGTAGAGCAATCGCTTCGTAAGCGATAGGTCGCCGGTTCAACCCCGGCCTCCGGCTCAGATGAAAACAAAAGAAGAAATAACCGCCCGTATTCAAGAAATCGAAGGCCTTATGCAGGGCGGCGATTTTTGGGCTGATAAAGGAAAAGCTCAAACGCTCATCAAAGAGCTGCAGGATTTAAAAAACGAACTTGAGGGAGGTGGAAAGTATGAAAAGGGGAGCGCAGTTCTCTCTATTGTCGCTGGTGCCGGCGGCGATGATGCCGAGGATTTTGCCCGCATGCTCTATGAAATGTATAGCCGCTATGTCGGGAAGCGCGGTTGGGGTGTCAAAGTTCTGCATGAAAACCAAAACGACCACGGCGGCTTTCGCAATCTCTCGGTTGAAATCTCGGGGAAAAATGTATACGGCACACTCAAAAACGAATATGGCGTGCACCGACTGGTGCGCATCTCGCCGTTCTCCGCAACCCAAAAGCGCCATACCTCGTTTGTATTAGTAGAAATTTTGCCGGTCTTGGAAAAAGTGTCCGATATTGAAATCTCGGAAGATGATTTAGAGATAACAGTTGCGCGTTCCTCCGGCCCCGGCGGACAAAATGTAAACAAGCGCGAAACAGCGGTACGCATCGTTCACACACCGACCGGGCTCTCCGCACACGTCGATGGCGAGCGCACACAAGGCGCAAATGAAAAGCGTGCACGTGCCATCCTCACCGCAAAAATCCTCCGCAAGCTCGAAGAAGAGCGCAAAGAAACTATTGCTGATCTCTCCGTTGCCGCGGGTAAAATCGAATGGGGGAGTCAGATCCGTTCCTATGTGCTCCACCCCTACCAAATGATCAAAGACCACCGTAGTGATGTAGAGGTCCGCGATGCAGAGGGGGTTCTCAATGGAAACATCGAACCGTTTTTGGCAGATACGCAATAACAGGTTACAATAGAGTGCGTTGTGATATATTTTGACCGTGTTTCCAAAATCTATGGTGGGGGGATGGCGGCGCTTCAGGACGTGTCCTTCTCAGTAGAGCCCTCCGAATTTATTTCAATTGTCGGCCACTCCGGCGCCGGGAAGACCACCCTCGTCAAAATGCTCCTTGCCGAAGAAAAACCGAGTTCCGGCTCGGTCTTTTTTGAGTCGGTCAACGTACACGAAGTACCGCTAAAATCCATCAACACACTTCGGCGCAAGATCGGCACCGTATTTCAGGATTTTCGCCTTCTGCCCAATAAAACAGCGTTTGAAAATATTGCCTTTGCCATGGAGGCGGCCGGGCGTCCAGAGGAGGAGATACTTTCCGATGTCCCGCATGTGTTGGAACTCGTCGATCTCGGAGACAAAATAAACAATTTTCCGAGCGAGCTCTCCGGTGGCGAACAACAGCGGGTCGCCATTGCCCGCGCGATAGTCAACCAACCGGATGTCATCGTCGCAGACGAGCCGACCGGCAACCTCGACCCCGTCAACACTTTTGAGATAGTGCAGATTCTCAGAAAAATAAACGACCTCGGCACTACCATTATCCTTACCACCCACAACAAGGGTGTCATCGACTCACTTAAAAAACGCGTCATCACGATGGATCGCGGCAAGGTGATACGCGACGACAAAGAAGGGAAGTATATACTGTAATCATGAACTGGGTCACCACAAAAAGAATTTTTAGAGCCGGCTTCCTGGATTTTTGGCGCAACGGCTTTGTATCTCTCTCGGCGATTCTGATGATGATTTTTACGCTATTCATCATCGGGGTCTCGGTCTTTACGGGGGTCATCCTCCAAACAACACTCTCGGAGTTTCGCAGTCAGGCGGACATGAATGTGTACTTCACTGTTGATGCCCAAGAGCAGCGTATTGTTGAACTGAAGAGCTCTCTTGAGGCCTTGCCCGAAGTCAAATCAGTCGAGTATCTCTCAAGAGAGGAGGCCCTTGCCGCATTTCGTGAGCGGCACCAAAACGACCAGCTGACTCTCCAAGCACTCGACGAGCTTGAAGACAATCCGCTCGGCGCCGTTCTCAACGTCGAGGCGAAGGATATCACCCAGTATGGGGCAATAGCACAGTTCTTGCAGGGCCAGCAAGCTCTTCAGGCGGGAGAGCCCTCGGTTATAGACAAGATTAATTATTTTGACGAGGCTCACCGTGCGGCGATAGACCGTTTGACTGCGATAACGGACTCCTCAAAACTCATCGGCTTCTTTATTATTTTGGTGCTTGTAGCTACCACCATAGCCATCTCTCTCAACACCATACGTCTCGCGATATACACTAGCCGCGATGAAATTTCGGTCATGCGGCTTGTTGGAGCGGGCCAGTTCTATATCCGCGCGCCCTTTATGGTTGAGGGTGTGTTGTACGGGCTCATTGCCGGAGTTATAACGCTTGTCCTTTTCTATCCGCTCACGTGGTGGCTGGGGGCAACGACGGAAGATTTTTTCGGCGGGATCAATATTTTCTCCTACTACCTTTCACACTTTCCGCTATTCTTTCTGTTGATTGTCGGCACGGGGGTCGTACTCGGGGCGGTTGCAAGCTTTCTCGCGGTGAGAAGGTACCTCACCATTTAATCTAAGAGACATGCCTAAACCACAAAAAGGCACAACGACGAAAGGGAAGTATATCTTCGTCGTCGGCGGAGTAATGTCCGGTATCGGCAAGGGAGTCGCAACTTCGGCAATTGGCTGCATTCTCAAATCAAAAGGATTCCGTGTGACGGCGCTCAAAATCGACCCCTACATCAACGTAGATGCGGGCACTATGAACCCGACCGAGCACGGCGAGGTGTTTGTGCTCGACGACGGGTACGAGACCGACCAGGACATGGGCAACTATGAACGATTCCTCGGCGAGACGCTTCCGGAAATCAATTATATGACAACCGGGCGCATATACCGCTCCATCATCGAGCGCGAACGCAATCTTGAATACAAGGGCAAAAACGTCGAAGTGGTTCCGGACGTGCCTCTGGAGGTTTTGCGCCGGATAGAAAAAGCGCGCGAGGCGGCGCAGGCGGATATCACCCTTATAGAAATTGGCGGAACAATCGGCGAATATCAAAACATAATATTTCTTGAAGCGGCCCGCATGCTAAAGCAAATGCACCCCATGGATGTGGCGGTCGTGATGCTGTCCTACGTGCCTATTCCCAACAACATCGGGGAGATGAAGACAAAACCAACGCAATATGCCAGCCGCGAACTTAACTCCGCAGGTCTTCAAGCGGATATAATACTTGCGCGGGCGACCATGCCGCTTGATAAAAAGCGCAAAGAAAAGATAGCGACCTTCTGTAATATCCCCTCCGAGCGTGTGATATCCGCTCCCGACGTTGAAAGCATCTACGATGTGCCGCTCAATTATGAAAAAGACGGCCTCGGAGATATCTTGGCGGATGTGTTGGGTCTTGAGAGGCGCGCATCGGACCTCTCACAGTGGCAGGCGTTTGTTGATAAATCAAAAAACGGAGAGCAGGAAGTTAGTATTGCGATAGCGGGTAAATATTTTAAATCGGGAGAGTTCGTTCTCTCTGACGTGTATATTTCGGTTATCGAGGCGCTCAAACACGCGGCCTACCACCTAAATCTCAAACTCGTTCTGCATTTTATAAATACCAAAGACTCTGCGCAGCACGATGCCGAGGTTGAAGCATGGAGCGGGGAGCGTCTCAAAGAGCTCTCCCGGTATGACGGTATTTTGGTGCCGGGCGGCTTTGGCGAGTCGGGGATAGAGGGAAAAATCGCGGTTATCAAATATGCGCGGGAGAATAAAATTCCGTACTTCGGTCTCTGTTACGGTATGCAACTTATGGTTATAGAGTATGCGCGCAACGTCGCGGGGCTTGTGGGCGCTACAACCGCAGAGATTGACGCAGGAGCAAAACATGCAGTTATCGACCTGATGCCCGAGCAAAAAGAAAAGATGACAAAAGGCGACTATGGTGGCACCATGCGGCTCGGCGGTTACCCGTGCAAACTGCGCTCAAACACCATTGCTGGGGAGGCCTATGGGGGAGTAGGCGAAGTCCGCGAACGCCACCGCCATCGCTACGAGGTGAACCCGGAATATGTAATGAAACTCACAGAAGCAGGGCTAAAATTTTCAGGCGTATCGCCGGACCACAACCTCATGGAGATAGCCGAGCTCCCCAAAGAAGTACACCCCTTCATGCTCGGGACACAATTTCATCCGGAGTTTCTCTCCCGTCCGCTCTCGCCCCATCCGCTCTTTTCCGCTTTTCTCAAAGCAGCCTGCCTGCGCAGGCAGGCGAGCGAAAAAAAATAACATATGTGGGGGGCTTTTTGGGCTTGGTATGAAAGGAACTACACCCTCAATCTTTCGATTGCGGTCGCTCTTTTTCTTGTTCAGATATTCCATCTTGTCTGGCTTTTTGGTGAGGTAGTGTGGGCGCATCTTTTTGGCACGCCACTGCTTACTCTTGGGGGTACGGGGAGCACAGTTATGGCTCTAGTCGATTACGGCGAGATTCCGGCGATTCTTTCCGTCTCGCTTGTCTATATCAACGAGTTGCGTACCCGCTTTTCATTTATAGGTGCCACATATTTATTGTTTCTCAACTCGCAGTGGCTCCATATATTTTGGATTACAGACGAGTTTGTTGTCACCGCATTTAACGAAGCGGGGACTGTGTTGCCACTGTGGCTCGCGTGGGTGGGTATCTCTATAGATTATCTTGAGGTCCCGGTGATGTTTGACACCGGCAAAAAACTCCTGCGGGCATGGCGCGCCCCGCAACTGACATGAAAGCACTTGCTCTGGCGTTTCTTCTCTTTGCGTCCGCATTTCTCTACTGGGCGTCGTCTCTGCCCAAGCCATCTTCAAAAGAGGCACAAGAGTTTGTACGCGCAACGTTAAACAACTTTATTCCTCTACCCACCGCGGAAGATGTGCCTGTGGTCTCCGAACCACCTCCGCTTGCTCCGACCACACATGCAGCGCCGGAGCAAAAGCAGGAGGAACCTCCCGAGTACGACGCCGATTTTGTGGTGGCGCTTGAGGCGGCCATACACGACGGCATCAATGTAGAACGTGTACGCAACGGGCTTAGGGTCCTCAAGTACGACGAAGCTCTTGCCGATGTGGCGCGTCTCCACAGCGCAGACATGGCAAAGAACAATTACTTTGCGCACGAAGACGACGATGGCTGCGACTCGGCGTGCCGGCTTGATGCGGCGGAGTATAAGTGGCGGTGGGTAGGGGAGAACCTGTTCTTGATGAAAAGCAATTTTCGCTACACGGTTTCCGATGCCGCGGCGGTTATTGTGCAGGGGTGGATGGGGAGCGAGGGCCACCGTAAAAATATTTTGCAAAAAGTCTTTACGGACGAGGGGCTCGGGATTGTCGTCTCGGGCGACTCGATCTATGCAACAGAACTCTTCTCCCGTCCGCGCTGAGTAGAGTTTAGAGGCTTTTTTTGCTATCGTTCCTTTGTATTGCCGGATCGTCTAATGGTAGGACAATAGCCTCTGGAGCTATTTATCTTGGTTCGAATCCAAGTCCGGCAGCAGCATTTTCATGGTAAAAGGAATTATTTTTGACCTCGACATGTGTATCTTGGATACGCACACTCTCTCCGGGCCATTCTTCGAACCGGTGCTCAATGCCTTTCGTAATTCAGAGCTTTCTGATGATTTAAAAAATAAAATTGATACGCAATTATGGACTACCAGTCTTGAGGATACTATCGAAATGTTTTCTGTGCCGGGGTCTATTGCAGAAAAAATTAGACAAGCGTACAGACAGATAGATGTACCTGACGGGATAAAATCGTTTGGAGATGAAGAATGTATTGCAGACTTGCCGGCAACAAAGATACTGGTAACAACGGGATATAGAAAATTTCAACAAGGCAAAATTGATCAACTCAATATTTCCCATCTATTTGATACAGTAATTATTGACGCTCTCGATAATCGGTTTGAACGGAAGGGAAAGGAGGTAATTTTCAAAGAACTATTGCAAAAATATAATTGGCAGGCATCCGAGGTCCTTGTAGTAGGAGACAATCCTTTGTCAGAACTTGGCGCAGCAAAGCGACTTGGAATCAAAGCAGTACAAACGCTACGGCCAACTATACAGCGGTGGCCCGAAGCGGACCACCACGTACGCTCACTGTGTGAGTTAAAATCTTTTATTTAAAAATTGCCCCGGACAAAATGTCCGGGGCTCCGTCTACGCATCTCGAACGGGCAAAATGACCGGCATCCGCAAGCGCAACATGCTTTCTGCTCGACTTCCGAACTGTGTCCGAAAGCCGCACACACCGTCGCCGAACTGTTTGGCATACACGCTTAGTGCATTGAAGTTGAAGGTGTAGCCCCACACGACGAATGTGACGTGGCTTTCGATGCGGTCATTCTTTTGCTTCGTCCACTCGACAATTTCACGCATGCATTTGCGCATAAGGTCTGGCGCCAAGCCAAGCCCTTGGTACTCTCGGGCGATGCCTATTTGGTCGAGCTCGACGACCGGCTCTGCACGCTTGAAGCCGCCGTGCACCTGCCAGCCAGCATAGCCCGCGAGCGTCCCGTCCACTTCGACCACGAAATACTGATAGAGCGGGTATGCATGGAACCAACACGTCACCCACTCCAAAGCGCTTTCGAGGCGGTCGCGGTCTCCGAGAAAGACCGCGGTGTTGATTGCCGCGATAGACCGTAAGTCGGCTTCTACCGCTCGGCGCATTTTGATTTGTGCCATTTTGGACCCTTTCGCCGCTGAACGTCTGTACATTAAACCTAAGTCCCATGTGTATAGTTCCAACTGTGGGAAAATCCAATACATACACTGGGGCCGCTCGTTAATGCAGTTTTCAGGTATAATTGAGGCATATGGAAAAACAACACCCGGTTGAATTACATATCCCGGTGCCCGAACATTCCTCGCGGCTTTTGGCGCTGATGACGCTCCTGTTTCTCATACCGAAAATTATTATCCTCATTCCTCACCTGGTGGTGCTGTGGGCGCTCGGTATTATTTCGTTTGTCGTCGGGGTTGCGGGCCAGATAGTCGTCCTTTTTACCGGAAGTTACCCGCGTCAAATGCACGAGTTTATGGTTGGAATTTTGCGCTGGCAGGTCCGGGTCAACGCTTACATTTTCGGTTTGCGCGACGAATATCCGCCCTTCACGTTCAAAGAGTAAAATAGTTGACGGACGCCTTCTTTTCTGATATTATGCGTTTAACGCCTTGGCTTCTGGCTGAGGCTTTTTTCTTGACCATCATGAAGAAACCGGAGCAAAAAACACAAAAAACAGCCCACGTCTGGGGTAAATGGGTGGAGCGCCCGCGCCGGGCGGAGATTTTCATCTGTGCTTGCGGCAACAAGTATCTCCGCACCCGTAAAGATCAAATGGTCTGCATCCGTTGCCTCTAGGCCTCCCGGGTTCATGTAGGGTTCATCCACGGTGGTGTGATATAGTGGGGCACTATATTATTTAGATAATTTAAAATGAATATGAGTACTACATCTCTTGTGTGGCTTGTTATCGTTGTTGTGCTGGTAGTCCTTGGCGGCTGGTATTTCTTGTCCGTAGCCCCCGCCCCGGCACCCGCTCCAACTAATCCAACTAACACGCCTCCTACTACCTCTGGCGACACCAATGTCAACATAGACGTAACGACGGCACCTACGCCGACGAGCGTCACCGTCACCTACTCCTCAAGTGGCTTCTCTCCGTCTCCGGTCACGATTAAAAAAGGCGGCGCTGTAACCTTCGTCGACAGCAACCCGAGCGTGGATATGTGGGTTGCCTCGGCGATGCACCCGACTCACTCCGTCTACTCCGGCACGTCTCTTTCAGCACATTGCGACGACACCACAGACAACTCGTTTGACCAATGTAAGGTGGGCTCGAGCTATTCCTTCACCTTCACTAAAGTTGGCACCTGGGGCTATCACAACCATTCACAGTCAAGCGACTTCGGTCAGGTAATCGTCGTCGAGTAGCCCCAGGTGTAGAATAGAGGCATGGTGCTCGACCGCCTCCAAAACCTTCTATTGCGCGCAGGCCTCGCGTTCTCTTTCCTCTACCCGGCCCTCAACGCTCTTTTCGAGCCCTACACGTGGCTTGGCTATTTTCCGCAGTTTGTGCGTCAGGCAGCTCTAAGTGTTGGCGTGCCGGAACTTGTGCTTTTGCACCTCTTTGGCCTCGTCGAGGTCATTCTTGCCCTCTGGATACTCTCAGGGTGGAGGATTTTTTGGCCGTCTTCAGTAGCTTGCGCAATGCTCGTCGCAATAGTTATATTTAACCCGTCAGAGTTCCCTGTTCTTTTCCGCGATCTCTCAATAGCTGCCGCGGCGGGCGCATTAGCACTTAGCACAAAGAAAACATGAAAACATTTTTTATCTTCGTCGGAGCGGCAATTCTCATCGCCTTGGGCATCTTTCTCTGGATTTTCCCCGAAACCTTCTCAAACCTCTTCGGCGGACAACCAAAAGTCGAAGAGCCAATAATCCCCGTCGATACTAGGAGCACGTACGCGTCCTCAACACTCGGGCTAACACTGCGGTATCCGCAAAACTATGCGCTCAATGAGTCCTACGCATACGACCAGTTTGGTCCAAACAAACTCATCCACGGCGTCAAATTTTCCGTTCCCATCTCGATGGCAACCGGCACCAATCTTTCATCCGACTCATACATAAGCATCGAATGGCTTCCGCGCGCGCAAAATTGCACCGGCGATATTTATCTGAAGGCCAATGTAAAAGCGCAACCCACAACCGACGGGGGAGTTCTCTACTCGCTTGCAACCTCCTCGGGCGCCGCCGCAGGCAACCTCTACGAAGAGTGGGTCTACGCGGTAGCAAACTCAAAACCCTGCACCGCAATCAGGTATTTCATTCACTCAACGAACATCGGCAATTACCCCGCGGGCTCGGTGCGTGAGTTTGACAAAGCGGCGCTCATTGCGGAGTTCGACCAAATTCGCCGCTCACTTCAGCTGAAAACATCCGCCTCCCCCGGGGCGACCTCGACACAGCCATAAGGTTGACACTTTTGAGCAACGTTACCTAATAGCCCTCTTCAGGGTAATTCCACGTAAGTACGGCTATACTAAGCCGTCTCCTCTCGCGTAGGGTCCTTTTACCCGTTTATTTGGCATTAAACATACACATATGAACACTCGCGTCTTAGCTATAGCCCACAAGCCGGCAGCCCTTATAGGGGCGGTCGCTGTTGTTGCTGTAGCTGCAACATTCGCCTTTTCGGCGTTTTTCGCTAAAGCAGAAGTCGGTCCCGAAATAACAACCACTATTCACAACAGCGCTCATGCCACAATCACCGAAAGCCCGATAGGGTCGGTGGTACACGCGCACGCGCTTGTTGCGACCACAACCTCTTCAACCACTCCCACGGGCACGGTTGATTTTAGACGGTACGCAAACACGTCCTGCTCCGGAGACCCGGCAGTAGAAGCTGGGGTCGCGCTCACCGGTGGGGAAGCAGAGTCTGCAACCACTACCACTCCAGCGTCCGGCCTCTCCTACATCACCCACTACAACGGCGATGCGGATAATGCGCCTTCAGACAGCGTCTGCAGAATACTTACCGCAACCGCTCCGGACACCTCAATCACAACCACGCTCTCAACCACAACGGTGTTTGCCGGGGGTTCGGTGCATGACAACGCAACTCTCAACAACGAGACCGCAAATGCAAGCGGCACCGTTGCGTACAGTGTATATACCAATAGCGCTTGTACGCTCGGCGCGCAAAGCGCCGGTACAAAAACCGTAGTAGACGGTAGCGTCCCCGACTCAAACACCATTCAGTTCAACACTCCGGGCACCTTCTACTGGCAGGCGGTATATTCCGGCGACTTGCTTAACGCAGCGGCAACAAGCTCCTGCGCAAGCGAAGTGTTGACCGTGCTTGCAACCACAACCGACGATGACGACGATGGAGACGATAACGGCAATGATCACGAGTTTGAAGATAACGGCAAACACAAAGGGTTTATCGACGGGCTACCGCCGGGCATCTTCAAAAAGCTTCTCAACGAGGGATACACTATTCCCTTGGGCATCATGAAGCGCTTCGGTGACAACCTCCAGAGTTTCTTCCACGACAGCAATGACAACGATAGCGACGAGGATGAGAATGAAAACGATGAAGACGAAGATGATGACAACGACAACAATCGCGGCAACTCAGAAGGAAAAGGTAACAAAGGAGACAGCGACGACGATTAATAAAATTAAAATCGCATAAAAATGAAAACCCCGGCGCTCAAAGCGCCGGGGTTTTGGTATGTTCTCTGCGAGCCGTACGTTTAGAGTAAACGGGCTCCCAAAACTTCAAAGCCGTCTCGCGAGTGGGGGTCGGGTCCAAGAAAGAAGCGAACCGTAACGTCCCACGGCAGTGGGTCGCTAAGCTCCCGGTTCTTCTTAACATGGAGCCGCAGGTCGTGCCTAAAATCGATTCCAAGGTCTTTGCCGTCCATGCGGCTGATGGTGTTTCGGCCGACAAAGCCGTAGTCACCCTTGCGACTTACGTTTATGATCCTCCCCCGAAACTCCGTCTGGTAAGAAACGGTGGCTCGCCGCGTGTTGCCCGAGGCAAGGTGCGGTGTGTGCTGGTTGAGTATCGTACTTCCCACGGTCTACCCCTCTTTTTTGTGGAACACAAAGCCAGTAGACACTGTAGCAAAATCTCGGGAATTCGCTAGGATTTAAGTAATGAACCTCCGCTACGCGCTTCTCGGGGCACTTCTCTTTCTTGCCGGCGCCTCGTATATTTTCTTTTTTCGCGGCGAGGTATCGATAACGAACTATCCTTCGACTGGCACAGACATCATCGCTTTCGGCGACTCGCTTGTTGAAGGAGTGGGCGCAACCGAAGGCAACGATTTTGTTTCGCTCATCGCACAAGAAATTGGGCACCCCATCATAAACCTCGGTCGCTCCAGCGACACAACTGCTCTGGGGCTTGAACGCATTGGGGAGTTGGAGAAGTACAACCCCAAAGTCGTCATTGTGCTTCTCGGCGGCAACGACTATCTGCGCCGCGTGCCGGAGGCGCAAACATTTGAAAATCTAAGCAAAATTATTTCATACATACACGGCAGGGGAGCGGTGGTGCTTCTGCTCGGCATCCGCGGCGGGCTTTTCAGAGACCATTTTGACGAAGAGTTTGAAAAATTGCGCGACACGCACCACACAGCATTTGTTTCCAACGTGTTGGAGGGGCTTCTGGGCGACAGCAAATATATGTCAGACGAAATCCACCCTAACAACGCGGGCTACGCGCAAATCGCCGAGCGCGTCCTCCCGGTTCTTAAAGAATTGTTGGAGTAAATAAGATTTTGCAAAATCCTACACATTTGCCAGGGGAAGGGGGGTTGTGATAGAACTCCGCACAGAATAGAAACCCACACCAGGGGAGGAACCAATGCGGATATACGCAATAGCACTCACGGCTCTTTTCGTCTCAACTGCGGCACCTGCGCAAGAGGTGGCACTCTCGTTTGACGACGGCCCGCATCCTGTCTACACCCGCACGCTCCTTACGATGGCGCGTGTGGCGGGGGTCAAAATTACCCTCTGCATGGTCGGGCAAAACGTAGAGAAGTATCCCGACATCGTGCGGCAGGCCCTCGCAGACGGCCACGAACTCTGCAACCACTCGTGGAGCCACAAGAAACTGCGGCCGGCCAATGTGGCGTGGGAAATCGAGAAGACCGACGAGGCCTTCCGCAGGGCGGTGGGCACGGTGCCGGGCATTTTGCGAGCGCCTGGTGGCAATACCCACTACGTGGGCAAATGTTACAAGGGCAGACCTTTCATCAATTGGCAGGTGGACACCAAGGATTGGCTCCACCGCAACACGGCGCGGATAGTCAAAATCGTCACAAGCAACGGGGCAGGCATCATTCTGATGCACGATATCCGCCTGACGACGGTAATGGCATTCCCCGCAATCGTTCTGGCACTCAAGGCACAGGGCGTCAGCTTCGTCACGGTGTCGCAGATCGCCGGCAATTCCTGTGGCACGCTGGCGCAGGCGCCGAAATAATCACCAACAGGTCAAACGGCGCGGGTCCTCCCGCGCCGTTTTCTTTTAGTGCAAAACTCCCCACATTTGCTAGGCTCAATTTGAGCCTCTGGCCGGCAGCTCGACTTTTTGAAGCCTTTAGGTTATTTTTCTTTTAGATCTGATCAGCTTCGCGGGAGGCGACCATGAGTTCTCTTGAGAGTTTTTCGTCTGGTATCGACGGGGTAATACGCCTGCGCTCGAAGAATCGGCTCCTGCGCTCCGCGTGCCGCCTCTTGTACTGGTATCGTTGGTTCAAGAATCGGCCATACCCCTTCAGGTTGGCAGGGGTAGGTCAAGGGCAAGCCGTCGGCGAGCCAATAGACATCTTCCACCTGCGTCTGTATGACATGATGGAGCACGAGGCGTGCGGGCAGCTGACCGGCAAGGTCCTACTCGAAGGCATGCGCATCAACGCCTTTTCGGTCATCCGTTTTGACAAGCTCGACGAGATGCACGCAAGGACTATCATTCAGCCGCGCTGGGTATAAAGCCCCAGCTATGGGGCGGCCGTCAGAGACGGCCGCCCCTTTGCTTTGTTTCTTTTTTATTCTGTCCTCACCTTTGTTGAGTAGCAAAACTCTTACTGAGGCAGAGTCTTGGCCTGTGTATAAGTCAGTAGTGTCTCTTAGATGGCGTGATAGGGTAGTACCTTCTACAGCTCTTTGAAAGGAGGAGAAAGTGCAAGAAGATCTACTCACTAGCGTAAAAAGAGCGGTTGCCGGGATGGAGTGTGAGGTACTTTGCCTCGGTCCCGACTCAGTAGCGGTCATGGGGGACGCGCGTTTCTATGGCCCAAGCGTTATCATCAAATTTCATTCTGGGATTACCGCGGTGCGCGAAGCGGAGATCGCAACTAAGATAACCAATGACGTTGAAGGGATCTCAAGAGTTCTTGCTCAGGTCCTACCTTGAACCAAGCGCCGGTCGAGAACGACCGGCGCTTCCTTGGGTGCAAAACCCGTCACATTTGCCAGGCAAAGTAGCAAAAGTTTCCTTTTGATAACCCATTGTTTGGTAGGTTAACATATGTTAACCTAGGAATATGCCTACAAATAAGGACATTTTGAAAAATCGAAGCTTCTTCTCTACTGCAGAGCTGGCAAAAATGCTCGGTATCAGCCGTGTAGCCATCTTCAAGAAGATTAAATCGGGTGCTATACAAGCCGAAAAGATCGGACGCAATTATGTAATACCTAAAGAGGAAATGGGGGCGGTTTTGGGGACGCTCGTTTCGGAGACACGCCGCAAAGAGATTGACCGGTCGGTAGAGCGCACTGTGCAGGAGTATGGCGATGCCCTCCGGCGTCTCGGCAAAGAGTAATGGCCCGCATACAGAAAATCAGCGTAGTCGATGTTGAATATGTTGCGTTCCGTCTCGCCAAGAGTCTTATGGAGTGGGACGAACCGATCCCGGGGTTTGAAACCCGTTTCCCGGCAAAGTTAGAAAGCGCCATAAACGCACCCTTTCAAACGTTTGATAAAAAGAGCCTGTACAAAGGGCTGCTCGGCAAGTCAGCGGCCCTTTTTTATTTCATGATAAAAGACCATCCCTTCCAAAATGGCAACAAGCGTATCGCGGTGGCAACCCTCTTGTATTTTCTTTATAGCAATGGCTGGTGGCTTTCTGTAAGCAACGACATACTGTACGAGTTTGCAAAAAGCGTTGCAGACAGTAATCCAAAACTAAAAGATGCGGAACTAAAAAGAATAGAGGGTTTCCTCGGGCAATCGCTCGTACCCCAAGGACTCTTGAAGTAAACGATGCAGAAAAAAGTGTATAAAACGCGGGCAAAGGTTTGGCTCTACCCCGGCAGCACGGCCGCGTGGCATTTTATTTTTGTAGACAAAAAGTACGCCAAAGAGTTAAAAGAAAAATTTGGAAAAGTGAAACGCGGTTTTGGTTCCATCCCGGTTGTTGCAACCATAGGCAAAACAAGCTGGCAGACCTCAATCTTCCCCGACAAGCGCGCGGGCACCTACCTCTTGCCGCTTAAACTAAAAGTCCGTCAGGCCGAACACTTCGCCTCGGGAGACACAATAACTTTCTTTGTCCAAGTGCGGTAAAGTATAAGGATGAAGAAAAACAACGGCTGGCGCACCTGCAGCCGCGGCCACAAATTCCGCGGCTCGCCACCGTGCCCCAAGTGCTGGCCCGGCCGATTAAAAAAATAAATTATAGAATATGAATCTCAATAAAGTTCCGAAGCAATTTTGCGACAACGTACTAGCCGCTCGGGCAAAAGAATATTTTGTAGTGGGGATGCTTGTAGGGGAGGCAGGCACCTTCTATTCGCTCACACCCCAGCACTTCAAACGCCTGGTGCAAAGTTTATCCCACCAACTTGCGGGCTATGAAAAAGAGCACGGCACAATCGACACCGCCTGGGTCCCTGGTGTCAAAAGCCCCATCCAGACACAAGATTTAAAAGAAGGGGAGGGGGAGAAATAGCAAAATCTCCTGGGTTTGATAGGGTGGACAAATGTTTGGATTAAGCGACATACAAAACGTACTCCAACAGTTCTTCATTGTTTCCGTATCTTTTGCGGCCATTGTCTGGATTGGAGTTTTCATACTGAAATGGAAACTCCCGTTTCTTATTGGAAGAAGCGGCGAGAAATTTGTTTCCAAGAAGCTTTCGGATTTGGATCCTATTAAATACACCATACTCGACAACTTAATGCTGCCTTCGGATGGTAACATTTCGACGACGCAAGTTGACCACGTAGTGGTATCAAATTTCGGAATTTTTGTCATTGAGACAAAATCTTATAGTGGATGGATATTTGGCAACGCATATCAGCGCAACTGGACACAAGTTATCTATCGTTATAAAAAGAAATTTTATAATCCTCTCTATCAAAATTATGCGCACACTAAAGCACTAGAGACACTAATAAGACCTTTTTATCCAAAGCTGCCTATCATTGGTTTTGTAGCGTTTCCTTCTGCGGAGAAGCTGCAAGTATCTGGTACTAATGCAGTAGGCCAGGCACGAGATATCGTTAGAAAAATACAGTCATACACAACCGAGATAATTTCCGATGCAGACAAGACTAATGTCGTCGAGATACTGACCGCGTATAATTTAAAGGATAAACAAACTCGCACTTCGCACTTAAAAAGTGCAAGGAACCTCAAAAGGGCAAGGGGATTCTAGTAGCAAAATCGCTCATATTTGCTAGGGTGGGGCGATGGATTTGCTTAAGAAAACGCTGGGTAGCGGCGACAACCGGCGCGCAGACAACGCAAACAAGAAAGAGCTCTTCTCCAAAGAGCGGCATCCGCATACCGCCAATTTTTATAAAGACGAATGGGGTTTTATCGCCAACATCGACCTGCGTGAGAATATTGCCTACCAGATGCAGTATCTTGAGTTTTTGATCAACCTGTACAACGACTATCAGATCTATCTCACTGTTGAGTCCCTTTTGTGCAAAGAGATGCTCACCACCGTCTGTGGTGTCGTTGAGGCAGCGCTGTTTGACCAGATCCAAAACGCAAAAACAAAGGCCGGCGTTGCGATGGGG
>MEWX01000014.1:29478-89974 GCA_001775485.1 Candidatus Adlerbacteria bacterium RIFCSPLOWO2_01_FULL_51_16
CCAGACTGAATAGTCGGGTACCCTTTTTATTATGCAAAAGGCCCCAACCAAGCGGCAAAAAGACCTTCTTAGCGTGATATATAACTACCTTGCAAGTACCGGCTACCCCCCCACTTTCGAAGAAATGCGTGAAAATCTTGGCGTATCGTCCAACCAGTCAATTGTCGACCTGCTAGAAAAGCTCCGCAAGGGCGGCTATATCAAGAAAGACAGCGGGGCTCGTAGCCATGCCATTCTCCAATTGGGGTATGTAGCAATTGGCCGCCCAGCGCTGGCTCCTGTCCTCGGCACGACTACGGCAGGCCTTCCCGTTGAATCTATAGAGATTGCAGGGGAGTGGCGTTCTATATCCTCGGATGTCGCAAGATTTGTCGAGGATGTGTTTATGCTCAAGATATCAGGTAATTCCATGATTAACGCAGGTATCGATGATGGCGACGCCGTACTAGTGCAGACAATGAAAGAATTTGTGTCAGGGGATATTGTCTTTGCAGAAATTGGCGATGAGGGCACGGTCAAGCGGTTCATGTCGGAGGACAAGCCGCCCTATGTGTATCTCAAGCCAGAAAATCCAAACTATAAAAATATCCTTTTTACCGACGACATACGACTCAAAGGCAAGGTCATCTCTGTGCTGAAGAGCGAACGTTGGCAGTCGGTAAAATAACTATGGTTACAAAGAAACCAAATCGCACAGAAGAGATTATCGGGAAAATCTTTCGTGATACCGAAATGGCGTTCGGTCTGAAAGAGTTCGAAGGTATCGACATATACAAAGTCCTTGAAATTACGGAGGAGGAAAAAGATCGCTACTACCTTAAAGATCTAAAATCCGGCAAATCACGGTTTGTGTTCGACGAGAAGAAAGGCACCGGTAAGCCAGAAGAAATCGTACGCCAGCTTTGGCTCCATAAACTTAACGTGCACTACAAATATCCGCTTGACCGCATGGATACAGAAAAAGATATTCACTTCGGGCGCGAGATACACAGCAAGGCGGTGGACATTGTGGTCTATAAGAAGGACAAAATCACACCGTACATTCTCGTGGAGGTGAAAGCGCCGAGTGAAAGCAAAGGGATTGATCAAATGAAGGGATATCTGAACGCAGAAGGCTCGGAAATCGGTGTCTGGTCCAATGGCAGAAAGCGAGTCATTCTCTACCGTCCGTATCCGAAAGAGTTTGATGATACGTTGCCGGATCTGCCTACGGCCGACAAAACAATAGATGATCTACTTGAGTCTAAAAAGACTTATTTTGAGTACACAACTACAAAGGTAAGTCTCAAAGACACCGTCGAGTCCATGGAAGAATTGGTGCTTGCGAACTCGGGCGACGATGTATTTACTGAAGTCTTTAAGCTAGTTTACGCGAAGCTCTACGATGAACAAGAGGCAAAATTACATAGACCAGACAGCGAAGTTTTTTTCCGAAAATATCGCGATCCAGCGAAGACCTATGCAGTAATCAATGAACTTTTCAAGAAAGCGATAAAACGATGGCCGGGGACATTCTACGACCAAGAGAATATAAATCTTTCGGCTGAACATCTTTCTATTGTCGTGGGCGAATTGGAGAGGACGCGTCTTTTCGGATCCGATCTTTCCATTATTGACGAAGCGTTTGAACATCTTATTCCGGAGGTGGCAAAGGGGAAAAAGGGCCAATATTTCACTCCACGACACGTCATCGGGATGGCGGTGAAAATGCTTGATCCGAAGGCAGGCGAGTATGTGATTGACCCTGCGGCGGGTTCCGGCGGCTTTTTGATCGGTGCGATGTATTGGGCGAAGGAAAAGCACCTGCGAGGCTCGGAAGAAGCAATGCGCGAATACGCAAAAGATTATATTTGGGGAATCGATTTTGCAGAGGAAATCTCAAAAGTGTCCCGTGCCTTAATGCTTATCGCGGGGGATGGGCGCTCCCATTTGTTCAAGCTCAATTCTCTTGATTCGCGCGAATGGCAGGGCGAGGATGCCCAGTTGCTCGATGCGCGCTCCAAATTACAGACGCGACTTCTTGATATGAGGTCGAGCGCGGACAACGCCGAGAACAAGAAGACCTTTCACTACATGAACTTCGACGTCTTGCTGACGAACCCGCCGTTTGCAGGTGAGATAAAAGACCAAGGGCTTTTGCGCCAGTATTTCTTCGGCAAGAAAAAAGGAAAGCTCATCAATAAAATCGAGCGGCATATTCTCTTTATCGAACGCACACTCGACATGCTTCGCCCTGGCGGGCGAATGGCGATTGTTTTACCGCAGGGCGTACTTAACAACACCAACATGGAAAACGTACGTGAGTATCTTTTTGAGAAAGCTCGCATCCTCGCGGTGGTCGGGCTTCACGGCAACACCTTCAAGCCGCATACGGGTACCAAGACGAGTGTACTTTTCTTGCAGAAGTGGGGAGCCGAAGCGGGAGAACCGCAAAAGGACTATCCAATCTTTATGGCCGTCTCAAAAAAAGGAGGCAAAGATAATTCCGGCGATTATATCCACAAGAAAGGCTCGAATGGAGAATATGTTCACGATACCAAAGGCCGCAAAGTCCTCGATCACGACCTCGACGAAATCGCGGACGGGTTCTTGAAATTTTTTGACGATAAAAAATAATTCCATGTCGTCTTTAATAAACTCAATCAAATCTGTTAGAAAGGGCGTAGTTGCTATAGCTTATAAACAACACAACGTGCTCGATAATTCTGATCAGATTTCTGTGGCAGGGACGGGATTTCTTTTTTCTAAAGAAAAGTTGCTGATCTGTACCTGTGCTCATGTTGTCGCACCTAATGGCATACAGCGAACCGATGCACAGCTTCAGGTTGGAATTGTGACTGAAAGAAATGTTGTTGGATATCCAGCAAAAATAGTGAGTCTAGATTTCAAAAAAGACTTGGCCATACTTAATGTGCCATCGGGAGATCCAAAAGTCATAGCAACCTTGGAAGAATTGAAACTGGGAGATTCAAAGCCTCTTGAACAAGGCGAGGAAATAGGGTTTCTCGGTTTTCCTTTTGGAATGGTTCTCAGCAACGACATAACACCTTCTGCGGCAAAAGGTATAATCTCGGCATTCAGAAGAGATTTGACCACAGGTTCGACAGAACTGATACAGCTTGACGCTGTCGTGGGTGGAGGAAACAGTGGCGCTCCGGTTTTTCTTTCCTCAACATCAGAAGTCATTGCAATCGTAAAAGGGAGATTTGATCCGCTAATGAAGGGAAGGCCACCAAAATTAATAATTGATGGCGAACCTCTTGAAATTTTTACAAATATTGGCTTTGCACAGCCAATAAATGTTGCCAAGGGCTTTTTGCTTTCCTCTCTAAAATGATTGCTTATTCCGTAATCTCAAAGTCCCAACTTGAAGGCACAAGGCGGCTCGATGCTGAATATTATCAGCCGGAATATTTGGAAATTGTGCAGAAAATCCAGTCTGTTCCGCATACGTCTTTGGATAGTTATGCAGAGAAAGTATTTAGCGGACCTTTCGGATCAACCCTCAAAAGTGAGTCATATCAAGAAACAGGAGTCCCGTTTATTAGAATCAGCGACATATCTGATCTCTTCATCGATCAAGACACTCTAGTTTTTATTTCGCCGAGTGAACACAAACGAATTTATAGCACCCATTTGAGTGTTGGGGATATAGTTTTATCCAAAATCGGGACAGTTGGAAGGTTGTCGGTGATTTCTGAAGAACTTGGGGAGGTAAACATCAGCGAGAACAATATCGGAATTAGATTATCAAAACTTCCTGAAGAAAAAAAGATAGCACTACTCTTTCTACTACTTGGTAAATACGGTCAAAAGCAGCTCCTAAGGAAAGCAAGCGGCAACATTCAGCTTAAACTAAACGTTAGCGATGTTGAGTCTATACAAGTACCGATTTTCGATGAGGTGATGCTGCGAGCACTAATGGATATTTATACAGATTTCTTGTCAAAAAGAAATGAGAGCGACTCTCTTTACTTACAAGCCGAGAATCTACTCTTGGAAAAATTGGGACTCAAAAATTTCAAGGCCGATGAAGATTTGTACAGCGTTGTGAATTTCTCGAATATAAAATCGGCGAATCGGATGGATGCCGAATACTTTCAGCCGAAGTACGAGAGACTCATTGTTAAACTTAAAGCACAAAAGGCGCAGCCGTTGGTAGATGTACTGGAGAGTATATCGGCGAAATTTAATCCGCTGACCCAAGCAGATAAAATTTTTAAGTATGTTGAGCTTTCAAATATCAACGGCTCCATAGGGATAATCGATGGTTATACAGAAACATCGGGAAGAGAGGCACCAAGTCGGGCGAAGCGCGTTTTAAAAAAAGGCGATGTCGTCGTTTCAACGGTTGAAGGATCGCTTGGTAAGGTTGCACTTGTTCATAAAGAACAGGAGGGGTGCCTGGCGTCGACGGGTTTTTTTCAATTCAGAAGCGAGGATTTGTTGCCGGAAGTATTGTTAGTGATTGCCAAAAGCTTTATTTTTCACAATCAGCTTGAACAGCGTTGCGCGGGCACTATTTTGACCGCGGTGCCGAAGGATAGCATCAAAGATATTCTTGTGCCGATTTTGCCGAAAGCAACGCAGGAGAAAATTGCCGGCCTGGTTCGTGAATCGCATACCGCACGCAAAAAGGCAAAAGAACTTTTAGAAGAGGCCAAGCGCACGGTCGAAGAATTCATAGAGCAGAAAACAAAATAAGCGAGTGGAAACTTGGGGGATTTGGGGTTGATTGTAAAGAAAGATGAGTTTAATACTGAAGCGGCCCAGTGCGTGGGTGCCGATTGCATTGTCGCTCGCCATGCTGGCGTTCATCCTTATTCTCCTTGGCGTATACGGTGTTCCTACCCCCGACCCCAATGCAGATGAGGGGACAGCCGCGCACCTCTTTCAGCTCTGGTTGGTTTTAGAAATATTTTTGGTGGCATTTTTTGCAATCAAGTGGCTCCCACGCGCTCCGGGGCCGGCATTCCTCGTTCTAGTGGTCCAAATCGCCGCCGCCCTCGCCGCCTGCGCCCCCGTCTTCCTCCTCCACCTCTAACCACAGAATTATCGCCCCCCACCCATCATTCTAGCTTTTTGCAAAAAGCTGTAATAGCTCAATAATCATCCAAATTACCCGTCCACCTTTTCACCCCGCATTCTTTAAGGCCCCCACCCCCCTCCCTTATTTTTTAACGCATCAGCTCTTATTCTAGTGTTTTGCAAAACACTGCAATAGCCCAATAATCACCCAAATCACTAATCTACTTTTTCACCCCGTATTCTTTAAGGCCCCCACTCCCCTCCCTTATTTTTTAACGCATCAGCTCTTATTCTAGTATTTTGCAAAACACTGCAATAGGGAATATACTGCGCGCATATGGCCACACCAAACTATCGGGCGCTGGAGCGCATTGTAAAGGGATTTGCCAATCATCGGCGCTTGCAAATCCTCGATCTGCTCAAGAGGGAACCGGAACTCTCGGTTGCCGATATTGCGGAGCGGTTGAATATCGGGTATGAAAACACCTCCGACCATATCCGAAAAATGGCCATAGCCGGCCTTCTTCTCAAACGCAACCAAGGCCCTGCCGTACTCCATAAACTCACACCCCGCGCCGAAGCTATTCTAGTGTTTTGCAAAAAACTGCAATAGCGAACAAAATGCAGTGGAAACGGCCATTTGATATACTTACAACCTTAACCTTCTAATCAAAAATATATATGGCTAAATATGTTGATGGGTTTGTATTGGTAGTGCCTAAGAGCAAGATTGCGGCCTACCGCACAATGGCTGCTGCCGGGGCGAGGATGTGGAAGAAACATGGCGCCCTCGACTACAAGGAGTGCATAGGAGACGACCTCAACCCCCATATGGGTGGGATGCCAGCGCTCACATTTCCGAAGTTGGTTAAGCTCAAAAAGGGCGAGACGGTGGCTTTCTCTTACATTGTGTACAAAAGCCGTGCGCACCGAGACCAAGTTAATAAAAAGGTGATGGCACAAATGGATAAAGAGTATAAGGGCAAGAAGATGCCGCCCATGCCCTTTGATATGAAGCGCATGGCCTACGGCGGCTTTAAAGTCATCGTCAGCGCAGGAAAATAGGTGTATAATCATCGCTCGTTCGGAATTAAAAATAAATTCTCACTCGCTCAATTATGAAAACCGCCCTTATTGCCATCGTTCTTATAGTCATAGTCGGTGCAGGCATTTATTTCGTTCCTAAATATTTTTCCGGCCCCGCGGGGCAGGAGCAACCTACTCCACCCGTGACTGAACAGGCAACTACAACGGAGCGGGCGGCCGTAGAAGCAATCGGCAAATCCGTTGAAGAGCGCGATATCACCGCATACCACTACGGCACCGGCGAAACGGAACTTCTGTTTGTCGGCGGTATCCACGGCGGATACTCATGGAACACGGTACTCGTCGCCTACGAACTCATGGACTACTTGGCGGCAAACCCGGGCGCTATCCCCGAGAATATAACGGTAACGGTTATCCCGGTTTTGAATCCGGACGGCCTCAACAAAATTGTCGGCACTGCAGGCCGCTTTGAAGCTTCTGATGTTCCGCAAGGATCAACCGTATCGGGCCGCTTCAACGCAAACAATGTAGACCTCAACCGCAACTTTGATTGTGAATGGCAGGCAAGTGGTACATGGCAAAACACAAAAGTAAGCGGCGGGAGCAAGGCGTTTTCCGAGCCGGAGAGTGCTGCCATCAAAGCCTTTATAGAGGCGCACAAACCGAGCGCGGCAATTGTCTGGTACAGCGCCGCAGGCGGAGTATTTGCTTCAAACTGCAACGAGGGCGTTTTGCCCGAAACGCTCGCCCTCACCAATGCGTATGCAAAAGCATCCGGCTACAAGGCCTACGAGACCTTCGACTTCTACAGCATCACCGGCGACATGGTGAACTGGTTTGCAAAACTGGAAATCCCCGCAATCAGCGTTCTCCTCACCAACCACACGGATATAGAGTGGGAAAAGAATCTCAAAGGTATCGAGGCGCTTCTGAAAGAGTACGCCGAGTAAATTTGTTATGGGCAAGTGGGGAGTCATCACCTTGCTCGCGCTTGCTGTGGTGCTTGCGGCGGGTGCGTTTGCATTTGTGCGCCTCTCTCAGATAGAGCCGCAGGTGCTACTTGCACCAAGCGAGGTGAAGACGGAAATAGTCGGCACATCGGTTGAGGGCCGCGCAATTACCGCCTACTCCTTCGGCCAGGGTGAGACGGTACTGCTTTTTGTCGGCGGAATACATGGCGGGTATGAATGGAACAGCACACTTCTTGCGTATCAGTTTATAGATTATCTAAAAGCAAATCCGAAAGTCATTCCCCCAAATCTCACGATCGCCGTCATTCCGTCTGCTAACCCCGACGGTCTCCATGTGGTAACCGGTGCGGAAGGTCGCTTTGCCGCCGCAGACATCCCCGCACAGACAACAACGGTGCCGGGCCGCTTCAATGCAAACAATGTAGACCTCAACCGGAACTTTGATTGCAAATGGAAACCCGAGAGCATGTGGCGGGGAGAGGTGGTGAGCGCTGGGTCGGCGGCGTTTTCCGAACCGGAAGCGCGGGCTATCAGGTACTTCGTTTGGAATCACGATCCGAGCGCCGTCGTTTTTTGGCACAGCCAATCAAACGCGGTGTATGCATCCGAGTGCGAAGAGGGGATTCTGCCAAGCACGCGTGCGGTTATGAACGCGTATGCGACTGCCTCCGGCTACCCGGCGGTCGACTCCTTTGATGCCTACGAGATCACGGGTGATGCCGAGGGGTGGCTCGCTTCCATACATATCCCCGCTATTACCGTAGAGCTTAAAACCCACGAGGATGTCGAGTGGGAGCGCAACCTCGCCGGCGTCACCGCACTCTTTAATTTGTATAAAAAATAAATGATATAATTTGACCATGGATATCATCATTAATTTTTTGCAGATGGTGCTCGGGTTTTTGCTCCAGCTCATAACGCTTATCATCGGTTTCTTTATTTCCGTTCTCAACCTCATTTTGAACTTCGCTCGCGCTCTTGTCTCTACTGTTCTCTAACCCCACGGTGGTAAGATTTACATATAGGATGCGTCAATAAAAATATGAAAACTACATCCGTGGTCTTGATTTTTGTTGTAGCTGTGGCCGCTCTCGTGGGGGTGTGGCTGTTTTTGAGCGGCACTCCTGTGGGAGAAAGTTTTCTCCCCGCAAACCAAGGGGGAGAAAACCCGCCGAACTCCGCCGGGGGCGCCCCGCCGGGCTCTATACATAATCTTCCTCTGCCTCCCGCGGTTGCTGCCGCCAAGGCACGCGCCGCGGCGGATGCAAACACAACCGAAGACAAAATTTTTATTGAAACTGCCTACGAGCGCGAGTGGCCGGATGGCTGTTTGGGGCTTGCCGGTGCCGGCGAATTTTGTACACAAGCTCTTGTCCCGGGCTGGGAGGTGACGGTTATGGTCGGCGGCGAGACCCGCGTCTACCGCACAAATATTGACGGCACAGTTATCCGCCGCGCTTCGTGAAGATAATACTCACAATTGTTTCTGTAGTAGCGGCCGGTCTCCTCCTTTGGTTTTACGTGCCGCAGGTACGCGAGCTTGCGCCCACGCCAGGTGGAGGAGGCGGGCCTGTTGCATGCACGGCGGAGGCGATGCAGTGCCCCGACGGCAGCTGGGTCGGCCGCACGGGCCCCAATTGCGAGTTTGTCTGCCCGGGCGGCAATTCAGGCGGAGGGGGCATCTTGCCTTATAACTCCGGCATCCGCGGCACGGTCATGGTCGGCCCCACCTGCCCGGTTGAACGCATCCCGCCCGACCCAAACTGTGCCGACAAACCCCTTCAAACGCTTGTTGCAATCTACCGCCCGACCGACCTCGTACACGCGATTGTGCTCATGCAAAGCGACGCGAAGGGCACGTTTGAGGTGTCGCTCCCGCCGGGGGAGTATGCGGTCGGGGCGGGGGAAAGTACCCCCCCGAACTGCCCCTTCACAGAGGTTGTGGTAGGGCCCGACGCCTACACCTCAATTGTCATCTCCTGCGACTCTGGCATCCGCTAGTCGGGGGAAGGGTATACACTGGAGTGTATGTATATGAACCAATGGGGAGGGAATGAGACGTGGTTTATTAATATGCCGTATTGGGTTCCGGGAGTTTTGGCCTTGCTCGCACCACTGATTTTGCTTTTTGTGTTGTGGTCGCTTGTGTGGAAGGGCTTGGCTCTGTGGCACTCGGCACGGCGCGGGCAATATTGGTGGTTTGTTATCCTACTTGTCGTCAATACGCTCGGAATATTGGAGATCGTATACCTCTTCGGAGTTGCGAAGCTCCATATCCGCGACCTCTTCTCCAAAAACTCTCACCCGCACCAGCACTAGTTAGATATTGAAGTGTTTTCCGAATTGTCCGACCAAGGGCAGCGGCGCCTCTTTGCCTTGCACGACATTGATGATGCCGAGTACCGCGAGAATGAAGATACCGAGGTTTATGAGTTGGTAGAACATCCAAAACTGCCACATGGTCATGCTCACTACCCACACAATGGCGCTTATTACCAAAAGCACCAAACCCTGCTTAATGTGGTATTTAACAAACGGGTCGTCCTTAGCGACGAGAAAGGAAATAATAACCAGCGGCCCCAAATAGCACAGCACCCCCATGAGTGTATTTTTCTGCCCGGTGTGTTGTTCGGGCATGTTAGTAGGTGGGGCTCGTGTCGCCTACGTTTATTTGGATACCGGAAGCATCTTCTTGCGGCATGCCGGGGCCATATGTTTTGTACCACCAGATGCCACCTCCAACCAAAAGTACAAGCACGATGACGATAAGAATAGTGTTCACATTGCTGCTACCCATATACATTAAAAATTAGCTGCTAATATTCTCCCCTAAGTATACCCCCAACTGTTAATTAAATCACTTCAATCAAACTCTTGAGAAAAAAGCTAGTCATGTTTCAGAGACTTTCAATCCGGAAAGTTTACCGCATCTAGGATTTGGGACAAGAGCCCTTCTTGTTCCACAGAAAGTTGGTATTTAAGACTTATATTCAGGTCCGATACCCCATTACCATCAAGGTCGTAGGAGATTGGGCCGACTTCCGTAGTTTTCTTTATCGGCAGAGTTATCACAGTATCTGTTGTAAAAGGGATAGAAATAGGTCCTGTCACAGCACATTTGTTACCCTCACCTCTTATTTCTAAGTAGATTATTCCATAGCCCTTCCCCTTCACGACAAGTTTTCCATCTAGTAACTTGTCAAGAGAAAAAATTAGTACCCCATTGGATTCTGTGCGCTGCCAATAGTCAGAACTCTCGGTTGTTAAAAAATTGACTTCAATTTTTTGTATTGAATCTTTGCCGTCAGTTTTTATACCGAACCATAGCCCTACCGCGGAAAGAGAAACATCTTTTCCATCAAGTTTGTCCTCAATAAATTTATCAAAAGTCTCCTCTGAAACATTCGTTCCTTCTATACACACTGTTCCTTCTGGCGTGGGTCGTTCAATATATCCTGGCTTCGCTGCACGAAGCCGATCGAGAAGCTCCCCTAAAGTTTGGTCAATAGAAACCGATAAAGCTGGTGAAGGTGGATTTTGTGGGTTTGTTACAATAGTTCCTGCAGATTCCTGTGGAAAAGTAGTAGGAACGTTTTGAGCAGGGTTTGAGAAGGGTAGATTAGGAAGATTTGAATCAGACAATCCTTGAGCGGTTGTGGCTACAGTTTCAGTAGTTACCGACGGAGGAGTGACGTCTTGAGTAGGCGCCACCCCACTGGCCATTGTGCCAATAGCAACAAAAAAGCCAATAATCACTGTTACTGTCTTTGTAAAGATAGCGCTTACAAAATCAAACATGTTATTAAAGAGTCCAATCTTTTTGACTTCTTTTAAGGATTAGTTCCCGGAATGTATTTTTTGGTGAACTTTCTAACCAAGAGCCCGATAGCAACAGGCGTAAAAATATAGATTACGAGAATTAACCACATCCCGATTTCTTGCGAGGAGATTGTGAGCCAAAGGAGAGGAAGGCAAATTAGGATAGCCCACAGAAACCACCATCTACTACCAAAAGTTGAGAGCACTAGCGTGGCGAGGATAGGGATACCGAATATTACTCCAACCGCTTGGCGCGCATCAACCCAATGGCCTCCACCACCGGAGAGGCTATCGAGAAACTTTCCAATTTCATATGAAAAGTACCACCCCAAAAAGATGGTTAATACTACCAAGCCTAAATTCCATCCCTGTGCAATAAAGACATCTTTCATTTAAGAGTCATTTTACCATCCCTTCTAGCGCAAGCCGATATAAGTCCACTGGGTAGTACCGTCGTCTAATTTGACGAATATCTTGTACCAGTAGCCCGCCTTCACCCCCTTTGTGCTCCAGTTGTAGATGTATTGCTGTGTCGTTGAGTCCCACGTGAAGGAGCTACCGGTTGTCGCCGGGTCAGAATAGACCGTCTCGTCCACTGAGGCGTTCATAGCGGCTCCTTTTTGTGGCTCAAGCCATTGTGGCGCGGATGCCGCCTGGATTACTGTCCCATCAGCCCTTTTGAGCTGGAGTTTGATCGGGGCCGTACTCCCACCCTTAAACACGCTAGTGTTTGCAGTTATTTTATGCGCGGTGTCATTGATCGGCTGGAGGAAGCCGTCCCAGCGATAAAGTATGTTGAGCGCTCGATTTGCGGTTGAGAGGGTAAAAGTACTTTCAATGATTTGCTCGGGGGCTGTGATGCCGCTTGTCTCTGCTTCTACATCACCTTGTGTGTCGATGTAATCAGCAACGATGGTGTACTCGCCGCCGTTTCCCGTACCTATGGTTTTGACTCTGTACTCGCCGGGGAGGGGGTTCACTATGACCGCGTACTCGTTGTCGGTGAGGAAGCCGGAGTAAAAAGCATCGGGTATTTCATCAAACTCTTGGTTTGTTAAAAAATCTTTCCCCAGCCGCTTCCCATCTGGGGCAATTATCTGCATGTCAATGGGGGAATGAAGAATCACCCACAACAAAGGCAAATCTGTTTGTATCCCATTACTGACGATAGTTTCAGGTTCTTGGCCAGTTAAAATCTCATAAACTGGTCTCGCAGCTGAGGAGGGTAGCGTTACGTGATCTACATTAATCGTTTGATATTCTGGGGCAACTGATACGGAACTTAGGAACGGTACTGTCCCGTCACCATCTCCTCGCAAAATTCCCCCATTGGTTGGTTTGCCATGCTCCCATTTGGGTAATTCGTCTGAAGGCACAATGGTGTAGCCGGTGATAGTGTTGCCTTCAACAGAGCCAATAATATTTTCAACTTGCACTCGCTGTGTAAGGAGGTTTACAGAGCCGCGCAGATCCTCAAGAAAGACATTGCGCGGATAATTATCTGGATACTCGCGTAGATTCCGCCCATCAAAAATATAATCGTAAATAGGTAAAAGTTCCTGGACGGAAATTATAGGCCTAATACGAACATACGAAAACACATCCGAATATCCATTTTTTCTTGCTTCGCTCTTGAATATTAGATTAAACAATTGGCCTCCAAGCTCTAAAGGGTTGTTGGTATATTGTCCCGCTTCCCACATCAGATACGTTTTTGGAGCGCCGAGGTGGGGTGTGCCGAGAAAGACCATTTGATCGACGTCGTTTTCATAAGAATCCGATTGAATATATTGTCGCGCGGCCAGCCCACCCATCGAGTGTGCTACAAGATCTATTTTTTGGCAGTCACAAATCTCTTGCACCTCGTTTATCTTTTCCTGCAGCAAAACAGCTGTCTCTACGTTTGACTCGCGCCAGTTATAAGGAAAGGTAAATAAGTCCTGTTCCTCTACATATCCGTTGGCCGCGAGAGTGTCTATGAGGTCGTTGTAAACACCGAACACGGGGTCTATCAACCAAACGCCGTTTTTTTCCCATGAGCCGAGGATGCCCGGGATAATAATTACAGGGTCTAGAGTCGCGGGAGGGGAGTAGGTGTTGGTGATGGTGCAGGTAACTACCTCGGCAAGGACGAGATTAATAGTATTTCCTATCTGGTGGCCGAAGTCACAATCCCACGAACCGGGAGTGTAATTTGAAGGGCCGCTTTCAGTAAGTGTGTAAATCACATCGGCTTTGACGTTATGAAAAGCGTCTGAACCTCCTGTGTCAGTAAAACTTCCATTTCCTGCTGCCGTAAGCTGCCAGTCGCTTGGTTGTGCGGTGCCGCCGTTTACAATTTTTACTAATTTAAGTGTTGGAGCTATGTCATCGTTCACAGCAGTACAAGTAACCTGTTCGCCATCCATGATCCGGACCGAATCGACTCCTTCCGGTTGACTGTTGCCGGCACAATTCCATCTGGATTCATATCCGGATGGAACAGAATCAAGATCTTCCCAAAGATCATACAAACCGGGTGGAACAACTTGTGTGGTGGTGGAACCATCGGTCCAAACGAGAGTCTGGGTATCGGGGTTATAGGCTTGGATATACCCGGGTGAGCCGGTGTATGTGCCCCCGCCGTCATTTATAACTTGCTTTGCAAGTGTGAGGTTCGTGTCGGCAGCAAAAGCTTGCGGCGCACCAAAAGAGCAAAATAGGCCGAATAACAGGGCTCCCGAGAAGAGAAAATGCCTTCCGTAACGCATGGTTCGGTACTCTACACAAACCGAAATCCCCGTGCAAGTCACCAGGCTCCGTTACCCCTCCGCTCTTACTATTCTAGTTTTTTGCAAAAAACTAGAATAGTAATATACTGCCTATATGCAAAAGGGAAGTGAGTATCGGCGGCTTGAGCGAGTGATCAAGGGTTTTGCCAACCATCGACGCTTACAAATCCTTGATTTACTCAAACGTGAACCAGAACTGTCGATTGAGGATATTTCGGCGCGTCTGAAGATAGGGTACATGAATGCTTCCGACCATTTACGCAAAATGGCAATAGCTGGCCTCGTTCTCAAACGTAATGAAGGAGTTACTGTGCGGCATAAACTTTCACCCCGCGCCGAATCTATTCTAGTTTTTTGCAAAAAACTAGAATAGATTGGTGTGGTAATGTGGATATATGGAAGGGTATGTGGTGGATATTGAAAAGGCGACTCTTGAGAACGAAAATTTCCGGACAGTGCTCTACACCGGAAAATTCAGCCAGCTCGTCGTGATGAGTATCCCACCCGGCGGCAATATTGGAGAGGAGGTGCACACACTCGACCAATTTTTGCGCTGCGAGGCGGGGGAGGGGAAGGCGATTTTAGACGGAGTCGAACATGTAATGGGCGTCGGCTCCGCGGTTGTCGTGCCTGCGGGTGCGCGGCACAATCTTCTGAACACCTCTCCCGATAAACCCCTTAAGCTCTACACCGTATACTCGCCGCCAAACCATCGCGATGGGGTGGTGCATAACACAAAAGCACAGGCAGAGACGGACGAGGAGCATTTTGACGGCAAAACAAGTGAATAACTCTTATTTGAAAAGCGGGAGTGTCGTATACTTTAGGTATGGCTAAAAATGCGGCAAAAGGGAAGGGGCGCAAGGGCGAAGTGAATAAACGCTCGCAGGTCTTGTCTCCGCGCAACAAGCGCTGGACAAAAGTCGACAACAAAACAGGTCGCTTTATAGATCAGATGAAGCGAAAAGGAAAAACGTTTAAGGGAGTGCGGATGAAATAATGGCCGGACCTGAAATGTTCAAGACAGAGGCGCAATGGCGCGAGGAGCTCACTCCGGAGCAGTATGCCGTGTTGCGCGAGCGGGGGACCGAAGCGCCTTTTTCCGGAAAATTGTTGAAAGAGAAGCGCGACGGCATGTATCGTTGTCGTGCGTGCGGCAAAGCACTCTTCCCTTCGAACACAAAATTTGATTCCGGCACCGGCTGGCCTTCTTTTGATGACGCACTTCCCGGCGCTGTTACACTTGTAGAAGACGATTCTCACGGAATGCGTCGCACCGAAGTCGCGTGTGCAAACTGCGGCTCACACTTGGGGCACCTGTTTGACGATGGTCCTACAGAAACCGGCAAACGCTACTGCATCAATTCGGTGTGTCTTCTGCTTGAGGCGCGGCCGTAAGTTGATAACCGATTCTCCGTCTTAATACCTGGTGTATAATTATCAATACGTAAGGGTACGTAAAAAAATATTTATGACAAAAATAATAAAATGGATAGTGGTTGGGGGGCTTATGTTTCCCGCACTGGTGCTCGCACAAGGAATTTCTACCACAACACGGCCGGGCCCCCAGATTAAAGACGCGGCACACACGCGGGTGGAAGCGTGGCGAGGGGCAATGCAGCAGAAGTTTGCTTCAACAAGCGAGGAGCTTAGGGCTAAGCGCCAAGAGCTTCAAGGCGCTTTTGCCGAGCGGCGCGAGGCAATCATTATGGATATGAAGACGAAGCGCGATGAGTTTCTTGCGCTTCTGAAACAAAAGGTCGCCTCTACGAGCGAAGCAATAAAAGAAAAGAAAGAGGCGCTCAAAGAGGAAGCACAACAGCGCCGGGCGGACATTATTGAGCGCTACTACACAAGGGTGGGAGCAATGTTTGAGACCCGTATCGACCGCCTCGCGCGCATAGCCGACCGTCTTGCGGAACGCATAGTAAAGATTGAGGAAGAGCACGACGTTGATCTCTCCAGTGCCTCTGCTTTTCTTGAGGACGCGCAAGCTCTTTTGGACACCGCAACACAAAAAGCAGAGGAGTTCTCCGACAAAGCGGATGACGTGGTAGACCCGACAGCAACGCAGGAAGCTATTGCAGAGATGAAAGCTCTGCGGCAGGAAGTATGGGACGCGATTAAAGCGGCGCACCAAAAACTTGTTGAAGCGATCGCGGCTGTTAAGGCGGGGCTTGGAGAAGAAGACAGCCACGAGGACTAATTGAAAACAGTATGGAACAACAAAACAACATGAGTGCAGGAGTTCCGGTGGGCGAAACTAGAGCCATGCCTCCTGCTCCGCAGCACTCAAACACCTCTTTGATAGTTGTCTCTATCGCGCTGGTTATTACGCTTCTGGTACTTGGGTACTTTGTTTGGATGAGCGGCGTTTGGCAAAGCCTTATGCCCTCGGCTGCCGACGTTGCTCCTGCACAGAGCGAAACATCTGATCTTGAGGCGGATCTTCAAGGTGTTGATGTTGGAGGTGACGCTGAAGTAGATGCGCTCGAGGCACAGCTATAAAAAAGCGATACATGGATGAACAGCTCCAGCGCATCGAACAAAAAGTAGATGCGCTGTACGCATCGTCTGAAAAGATGCGGAAATATTTCCTTTGGACGCTTATTATTACCGCTGCGGTTATCTTCATACCACTTCTTATACTGCCGATGGTTATTCCGTTTTTTCTCTCTTCGCTCGTCCTGCCTCCCGGGTTTTAGATACCCTATACACCCCCTTGCTTGAATGTTTAAAGGGGGCGTGATACGGTGCTTCTTAGAAAAGCTCTCGTTCCCTGCGCTTGGGCGATTATTTCCTAATAAACCGTTATTCACTATGTCATTTTTGCGATATTCGGTCTGTGTGACTGTATTGGCAGTGGGGCTTTTTGCGGCAATGCCCGCTCTCGCATCTGCCGCAACCCTCTATGTCGATGTAAATGTAGTGGGTTCTTACAACAACAACGACCGCGACCCAAACGACTTTACGATCGAAGTGGACGGAGAAGACGTATCTCCGGACTCGTTTAAAGGCACTTCTTCAGGGAAGGGTAAAAAGGTAACACTTGATGAGGGCGATTATACCGTTCGGGTAAAAAATACCTACGGATATAGTGTGAGCTACTCTTCCGGTTGTCGCGGTGATATTGACGACAACGATACCGAATACTGCACGGTGACTCTCCGGGGTTCAAACTATTACAACCCGGGCTCGTGCCAATATGACGATTACTGTGATTCGGGATGCCAGAATTCATACTGCAATACCCAACCGTGTCAGGGTTCATGCGCGCCGACGTACTACCAGCAACCCTGCCAGAGCTCATGCGCACCTACCTACTACGCACAACCCGTGATTACTAAAGGATACGTCCCGTACTTCCCAAACACCGGTTTTGAGCCGGTAAACCAGGGAGCGCTTGCGCTTGCAGTAGTAATGCTTCTTGCGGCCGGCTACTTCCTCTACCCGCATGTCAGAAAAGCATTTATTGCTGTCCTCAGCTAAATCAGGAGTATTAATCTCCAGTGGCTCGCGCGATTTTGTAGCGTGGTTTAACGACGATTCTACGTGGAGCGCGCGGGTGCGCATAGGGGCGCTCGCAGTTGGCCTTGCCGTGGTTGTCGTTGGGGGTGTAGATATACTCTCCCGCGTAGCGCCCACAATGCCCAACAATACCGGGTACCTGGCGTTTGCTCCGGCGATTGTCGCACTTGATCCGAGTGTCTTGCCGTTCCTAACCCCCGCATCCGGAGCGACGACCACCCCCCTGACTCCTGCGCGTCTCGCCATCCCTTCGTTGAATGTTGACGCAAGAGTTGAAGAGGTTGGTGTCAAAGAAAACGGCCAGATGGCAAACCCTTCCGGTTTTTCGACTGTTGGTTGGTACAAATACGGCTCGGAGCCGGGAGGCGAAGGACGGGCGGTCATTGCGGGTCATGTCAACAATGCGCTTGGGCTCTCGGGAGTTTTTGCCCGTCTTTCCGAAATTGCGATAGGGGAGAAGATTGTCGTTTCCGATAGCACAGGTAGAACGCTTACGTATATCGTCCAGACCAAAAACCAATACGACTCAAGCGACGCCCCACTTGCAGAAATCTTTAAAATTACGGGCCTTTCTGAGCTTGTTCTTATTACCTGCGAAGGGGACTGGATCCCTTCTGCGCGCTCGTACGACAAGCGGTTGGTGGTGGTTGCGCGTCTCGCCCTTTAGTGCTACAGTGTCGCCGTTCGGTAAGTTCTCCTGTGCCGGCGCTCATCGCCCTGGTCGGGGAGGTCGCCTTACGCGAACGTTCTTAAGAAATAGTTTTTTCGCGTAATATGGCACGCAAATTGTTCGTGGGTGGCCTACCATACCGTACAACGGGAGACGAGTTGAAAGACGCGTTCTCGAAGGCGGGGGAGGTTGCCTCGGCAAGCATCGTGACTGATCGGGAAACTGGTCGCTCGAGGGGCTTCGGCTTCGTCGAGATGGCCAATGACTCAGACGCAGAAGCCGCAATCTCCATGTGGAATGGCAAAGATTTCGGTGGACGCATGCTGACCGTCAGCGACGCTCGTCCGAAAGCTGCATAGATTCTTTTCTGCAGCTCTCGCAAAAATCCGCCCTCAAGGGCGGATTTTTGCTTTACCCCGTTAGAGAATGCATCCTGCGGCTTGCCGCAAAATGCGTTTCTCCCATATGAGCGCGGAGTTTAATGTCCCACGGGAGTTCTCTAACGGGGTTTACAATGACTGCATGAAAGAGTTGTTGCGCGCCTTGAGGAAACATTACAGCGCTCATCGTCGGAATTTGCCTTGGCGGAAGACCCGCGACCCGTACAAAATTTTGGTTTCAGAGGTGATGCTCCAACAAACACAGGTGGAGCGGGTAATACCGTACTACGAAGCGTTTGTAGAAAAATTTCCTACCGCAAGAGTACTCGCCGCAGCCCCGCTCTCGCAAGTACTCTCGGCGTGGCAGGGTTTGGGATATAACCGCAGGGCGAAGTTCTTGCGCGAGGCGGCAAAACTCATTTCAAAAAGCGGATTTCCGCGTGCGGTAGGGGAGATAGAAAAGCTGCCTGCGGTCGGCTATTACACCGCCCGCGCGATCGCCGTTTTTGCGTGGAATTATCCGGAAGTGTTTGTTGAGACCAACATCCGCACAGTTTTCTTGTATCACTGCTTCCCAAACCGCAGAAAAGTTGCTGATAAAGAAATTTTGGTGCTGGTTGCTGAGGCAATGGTGCTGTCAAAGATGGAACCGCGCGATTTTTATGCGGCACTCATGGATTATGGTGCGTCCCTCAAAAAGGAAGGGATTAAACTCAACAGCAAAAGTCGTCACTACGCTCCGCAATCAAAATTTGAAGGGTCGGCGAGACAATTGCGCGGCGCTATTTTGCGGGAGCTCCTCAAGCATCACGCGACACTTTCCGTCTTAGCACATAAAATACCGCGCAATCAGCAGGAGCTTGCGCACGAACTTGCCCGCCTCACCGCCGAAGGCCTGGTAGCGCTCCGTGGTCGCTACTTCTCAATTTCGGAGTGATTACATTCCCAAAATAACGGGAATGACGATAGGACGTTTGTTAGTCTTCTCAAAGAGAAAACGGGAAACGGCGTCGGTAACGTTACTTTTCACAAAATCGAAGTTAATCGGTTGTTGTCCTCTCGCGCCGTCCTCGATTGTTTTCTTGACGATGAGACGCGCCTGCTGGAGAAGCTCCTGGCTCTCGCGCAAATACACAAAGCCGCGTGAAATTATGTCGGGCGATTTGCGCAAGCGGCCATTTTTGGGGTTAACAGTTGCGATAATCACAAACATTCCTTCTTGTGCCAAAACGGTTCTGTCGCGGATCACAACTTCCTGAATATCGCCGATAGAGAAGCCGTCCACCAGCCGAAGCCCTGATGGAGCGCTTTCCTTAAGCCGTACGAGCTTCTGTCCCTCGTCTTGAATCTCTATGACAACCCCGTTGTCGGGGACGATAATCTCATCCTCGCCTCTTCCGCAGGCCTTCGCGATGTCCGCATGCACGCGGAGCATGTAGTGGTAGCCGTGGAGCGGCATAAAGAAGCGGGGGTTTATCTTTTGGTGTATCCAAAACGTCTCATCGCGGTTGGCGTGGCCGGATGAGTGCACATCCATGGTGTCGCGATGAATGATACGCGCGCCTTGGCGGGAGAGGTTGTCTTTAAGTTTCTGCACCGCGCGCTCGTTGCCGGGGACGATGGAAGAAGAGAGCACAATCGTGTCACCCTTTTTTATTTTGACGTATTTGTGGGTCTTCATCGCTATCCGCATCAGCGCCGCGAACTCATCTCCCTGCGCACCTGTCGCAAGGATCATAATTTTGTTGTCGGGGAGTGACTCGAGCCCCTCGGGACCGATAAAGGCTTTTTCACTGACCTTGAGAAGCCCCAAGTGCTTCACGATCTCGATGTTTATCTTCATGCTGCGCCCCTCGATCAAAATTTTGCGTCCGATGCGCTCGGCGGTTTCGATGATGCGCATGAGACGCTCAAGTTGAGAGGAGAAGGTACCGACAAGGAGGCGCCCGGGAGTTGTCGCAATAATCTCGTCCATATTCTGCTTCACGGTGCGCTCGGGTATTGAGAAGCCGGGCCTCTCAACGTTTGTAGAATCGGCCGCAAGAAAGAGCACTTTTTTATCCTTGAAAAAGGCGAATTCTTTTTCTTCCTGCTCCGTCGGAATTCCGTTTACGTGGTCAAGTTTGAGGTCGCCGGTGAAAACAACGAGTCCGTAGGGAGTTTCAAGTATGACGCCCATTGCGTCGGGAATCGTATGGGTCACGGAGAAGAAGCGCACTTTCAGTTTGCCCGCGCGCACGGTCTCTTCTTTTTCCACCTCGTGGATGTCGAGCGGTTTAAGATGCGGAAATTCCTCCTGACGTTTGCGTATCATGACCGCGGTCAGCCGGCGCGTGTAGATGGGCGGATAGCCGATGCGGTCGATGATGTAGGGGATACCGCCGATGTGGTCGAGGTGGCCGTGGGTGATAAAAAGCCCGCGGATTTTTTCTTGCCGGTCTTCGAGGTATTTGGTGTTAGGGAGAATGTAGTCAACGCCCGGGGTATCGTCTTCGCGGAATTGGAAGCCGCAGTCGACGATGATAATGTCGTCGCCGAATTCAATCGCGGTCATATTGCGGCCGATTTCCTCTACTCCGCCAAGCGGGATGATGCGGATATTATTCGCCTCAAGCGGGGGAATGGGTTTCTCATCTCCGTTGCCGCCCTGCTCCAGGGGTTCGCGCGGCGGATGCGGTTGATGCGGGCGCTGTCTGCCGCGCAAGCTCCGGTGAGCGTTACGTCCTCTGCCGCCGCGGGGGCGGCGACCTCCACCGCCGAAAGGCGTGGCGGAGGAGGGAGGTATATTTGGTTTTTTGTGTTGGTCCATAGGTATTAGTTACGGGTAGTTACAAAGAAGGGCCAGACATAATCGGTCTGCGTATGCCAATCTAGAATTGATAGAAAGCGGTCGCTCGAGACTTCGATGAACCCAAGCTCGAGGCCTTGAATAGTATCGGGGACAGAATATACAAAGTCCGGTGCGTAGAGAATCAGTGCAGGCAGGTCCTTTTTAAATTCTGTGACAAATTTTTGGTACAGTGCCATACGCTCTTCTGGATTTCCGGTCTCGCGCAATTGCTCGAGCGTTCTGTCGACCGTCGAATTGGCATAGAGTGCGATATTGAGCCCTGGGTCGTTGCGTTGAGAGGAGTGCCAGAAAGGGAAGAGATCTAACTCCCTTCCGATAACTTCTCCAAAAAGAAGCGCGTCGTATTTGCGTGGGCGGATGACATTTTGAGAGAGGTCACCTTGATCGAATATTTTAACTTCTACCGCTGCCCCCATTTGGCTCCAGCTCCGGCGCAACGCTTCTGCTGCCACGCGTAGCTCCGGCACGTTACCGGTTGCAAGTGAGAAAGAAAGAACGGTCGTTTTTTTAGTTTTGCCGCTTCCGGTTGTCTTTTGCAGTATGCCGTTTTCTCCCGCTACCCACCCGCGGGACAGAAGCCCCTCGCGCGCGGCAAGAGCCGGGTCCCGCCCCTCCACTGCTTGCAGCATCACGTTATCTTCTGTTTGAGTAAGAAGGTTGGGGGGCACGGGCTCCTGAAGCAGAGTGCCGTAACCCGCAAGCACTTCGGAAACGATTTTTTGGCGGTCGAGAGACTCACCAAGAGCTACACGGACGTCTCTGTCGCGCAAAACCTCGGACTGATTTTGGTTGAAGAAGACCCCGAATATCCGATTAAGCGGCGCACGTTCGGTGTGCGTACCCTCCGGCAAATCGGTAAGGAGTGAAGGTGAAGTGCCGCTTGCGGCGTCCACCTCTCCCGTTTTGAGTGCATCGATAAGCGCTGCCTCACTTTGGTAAAAATGCAACACAATATGCTTGAGATACGGTCCGCCAAGGGCGTAGTTTGCAAACGGCTGGAGGTCATAGGAGGACGGAATACCCGCAGAGCTTCGCGAAATCGAGCTTATTTTGAAAGGTCCGGAGCCAACGGGAGAAGTATTAAGCTCGCTGAAGGGGAATTCTTCGTCAGCGACACCTCCCCAGAGATGTCCGGGGAGTATCCCCAATGTCAGATTTTTAACAAAAGGAGCGTAGGGGCTCGTAAGAGTAAAACGCACGGTTCGCTCGTCTACTTTTTCAACCTCGACTCCGTCCCAATTTACCCGGAGAGGACTTTTGAGCGTCGGGTTTTGAATTTTGAGAACGGTAAAGACGATATCATCGGCAGTGACTGGCGCTCCGTCATGGAAGGAGGCATCCGGCCGGAGTACAAAGGTGTAGCTTGTTCCGTCTTCTGAAACCTCGTAACGTGCCGCCAAATCTGGCAGATACCGTCCGTCGGGTGTAGCCCGGAGTAGCCCCGAGTAGACAAGCGAGACCAAATCGCGATCAGCATCCGATATCGCAAGTATCGGATTTATGAAACGCGGGCTTCCGATAATACCTTCCGCATAGCTGCCTCCGGGTGAGGGTACCGCAACAAGTAGCGACTGGTTGAGGATGTAGAGAAGTCCAAACGAGCTCACGACCAGCATCCCCGCAAAAAGATAAAAAAGGACACGACCGCTTGCAGTAAAGGAATGCAAAATCTCCTCCGTAGTTTGGATAAACGGCAGATGAGCTGAACGGGACGCTGAGCGCCAAAATTCACGCATCCCGTTAGAAGTAGGGCGCGGACATAAATGTCCTTCCTGCTTTAATTACGCTGTTAATGTTATGTGAACACTTATTCATATTTCGGAAAATGAGTCCGCGTCTTCTAACGGGACGCATGTAAGAAACCGATACGGTTATTAGGTTATGACGAGAGCAAGAAACGCTGACGCACAAAACAAAACACCAATGACGATAGTCGCGTAGAAGAGGAATTTCTCCGAACCGCGGCGGGTGTGGTAGGAGGCGGAGAAGTTGTCTCCACCGAACGCTCCGCCTAAAGATGCTCCCGTTTGCTGCAGAATAACAGCGACAATAAGGAGCACACTCAGTATCACCTGTATGTAGGGGAGAACCCCCGCTATGGTCATTGGCTCAAGAGTATCATACGCTTCTGCCGGGTGCAACCGTCATTTCATTTGACAGAGACAGGCCGGTTTCTATATACTGCGCACGCTAAGTTTGAGAATCATGAAAAAGAAAACGAAATCAAAAGTTTCAGCTACTTCGGTCGGGTTTAACCCCGGCGGGGATAGGGTGCTTATACGCCCCGCTCTTCCGGAAAGAACGACATCTTCAGGCATTATCATTCCGGAAACGGTTGATAAAGAGAAGCCGGAGCAGGGCAAAATCGTTGCTGTGGGGCCAGGGAAAAAAAATGATGACGGCAAGACAATCCCCGTTTCTTACAAGGTGGGGGATAAGGTGATGTTCTCTAAATATGGTTACGACGAGGTCAAAATAAACGGCGTTGAGTACTATATAGTTTCTGAAAATAATATCTTAGGGATTTTTAAATAATACCTATGGCAAAACAAATTCTATACAACGAGCGGGCTCGTCGGGCACTAAAAAGCGGGATAGATAAGGCGGCAAATGCGGTGAAGATTACGCTCGGCCCCCGGGGGCGCAATGTTGCTATTGAAAAGGGGTACGGTGGCCCGACAATCACAAACGACGGCGTCTCTATAGCAAAAGAGATTTCTTTTCGCGACAAATTTGAGAATATGGGCGCCGAGATCGTAAAAGAAGTTGCCAGCAAAACCAACGATATCGCAGGTGATGGCACCACAACTAGCGTGGTGCTCCTGCAGGCCCTCATCGAAGAGGGGATGAAGCACACGGAGATGGGTCAGAGCGCCATGGAGGTGCACGACGGGATACTTAGCGCCTCGCGTAGCGCGGTAGAGGCGCTTAAAAAGCTTTCAAAAAAGATTGAAACGCACGACGAGGTGCGTCAGGTCGCTTCACTTGCCGCAGAAAACAGCGAACTCGGTACCACGATTGCCGACACGATTAAAGAGGTGGGGAAAGACGGCGTTGTTACTGTTGAGGAATCGCAATCGCTTGGGATTGAAAAGGAAGTTGTTGAAGGACTCCAATTTGATCGCGGATACGTCAGCGCATACATGATAACGGATGCGTCGCGGATGGAGGCGGTGTATAAGGATGCTCCGATTTTGATAACGGATAAGAAAATTTCTTCTATACAGGAGGTACTGCCGATTTTGGAAAAAGTGGCACAGAGCGGCAAAAAAGATTTGGTGATCATCGCCGAAGATGTGGATGGCGAGGCGTTGACGACCTTTGTCGTCAACAAATTGCGCGGGACCTTTAATGTGCTTGCGGTTAAAGCGCCAGGCTACGGCGACCGCAAAAAAGAAATGCTTCAGGACATCGCGACTGTCACGGGTGGCGAGGTAATCTCGGAAGGGGACCAGGGCATTAAATTTGAAAACGCGACACTTGAGATGCTCGGCCGTGCACGCAAAGTCATTGCAACCAAAGAAGATACGGTTATTGTCGGCGGCAAGGGTGCTAAAAAAGACATAGAAAAGCGCATAGCCCAGCTACGCAAGCAGATAGAAAACACCGACGGAAAATTTGATAAAGAAAAACTTGAAGAGCGGCTTGCGAAGCTCTCGGGTGGGGTTGCGGTCATACGGGTTGGTGCCGCAACGGAAACTGAGATGAAGTATCTGAAACTCAAAATTGAGGATGCGGTAAACGCCACCAAGGCCGCAATTGAAGAGGGGGTTGTACCGGGCGGTGGGGTCGCGCTTGTGAAAGCGGGTCAAGAGGTTGGAAAACTTTTTGCAAAAGACAAAGAGGGGATGAGCGAGGGCGTACGCATTGGATACGAAGTGGTGCTCAAGGCACTTGAGATGCCTTTGCGGCAAATTGCATCAAACGCCGGGGTGGACGCGGGTGTTATTGTAGACAAGGTAAAAAATGGCAAGGGCAATGCCGGATATGACGCCTTTAAAAATGAAATTGTAAAAGATGTGATGGAAGCGGGCATCATTGATCCGGTTAAAGTAACACGCACGGGGCTTGAAAAGGCCGCATCCGCTGCCGCAATACTCCTCACAACTGAAGCGGCGATAGCCGAAGAGCCAAAAGAAGAAAAAGATAGCCCTATACCAGCAGGAGGTATGGGTGACATGGACTATTAAGTTTTCTCCAAAAATGCTACAATAGAGGTATGAGTCCGCTCTATGTAATCCTTATTGTTCTTGCGATTGTTGGGGCGTGGGTAATATTTGCTTACAATAATTTTGTGCGGATGGTAAACCGCGCTAAGGAAGCGTGGGCGGATATCGACGTCCAACTCAAGCGTCGCTACGATTTGATACCTAATCTCATCGAGTCGGTCAAGGGTTATGTAAAACATGAGCGCGAAACCCTGGAGAAGGTGACCGCCGCTCGCGTTGCCGCGATGGATGCCTCGGGGCCTGCCGCGCGCGGAGCTGCGGAGAATATGCTGACCGGCGCTTTGAAATCGCTTTTTGCGGTTGCAGAGGCCTACCCCGACCTCAAGGCGAACCAAAACTTCTTGGAGCTCCAGCGCGAGCTGTCGGACACCGAAAACAAAATCCAAGCGGCGCGCCGCTTCTACAACGGCAATGTGCGCGACCTCAATACCGCGACAGAGAGCTTCCCCGGCAATATCATTGCAGGAGTGTTTCACTTTGTCCCGCGCGAGTTCTTTGAGCTTGAGGCAGGGGAGGCAGCCGCGCGCCAACCGGTAAAGGTCTCTTTCTAGTCATGGAGATAAAAGACAAGGAGATGCACCGCATCGCGGTCACGGCTATTATCTATAAGCCCAACCGGACGTATCTCATCACCAAGCGCGGGGAGAAAAAAGTATTTCCCGGTAAATGGATGGCACCCGGCGGCGGCCTCTCGACCGACGATTATATACACGGGAAGCCGAGTCTCGGCGGACAGTGGTACCACTCACTTGAAAAGGCACTACGGCGCGAAATACAAGAAGAGGTCGGTATTGACATAGGAAAGCCGGAATATCTTATGGACCTGACCTTCGTGCGACCCGACAGAGTGCCGGTCTTGGTATTGAGCTACTTTGCGCCGTATGTTTCGGGCAAGGTACATATCGGGAAGGACGAGGACGTTGTAGATTTTGCGTGGGTGAGCGCCAAAGAAGCGTCCACGTACGATTTGCTTGAAGGAATGCTTCACGAAGTAGAAGAAGTCGACCGCATTCTTTCATCACGGAAATAGTATGGCCACTCTCTATACACATAAGGATCAAAATATCGCGAAGACATGGGTGTTAATGGCCCTGTTTTTTGTCGTTGTGATGGCGATAGGGTGGGCGGTGTCTTACTATTTTGACAACCCCGGTATTTTAGTGTTTGCAGTTATGTTTGCTCTGGTAATGAATGTGGGAAGTTACTGGTGGAGCGATAAGCTGGTCGTTGCTATGGCGGGGGCAAAGCCCGCAAGCGAAACTGAGTTTGCCAAGCTCCACAATTTGGTTGAAAATTTGGCTATTACCGCAGGTCTTCCTAAGCCGCGCATCTATATCATCGCCGACCCGGCGCCGAATGCGTTTGCAACTGGGAGGAACGCTACACATGCGGTTGTTGCGGTCACGACAGGACTTTTGGGGATGCTCGAACACAATGAATTAGAAGGGGTCATAGCCCACGAGCTCTCCCACATCGGCAACCGCGATATGCTGCTCTCCACCGTTGCGGTCGTCTTGGTGGGGTTTGTCACTTTAGTTTCTGACTTTTTCTTGCGCAACTCTCTGTGGGGCGGGAGGCGCGACAATGGTGATGGCCGGGCAAATGCTATCTTAGCTATTATCGCGATTGCGCTGATTGTATTGGCGCCCATTGTCGCAATACTTTTACAACTTGCAATTTCGCGCAAGCGCGAGTTTTTGGCCGATGCCTCCGGCGCACTTCTCACGCGCTACCCGGAAGGACTCGCAAATGCTCTGCGCAAAATTGGTGCTTACCAAGCGCCTATGCGCCGCGCCAACAACGCGACCGCTCACCTGTATATTTCAAACCCCTTTGGTCCCCGGGCTGCAATGTCGGGCCTCGCCAAGCTCTTTATGACCCACCCGCCCGTAGAGGAGCGGATAAAAGCCCTCATCGGCAATAGATAAAAACCCTTCAATTTGGTAAGGTGTGTCAATTGGAGGCGTCGGATAGTGGTTTATTCCACCACCTTGGAAAGGTGGCATACCGCAAGGTATCGTGAGTTCAAATCTCACCGCCTCCGCATTCTCGGTGCGTTATACTATTTCTATGAAATACATTTTGATACCGCTCGCGTTTGTAGGAATTTTGCTCGCCTCTCTCACGATTGAGCGGCCTGCTCCTAGAGATCCACTCTCTCCTTCGGTGCAGAGCTTGTCTTATGTGTCTGTGGGCTCAACGACCATTTCGGTTGAAGTTGCTGATACTCAGGGTGAGCGTACCCAAGGGCTCTCGGGCCGCACCACACTTCCCGAAGGACATGGCATGCTGTTTGTTTTTGAAAGGGAAGGGGACTGGGGCATCTGGATGAAAGATATGAAATTTTCTATAGATATTATTTGGATGAACCGCGAAGGCAACATTATAACCATTGCCCGTGACGTTGCTCCGCAGACGTATCCAAACGCTTTTTACCCCACACAACCGGCTCTCTATGTACTGGAAGTACCAGCTGGGTTTTCAGATAAAAACGGGGTTGCCGAAGGGATGGGTGTTGTGTTAAAATTGCTCTAGCGCGTTGAATAACAGCCCTGGCCCTGTCTTCACGGATGGATGGCCGGGGAGGAAAGTCCGAACACTAAGCGCTGCACCGTGTGGTGCGAGAGTAGCAGGTAACCCCTGTCGTATGCTTTTTGCGGGCATAAGAGGTGCGAGCAGTGACGCTTCTGTCTGAAAAGGCAGGAGGGGCCCGATCCCAAGCTAGTCGGCCCAATTCCGCCATAGGGATAAGAAAGCGGAAGTGAAACGGCTAAACCCTTACTTTAGTGCAAGGCCGTGTCGCCCTCTTCTAGTTTTTAGAGGATGGGTGAAGTGCCGCTCGAGCTCCGCGGCGACGCGGAGCCTAGATAAATTGTTGTTCACGACAGAATTCGGCTTACAGACGCGCGCGCAGAAACACAAACACCCCGCCAAAAGCGGGGTGTTTGTGTTTTTACCCCCTGTGGATAGAGCGCCCACCGCTCATTCCACGATGCTACACTTATAGAGGACGACATTATTAAGTGAATAAAGGGGCGTTGTGCCCCCTAAAGTAATTGTTATGCATTCACGACTCGTTTCGTGGTCGCGTAACGCGTACCTGGCAGGCATCGTGCTTGCAATGGTCCTCGTTATCCCGACTGCATGGTTTCCGTTCCAATTATCAAAACTTAGTGCCTTCGCGCTCGCGGCACTCGTCGCGGCAGTCCTCCTGTCTCTTGCAGGAGGAGTCAAAGAACTCCTACATTCCCGTGGGGTTAGAGGCGCGTTGCTGGTCGGACTCTTGCCGCTTGTCTATTTCACCTCGGCACGGTTTGCCGTAGATCCTTCGGTTGCCTACACAGGCTCCGGCATTGAGGCTGACACCGTATTGTTTACGGTTCTTGCCTTTGTGGCGTTTCTCCTCTCGTTTACATACTTCCGCACGCTCCGGACCGCGCGGCTTCTTCTCACCGTTCTCTCCGGCGCCTTGGTTGCCGCGGTACTGTTTCAGCTTGTCTCTATTGTGTTCGGGACCAATCTTATACCCTTCCAGACCTTTGCCGACCGCTCGGTCAACCTAATCGGTAAGTGGAATGACCTAGGACTTCTTGTCGGGCTTTTGGTGATGTTTCTTCTTGTGCGAGTTGAGCTCATGGCGGGAACAAAATTCTTCCGCGTGGGAGCGGCGATTGGGTGTGCGGTGCTCGCAGTGCTTCTCGGAGTCATCAACTTTCCGCTCATATGGGGACTCCTCCTTGCGTTCTGTGTTGCGCTCGCGTTAGTTAAATTCATCACGGAGAAAGTTCCGGAGTCGCAAGGAGAGACCTCCGAGCAGGCATGGTTACGCCGCTTGCCGTGGTTTTCCGGCATTGTAGCGCTTGTCGCCGTTGTATTTCTCTTCTTTGGTACGGCCTTTAACACAGGGCTTACCAGCATTTTTCCGGTCTCTTCTCTTGAGGTGCGCCCTTCGTACGAATCGACTCTCGGGGTCGGGAGTGCCGTTCGCGGGAGCTCGTTTGGGCGGCTTCTTGTCGGCTCGGGCCCCAATTCGTTCGGAGAGCAATGGCTTCTGCACAAACCTTCGGAAGTGAATCAGTCGCCATTTTGGAATGTCGATTTTAATGTCGGCTTCTCGACCTTGGTCACCGCTCTTCAAACCGTGGGGCTTCTGGGGCTTCTTGCGTGGCTCGTTCCCCTGATCCTTGTGCTTGCGGGAGCGGTGCGCGCTGTGCGGCTTTCCGTTTTAGGGAAGGAGGACAGGGGGATTGCTGCGGCGCTCATCATCGGAAGCTTGTTTCTTCTTTCGGCTCTCGCGCTTTATGTTCCGAGTCCAAACCTGATTCTTCTTGCGTTTGTTCTCTCCGGCGCCGCCTTCGGCTTTCTTTGGCGGCAAGGGCAAGAGAGTGCGGGAGCTGAACACGCATCTTCGCGCCTCAAAATGCTTCTCATGGCGGGGGCGGCGCTCGCACTTATCGCACTCACGCTTCTTGCCGCAGTGGTGATAGTGCGCCGCACCGTTTCTGAAATATTTGTGAATCGTGGTGCTCTTACGCTACAAAGCGGAAACGCTGATGCGGCATTTCAAAGTGCCGCCTCCGCTGCGCGCATTGAAACAACCGGTAATGTGCTGCGCCTTGCCGCGAGCGCCGGCGCCCAGAAGCTTGGACAGATCGCGCAGGACACGACGCTCTCGCAAGAACAAGCGCGCGCAAGCTTCGAGTCAACCCTTCAACAAACCATTGCGGCGGGAAACCAGGCGGCGCTCCAAAACCCCGGAGATTACCGTCCGCATCTTATCTTGGCGAGCGTGTACGACTTCTTGGCGGGGCTCAGCGTAGAGGGTGCTTACGAAAGTGCAACAGCCACGTATGCGGAAGCGGCAAAGCGTAACCCCAACAATCCAGCTGTTCCTTTTGCGCTCGCGCGCCTTGAGGGTGCGAGGGGCAATATTGCAGGGTCACGTACGGAAGTAGGAAAAGCCCTCACGCTCAAACCGAACTATACCGACGCAATACTCCTTGTTGTTCAGCTCGATATTGCGGAAAACGATATTCCCTCGGCAATTCAAGCGGCAACTGCTGCCGCGCAGACCGCACCCGGAGTCGCTCCGATATGGTTTCAGCTCGGGCTCCTCTACTATGTTGCCGGTAATGCCACAAATGCCGCATTAGCGTTCGAGCAGGCTCTCACTCTGGTCGCTGATTACGCAAATGCAAAATATTTCCTCGGGCTTTCGTACGCGACACTCAATAGAAACGATGAGGCAATAAAGCAATTCCAGGATCTCGAAAAAACGAACCCCGATAACGCGGAAGTAAAGAGTATCCTCCAGAATCTGCAGGCAGGTAATGCTCCGTTTGAAGGGGCAACTCCTCCGGTAACGCCTCGTTCTCAAGCACAACCTCCTGCTCCCATAGAGGAGTAGTAAGTAATAGCAAATGGTACGCGCATTTCTCTCCGCATTCACACACGAGGTGCGCGGGTTGCATGAGGCCGCCTATCTTCTGGCGGCCTTTGCTCTGTCTTCGCAGCTATTGGGGCTCATACGCGACCGGTTGCTCGCCGGCACCTTTGGTGCCGGCGAAACGCTAGACGGCTACTACGCTGCATTCCGTATTCCGGATGTCTTATTTGCGACCGTTGCCTCCCTTCTCTCCCTCTATGCACTCTTACCAATACTCTCCCGCCTCGAGGAGGAGAACCAGGGCTTTGCGATTGCGTTTCTGCGGCGATCACTCCTTCTGTTTTTCGGGGGAATGGCCGTGGTCTCGGGGATAGCGTTTCTTCTCGCTCCTGTTCTTATTCCGTTTGTTGCTCCTGGAATAGCGGAGGGGGGAGGGTATGACGATCTGTTGCTTCTGACACGTATGCTGCTCTTGCAGCCGATACTGCTCGGGGCATCTAATGTTGTTGCGGCGTTGACTCAACTCCGGCATCGTTTTTTTCTCTACGCGATATCGCCGCTTCTCTATAACCTCGGCATTATCGGGGGCATTGTATTTCTCTATCCCGTTTTGGGAATTGCGGGTTTGGGGTGGGGGGTGCTTCTTGGAGCGCTCCTGCACTTCCTCGTCCAAGCGGGGTTTTTTGCACGTGAAGGGATAAGTCAGGAGCACTTACCGCCCTCGCGTTTTTGGTCGTCGTTTGGAGAGGTACTTTGGCTTTCCGTGCCGCGCACCCTTTCGCTTGCGGCGGGGCAGATTTCACTGTTGGTGCTGGTTGCTCTCGCTTCATTATTTGCACCCGGTTCGATTGCGGTCTTTATGTTTGCATTTAACCTGCAGGCGGTGCCGTTGGCTATTATCGGCGTTTCTTACTCGGTCGCCGCATTTCCGACCCTGGCCCGACTTTTTGCCTCGGGCAGCAACAAGGACTTCCTTTGGCATCTGGAGGTGGCGCTCAGGCACATTATTTTCTGGACGGTACCCGCGATGCTTTTGGTGATAGTGCTGCGCGCGCAATTAGTGCGCACTATCCTCGGTAGCGGTGCGTTCGATTGGGACGCGACGCGCCTAACCGCAGCAGCGCTTGCACTTTTTGTTCTTTCGCTTTCAGCACAAAGTATTACGCTCCTTATTGCGCGCGCATACTATGCCGCAGGAAAGACGGCGCTTCCTCTGCGACTCGGCGCGCTTTCGGTCGTAGTGTCTGTGGGTTCGGCACTTCTTTTCATAACGCTCTTCCACGCCCACCCGCTTATTCGTCTCTTCCTTGAGTCAGCTCTGCGTGTCAGCGATATTCCGGGGACAACTGTGCTTATGCTTGCGCTCGGTTATGCGACAGGGGCTCTCGTGCAGGCCGGAGCAGGGCTCTGGTATTTGCGGCGTGATTTTGGAATAGCTCTTTCCGGTTTACGGGAACTCGGATTTCAAAGCTTTAGTGCGGGCATGATTGGTGGCGCCGCTGCCTACGGCACTCTCTGGGTTATGGGTGGGGTGGTTGATATCAATACCGTCTTCGGGATTGTCTCGCAGGGTTTTGTTGGAGGAATTGTAGGACTTTTAGTCACTGGCATCGTTTTGATGCTACTAAAAAATGCAGAGTTTACCGAAGCGGTATCGGCATTCCGGAGGCGCTTCGTCGACACCCCGCCAGTTGTGTTGGAACCAACCGACGTGTCATAGCGAGGGGGGTGTGGTAGATTCTCTCTGTGCAACACATACGGAATTTCAGCATTATCGCGCATATCGACCACGGTAAATCAACCCTTGCCGACCGTTTTTTGGAGCTCACAAAAACCATAGAGAAGCGCAAAATGCGCGAGCAAGTGCTTGATTCTATGGAGCTTGAGCGCGAGCGGGGCATCACAATTAAGATGCAGCCGGTCAAAATGGTATGGAAAAACCACGTCTTCAATTTGATAGACACTCCGGGGCATATCGACTTCTCCTACGAGGTTTCCCGTGCGCTCTCTGCGGTTGAAGGCGCTATTCTTCTTGTAGATGCGACCCAAGGGGTACAGGCACAAACTCTTTCGGTTCTGCGTCAGGCAAAGGAACTAGGGCTCGTTATTGTGCCCGCTGTTTCAAAAATTGATTCTCCTCTTGCACAAACAGATGATGTCAAGAATCAGCTCGCGAAATTGCTTGAGGTATCTCCGGACTCGGTTCTTCTTTGTTCGGGTAGAACAGGGGAGGGGGTCGATGCCTTACTTCAGGCGGTTATTGAAAGAGTTCCTCCGCCAAAGGAAGGAGGAAAGCACGCCCCTCCACGCGCGCTCGTGTTTGATTTTCAGTATTCCGACCACCAGGGTGTTATCGTGTATTTGCGGATATTTGGCGGTTCGCTCAAAAAAGGGGACGCCCTCGAGTTTGCCGCAAACGACAGGTCGTTTGTTGCTCTTGAAGTGGGTACCTTCTCCCCGGCGCCATCGCCCGCCCCGGCACTTGAGGCGGGCGCTATCGGTTATGTAGTGACCGGCATCAAAGAGCCGGGGCTTGCGCGAGTAGGAGACACGGTGCGCGGCAAAAATACTAAGTCTGCCCCGCTTGCGGGCTACGCGGAGCCGCGGCCGGTCGTGTGGGCTAGCGTGTATCCCGAGAGCCAGGATGATTTTACGAAATTGCGACAGTCGCTCTCTCGCTTGCGACTTTCCGACTCCTCGCTTTCGTTTGAAGAAGAATCTTCGGGAGTTTTGGGGCGGGGCTTCCGGTGCGGTTTTTTGGGTATGCTCCACCTTGAGATTGTTACCGAACGCCTACGTCGCGAATTTAATTTGGAACTCGTCGTCACGACCCCGACAATTTCCTACGAGGTGGAAACAAAAAATGGTGAAAAGCGCACAATATACTCGCCCTCGCTTTTCCCCGAGTACGGGCAAATCCTCTCCGTACGCGAATCACAGGTTCTCGCAAAAATAATACTCCCCGCACAATATTTGGGAAACGTTGTGTCGCTTTTATATGAACACGAGGCGAGTGTCGAGTCGACGACTAATTTTAGTGAGGGGCGCATCATGCTTGCGGTAGTGATGCCTCTGCGCGAGCTTATGCGAAATTTTTTTGACAAGGTAAAAAGTGCGACACAGGGGTACGCCTCTATCTCGTATGAAATAAAAGAGATGCAAAAGGCAGAGGTCGCCCGCCTCGATATTCTCGTTGCCGATGAGTTGATCCCCGCATTTTCCCGCATTGTTGCGGAGGGGCGTGCTTTTGAGGAAGCAAAAGCGGCAGTAGAAAAACTCTACGGCATACTGCCGCGGAGCCAGTTTGCAACCAAAATCCAAGGGGTTGCACTCGGCCGCATCCTCTCCTCGCGTACTTTGCCGGCGATGAGTAAAAATGTTACCCAGCACATGTACGGCGGTGACAGAACCCGCAAAATGAAATTATGGGCAAAGCAAAAGCGTGGTAAAGAAAAGCTAAAAGAGCGGGGGCGTGTCAACATCCCCGGGGAGGTTTTTCTCAAAATGGTTAAGAGTGAGTAGCTCTAGAGTTAAAGAGCGAAGTAAGTGAGTATCATACTCGCCGCGACGATGAGCGCGACCACGATACCAAAGATGCGCACCGCCTTCTGGCCCTTTTTGCTGAATAGAAACAAGTGCATTGAGGTACAATATAACATGTATGCAGGATTTCAGCAAAGTAAGACATCGCCAGGGACTTGAGTTGCTGCGGTTGTGTGCGACGGTTGCGGGTACTGTAGCCCTCGCGTTTCTGATTATTGTCTCGGCGCGTGCAGCGTGGGATATGTACGGAAAGTTTTCTGCAGCGAGCGAAAGCCGGCAGGCAGCCGAGAGCGAGCTCCAGGCTCTCCAGGAGAAAAAAGAACGAGTAGAAGCGGCAGTTGTCTCTCTTTCCTCGGAGCGTGGTGTTGAAGCAGAAGTGCGGGAGCGTTTTGGGGTTGCAAAACCCGGGGAAGGGGAAATAAAAATAGTACGCGACGAGAGTCAGGATGCCCCAGATGTTTCAAAGTCGAAAAATATCTTTCAGCGTATTTGGGAGGCGCTTTTTGTATGGTAACCGGTGCGAGTGGGGGGAACCCCGCAGGAAACGCTTCGCGTTCCAACGGGGCAGGTCGAACTCTGTGCGGATAGGGAGAATCGAACTCCCGCCTACTGCTTGGGAAGCAGTCATTCTACCACTAAACTATATCCGCCTGTTTTTTTGGAAGTTTACCCCGTTCACTTTGCGAAGCAAAGTTGTTCGGGGCATCTGTTCTGCCACTAAACCACACTCGCAGGATATTTATATCTCGTGCAAGTGAATTTTATGCTATAGTTTTGGTATGGACAAGCATGTCACCATTTATTCAACGCCGACCTGCCACTTTTGCAAAATGGCAAAAGATTTCTTTACTGAAAAAAATGTTCCCTTTACTGCCTACGATGTCGCGGCCGACGCCGCAAAGCGTGCCGAGATGATAGGCCTAACCGGCCAGCTCGGCGTCCCCGTCATTGTTATCAATGATGAAATCCTGGTCGGCTTTGATAGAGAGAAGCTTGCTGCTAAACTAGGCATCCAAGCGTAAAGTCGCCATAAGCATAGCTCGTGACGGCTCGCTCGGGAAAAATGAAGATATGGTATCTTCATCTTGTCCCTCGCTTCGCCGCCATAGTTCAATGGATAGAACAGCCCCGTCCTAAGGGGTAAATGTGGGTTCGATTCCTGCTGGCGGCATGATAACATTGTCTCGTGGACGCTGAAATAGACGAGTTGAGGGAGCTGGTGCAGCGGAATATAAAAATTACCGAGGATACCAACAAGGTAGTCCACGGTATGCGCCGCTCTATGCGTTTTACCCGCGTGCTAAAACTCCTGTGGTGGGCGACGCTTATCGGTATATCAAGTGCCGCATACCTTATCTACTTTCAACCCTACGTTGTGCAGATACAGCAGTTCTACGGTAACGCGCAAAATATACTTGAAAATTTTCGTCCAGGACAATAGCTGGCTTTTTGTGCTTGGGGCCGGGATCGAACCGGCGACCTCACCCTCTTCAGGGGCGCGCTCTACCAACTGAGCTACCCAAGCAATTTGGGCATTCTACTACACCCCAGACCCTAGTGACTAGACCCTAATTTGATTTAACCTTGAGTTTTGCTTGGCGGCCTTTGTCTACCTTTGGCAAGCGCACGGTAAGGAGGCCGTGCTTTTCGGTTGCCTCCGCTTCCTCTATCTCAACCTCTTGAGGGAGCACCACCGTGCGGGCAAAGGAGCCCCAATAGAGCTCCTGGAAAAAGAAGTCGCCGCTAGTGCCTTCGGTATGTCTCTCGCGCTTTCCCCGAACGGTTACCATGTCGCGTGTTATTGAAATGTCTAAATCCTCCGGCCGCACTCCCGCTATCATCGCTTTGATGACGATATGGGTCGGAGTTTGGTACACGTCCACAGCCAACTCTCCGTCTATTTGTTCTTCCGGGACCTCGGCCATGGCGCGCTTGTCAACCCGTGCGGGAGCACCTCCAAAACCGTTACCGCTTTCTATATCCTCAAAAGAGTAGTCGGTATCAGCCTCCGCTCCGCCGGTTAGCCAATCAAACAAGGATCGTTTTTTTCGTGCCATTGTAATTAGTTTCTAGGGGCTAGGTTTTAGTGATTAGGTTTTAACTAGAAGCTGAAAGCTAGAAGCTAGTAGCTGGCTCAGCAGTAGTCTCGAGCGGGGCGCTTGACGCGTTCAGTGAGTAGTAAAACCGAGAGAATTCCAAACCAGATCGTGAGAAACACCCAAAACGTAACGCCGCTCCCAGCCCCTAGTATAAAAAAGTTAAATATCGTATGCAAGACAATGGCAAGGACAACTCCAAGGAGTACGGCGAGCCGGCGTGTCTCGGCGCTTCTGTAAAAAGAGAGTGCGAGCGCCAACCCGACCGTCGCCGAAGAGAGTGTGTGGAGCAGCGTTGCTCCGATAAAGCGCAGATCTCCGGTCACTATGGTGCGCAACACGTCTCCTTGCTGCAGAGGCCCCCAAAGAAAAAGTGCATTCTCAAGCGCAGAGAAGCCAAGCGCCACGGTGACCAAGTAAATGATAGCGTCGAGCGGCTCGTCGTATGCCCGCGAGCGCAGAGCTATAACATATGCAGCGCCAAACTTGAGTATCTCCTCAAGGGCGGCCCATACAAGGAGGAGCATTGTGCCGGTAAAATAGCCGACCGCGAGCCGCTCGAGCGGTAACACGAGTGCCACCGCGGCCATTCCACCGAGAAAGGAGAAAAAGATATAGCGCTTTGGCTCCGGCTCACAACGGTCCTCCATGAGCCAGAAGAAAAGCCACAAAAGTGCGGGCAGAAGCCCCCCTAAGAATGCAACGAAAATTAACGGAGAGGCCATGCTTCAACCATTATATAACCCTTTTTGCCCGGGAGACTCTGCCATATTTCCTCAGTAATAAAGGGCATAAAAGGATGCAAGAGCTTGAGCGAATTTTCAAGAATGTAGTGGAGCGTCTCGGCGTACTCGGGTTTGCCCTTGCTCTCTTCTATAATTTCTGCAGCAAAACGGTCCCAAAGATAATGATAAAGCTTTTCTGCAGCGAGATAGACGCGATAGTTTTCTATATCGTCGGTTACTTCGGCGGCGAGAGCATCGAACTCTGTTTTTAATTCTTGTTTCAGTTCACCTCCGCGCACTTCCGAAAGCACAAACCGTGCAATGTTCCACAGTTTGTTGGCGAACAGTTTGTAGGCTCTGATTTTATCTTCTGAAAGAGCCATGTCCTGCCCCGGTGTGTTACCGACTAAAAATGCCATGCGCAGGGCGTCGGTACCGTACTGTTTAGTCACCGCAAGCGGATCTATGACATTACCTTTGCTTTTGCTCATTTTTTGTTTGTGCACGTCTCGCACAAGCCCGTGGAGGTACACGTCGCGGAAGGGGACCTCTCCAGTGCGGTAGAGCCCCAGCATAATCATCCGCATCACCCAAAAAAAGAGTATGTCATAACCCGTCTCCATGACCGAGGTCGGGTAATAGGTCTTGTAATCGGTGGAGTCAGGGTAGCCAAGCGTTGCAAATGGCCACTGACCGGAGGAGAACCAGGTGTCAAAGGTATCCGGGTCTTTACTCCAACCTTCGCCGGGCGATTCTTCTCCGATTTTGATTTCATCACCCTTAAACCACGCCGGTATTGGAATACCCCACACAATTTGTCGCGAGATATTCCAGTCCCGGAGATTTTGGAGCCAGTGGAAGAATATCTTTTTTTGAAAGTCGGGGAAAATGCGGATGTTTCCCCCCTCAACCGCTTCTTTTGCAAGGGCCGCAAGCGGTTCCATTTTTACGAACCATTGTGGGATAATACGCGGCTCCAGAATATCGTTCTCGCTTTTGTAATTAACAACTATAGTGTGCGTGTAGCTCTCGTCTATTTTTTCGATAAGGCCTTTCTCTTGCAAATCTTTAACGACCGCCGCGCGTGCCTCCATTATTTTCATTCCCGCATATTTTCCGCATTTCTCGTTCAATTTTCCGTAGCGGTCTATCACTTCAACCACTGGCAAATTGTGCCGCTGCGCGATTTCGAAGTCGTTAGGGTCATGCGCGGGGGTGACTTTGATGATGCCGGTGCCGAATTCGGGGTCGACATACTCATCTGCGACGACTTTTAACTTAACTAGGCCAATGAGCCCCTCAAACTCGATTTCTTTGCCTACCCATTCCGCATAGCGCTTATCTTTGGGGTTGACCGCGACAGCGGTGTCACCAAATTTTGTTTCCGGGCGCACGGTTGCAAGGGTGAACGGTCCGTACTTGAGATAATAGAGCGGGTCTTTGCGCTCTATTGCTTTGGTTTCCAGGTCAGAAAGGGAAGTCTGATACTTGTTCGACCAATTGACCGGCCGCGCTCCGCGATATACCAAACCGTCATCGTAGAGCTTTTTGAACGTGTCGTAGACCGTTTTTACAATGTCGGGGTCGAGCGTAAACTTTTCCCGACTCCAGTCGCAGGAGGCGCCGAGATCCCGTAGCTGGCCCTCCATAAACTTTTTATTTTCTAAAGTGAAGGCGAGCGTTTCTTTGTAGAATTCATCTCGCTCCATCTTGAAGCGTGAGCGGCCTTCTTTTTCTAACTTTTTCTCATATACGAGCTGTGTTTCAAAACCAGCGTGGTCGGCGCCAGGGAGCCAGAGGGCCTTATAGCCCCGCATGCGCTTATAGCGGATGAGAAGATCCTGGAGCGTTACAAAGAGGGCATGCCCAACGTGGAGCGAACCGTTGGCATTTGGCGGCGGCATAATGATGGTATAGGGCTCTTTTCGCTCCTGCTTCCTACCGTCAGTATCTTCGATCGGTGGTAGTTTGTCGGGGTTGAAAAAGCCGCTTTCTTCCCAGCGCTTATATATCGCACCCTCGGTTGCCTGGTGGTCGTAGGGCTTCTTAAATTTCTCGGGCATAGAGGGCATGATAGCCCATTTTTTGGCTTTGTGGTATGGTTATTTTAGACACTTAAACGCAGAGAGGAATTCTCATGCAAGCGAAAGCGCCGGAGTTTGGGCGATTTGAAAACTGGGTGGACCTGGTGTTGCCCTGGGGGGTCCATTTTCAGGTCAGCAAGCTCGACCTTGTTAAAACCCCCAAGGGGTATGAGCTCAAAAGCACGGAGCGTCCCATCCACGTGTACCCCGGACGCTGGCCTGTGCCGGCGGTCGACGATGAGCCCAACATCATCGATGGGGTAGCTGTTGAGGTCGACGAGGCAATCATTAGGGTTATCGACGAACGAGCGGGTATCCATAAATCCGGCACGGCGAGTTCCCAAGCGACACAAGCCGTCTAGGCAGCAATAGAAAGATTCCCAACGGCGCGTATTTCCGCGCCGTTTTCTTTTTGTTTTCCCGAAAGTAAGCGGGCGAGCGCAGTTTGGGCGATCATTACCGCATTGTCGCCGGTTATGGAGAGCTCCGGCAGGCGAAATTCAACATCAGGAAATTCTTTTGTGATTAGATTTTGAAGCGACTCGCGCAAGTGTTTGTTTGCGGCAACCCCGCCGCCGATAACAAACGTTTGCGTCCCTGTTTCTTCAAGTGCGCGCCGCGTTTTTGCAACAAATACTTCCGTAACCGCATCTTCAAACTCGCGTGCGAACGCCGCTCTCTCTTTTTCAGTTAATTTTTTACCTCGCAATGCGTAAAGCGCGGCGGTTTTAAGACCCGAAAAAGATACGTCACAATTTTTGCTCGTGAGCATGGGGCGAGGGAGCCGGAAAGAAGTGTCCTTGAGCAAATGGTCTGGCCCCGCCTCGCGACCTCGAAGAAAGGGAACGGGCGGGGAAACCCGAGGACCTTTGCGAGAGGATTCTTCTTGAAGGCGATGTTTTTCTGCAAGTTTGCTAATTTCGGGGCCGCCGGGGTAGGGGAGGCCGAGCATCCGTGCCACCTTATCGAAACACTCACCGACCGCATCATCCAAGGTCTCGCCGATAACCTCGTACTCAAACCACTCTTTCATTAACACAAATTCCGTGTGCCCGCCCGACACTAAAAGGGCTAACACCGGCAGTTTTATATTTTCCAGTCTTCCTTCTTGTGCCAAAGAGGAAATGAGGTGTGCCTCCATGTGGTTGATGGGGATCAGTGGCCTTTGCCATTTTTTTGCCAAATCTTGTGCAAAGGTGATGCCTTGCCAGAGCGCGGGCTCAAGCCCCGGTCCATACGTCACCGCAATCGCATCTACCTCCTCTTTTTCAAACTCTCTAAACAACAGAGGCAAGTTTTTCTGGTGCTCGCGCTTGGCGAGGTTAGGGTAGACGCCTCCATACTCGGCATGGAGATGTGCTTGCGAAAGGAGCGCGGCACGGAGTGTTTTAAATTCAAAATCAATCCCTCCTGTATCGGGATGTCGGGCAGAGCCCTCCACAACCGCTATTCCTGTTTCGTCGCACGAGGTTTCTACCGCGAGAACTTTCATTTAGACCGCTCTTGCCACCAGGCCATAACAAACGCAACAAATCCTACCACACCAAGAATCCAGGAAATGAATCCAAGTGAGTCTGCGGTCGGATTGGAGAGAGCTTGCCACACCTCAGGCGGGATGGGCCAGGCAAAACTAATAAAACTTCCAATAAGAAATGCCGCCGAAAACAACGCCGCAGAAAGAAAATATGCGTTTTTCATGACATGCGTAAAAACTATTAATAATTTTTATTCTACCACTTTTTGTGGTCACAAGTTCGCTTGCGCCAGCCGCGCAAGCGACCCGCGACCCCGGCTCGCGGCCACGCAGGTGCGTGGCAATGCTCCGCCTCGCACAAAGCAGAAAATATGCAGCAGTGCATATTTTCCGTCCTTTGTGCGCGGTGCAGGACTCGAACCTGCGACCCTCCCCACGTCAAGGGGATGCTCTACCAACTGAGCTAACCGCGCGTCAAAACACGATAGCAAAAAAGTGTGTACGTTGCTACTTTTGGGGAGACATTACCGGCTGAATCATCCCAAATATGTTACCCTCGGTATCTTTGTAGTAGCGCAGAAGCCCAACGCCGGGCACGTTCATTTTTTCGGTTTGGGGTTTTGCACCTGCCGCATCGGCTTTGGCGATATAGGCATCGATATCGTCAACGGCCACGATGCAGGTAAAAGCGTTTGGTGAGTGACCATCGGGCGGCAGGGGGGCATTGCGCTTCATCAGCCCACCATTGATGCCAACATTTTCCATAGTTACCTTCCCCTTAACTATCTCATCCGGCCCGGGGCCGGTTACAACAATGCGGTACCCGCCAAACCCTGGGCCTGTCTCAATAAACTTCCACCCGAACACTGACTCATAAAATTTCTGCGCCCGGTCGAGATCATCTGCTTGGATCTCGAAATGTACTACTCGATTCATACAGTTATTTATTATTGGTAACTGAAGCAGTATAGCAAAACACCCAAAAAAATGTTATTTTGCTTCTGTTCTGAAGTGCCACATACTGGAGAGGTGGCTGAGTGGTCGAAGGCACCGCACTCGAAATGCGGCGTGGGGGAAACCTCACCGTGAGTTCGAATCTCACCCTCTCCGCGGCCCCATCGTCTAACGGTTAGGACATCGGCTTTTCAAGCCGGTAATCGGGGTTCGATTCCCCGTGGGGTCATGAATACAAAATGCCGGCTTCTGCCGGCCTTTTGTATTCACTATGATACCTGGGAGGTAAATCGAACCGCCGGAGCCGTGCCGCTTTGCGGCAGGCGAGGCGTGTCCCGCGGCACTTATGAGCGAAGCGAATTTGTGACCGTCAGGATCGAATTCCCCGTGGGGTCACAAAAAGACACAAACATTCCGCCTGCGCGGAATTTTGTGCTTTTTGTGAAGCCGGAGCGTTGTTTTGCAATTGCAAAACCGCGAGGCGGGGGCTGCGTGCGAGTTTGCTGACGAGCAAACTCGACATGTGGCTCACAGATGACAGACGGAACCATGTTTTGCCAGCAAGCAAAACAGGTGAGTTGGGGCCGGCGACCTCGCTTGCGCGACGGCACAAGCGAGAGTTGTGGGCCACTTGTGACAATTACGAGGCGGGGTCGCGAAATTCCTGAGCGACGGCGAAGAAATATTTGTGACCACAGTCTGGTAGTATTCAAAATGTTATGCAATCCGAACAACTGAAGCCTGAAGAATTTGACGCACATATAGCAAGCGGGACGTTTCGTCTTGCGTTTATAGGTATGTCTAATGCCGGCAAAAGCTACCGCTCAAAGACCTTGCATAAAGAAAAAGACTTTTTGTGGTACCAAGTGGATGAAGAGATTTGGAAGGCGCTCGGTTTTGACACCATAGCAGAGATTTCCTCATGGATCGGTTATCCGACCGACGAAGGGTATGCCGAGCGCGAGCGGCAGTATCTCGAACTTGAAAATAAATTCACCGAGCGCGCGTCGATGCGCACAGGCGGCAAGAATTTTGTATTTGACACGACAGGCAGTGTCGTCCACCTAGAACCGAAGACCCAGCACATACTGAAGGAAAACTGTCTTGTCGTGCACTTGGATGTGGGGGAGAGCGCGATCGAGCATATGACGGAGAAGTTTTTTCTGCACCCAAAGCCGATCGCGTGGTGCGGTTATTTTTCCATGCAGCCGGCTGAATCAAAAGAAGAGGCGTTGCGGAGATGCTACCCCGAGCTTCTCCTAGAGCGGCTCAAGCGGTACCGGGAGTTCTCTCATATGACTATCAGAGCCAAAGAAGTGTACGACAAGTCGGGGGAGGAGACGCTCGCTATCATCAGAAATCACTTGGTACAATAGACCCATGTACCGCAAACTGCTCTCTTTTTTCGACAGGCTTGAGGACAAGATCCGTATTCGCTTGAGCCACAGCCCCGTTCTCTACTCGCTCATTGGAGCAGTCGGTATTGTGCTCATCTGGAAGGGTGTGTGGGAGACAGCCGAGCTCTTCCCATGGCTCTTTGGCCCTGCCTCGGTGTTACTCGGCGTTATCATTCTTCTTGTGACAGGGCTCCTCGTTTCTTTCTTTATCGGCGACAGTATCATTATTTCAGGCTTCAAGCAGGAGAAAAAACTTGTCGAAAAGACGGGAGATGAGGTGAAATCGGAGATGGAGGTTTTAATAAAGATGGAGAAAAAGATTGAACATCTGGAGAAGGATGTTCATGAAATACAAGGGGAGAAACGCCGGATTATTTAGCCGCCCGCAAAAAGAAATAGATATCCTCAAGCGCCTTCACCGCATCGCCTGCGGCGATGTTGTTTTGATGGTAGAGCTCGTCTGAGCAATCGCCCGCAGCCCAAACCCCTGCCATTGAGGTGCGCTGATTTTTGGCGTTCACTTTGACCCGACTCCACTCGTCGAGCTCTAGAAGCCCTTTTACAAAGTCGGTTGCGGGGACCATGCCGATTTCTACAAATACCCCCGAAGCGGGGATCTCTTGTGTCTCGCCGGTTTTATTGTTTTTAACCACAACGCCGGTTACAAATTTTTCTCCCCTGACCTCGGCGGGCTCTGTATTGATAAGGAGCTTCATGTTGGGATGAGCGAGTACTGCGTCGACGGTTGTTTTGTCAGCGCGGCTACACTCGGCACTCCGGTGAATGAGTGTCACCGACTTCGCGTAGGCCAAAAGCTGTGCTGCGGTTTCAAACCCGGCGTTCCCCCCGCCTATTACCACCGTATCCTGGCCGGAGAAAAGGGGTCCGTCACAGGAGGCACAGTAGGTAACGCCTTTATTTTCAAATTCGAGGGCTCCGGGAACCCCTAGCTTTTTGCGGGAACCACCGCTTGCGACAAGAACCGCTCTGGCCTTATGAATGCCCTTGTTTGTTCGTATCGAAAATTCATCTCCTGCTTTTTCTATCAACTCCGCCTTCTCCCCGATATGGAGCTCGACGATATCGTCCGCATAGGTCCGCATATGACCCTCAAGCGCTTTTTGGAACTCAAGTCCCGCGATGTGCGGTGTTCCTATCCAATTTTGGATATCTTGCGAGTCGGTTGATTGTCCGCCGATAACCTCGGCTATCAAAATAGTTTTGAGGCGCTTGCGCGCGGCATACACTCCTGCGGCAACGCCTGCCGGTCCGCCGCCAATAATTGCTAGATCAAACATCCAGACAGTATACGCGAAGTAAAAACAAATCTGAAGGGCAATGATGTTGAGCGCGACTGGCGCGAAATGTAAGAATTTTCTAGCAAGAAAATTCTAGTGACCTGAAGACTTCGTTTTTGCGAAGCGTTCCTATTTGATTTTCGGGCGGCGCAAGAATGACGGCACCGCACCCCATTCATCTTCCTCCTCTTCTTTTGGTTTGGATGCGTGCTCCTCTTTCTTTTCTTCTTTTTCGCTAGGAGCAGGATAGACCTTGCCGATGGGAGATTCCTCTTTTTCTCCACGGCCAAACCCAAAGAGCGGGGTGCCGCGCGGCGCTATCCCTGCTGCAGGGAAACCGGTTGCAATAACCGTAACGCGAACATCATTTTTCTTGAGTTTTTCGTCGCGAATAGCGCCGAAGATAATTTTGGCGTTTGAATCAACTGACTCGGTAATTACCTTAGCTGCCTCGTGTACCTCTATCATGCCGAGATCGTCGCCGCCGGCAATCGCAAAGAGGACCCCCTTGGCGCCGTTAATTGAGAGTTCAAGGAGGGGAGAGGAGACCGCCGCGCGTGCCGCAACCTGGGCTCGATTTTCGCCGCTTGCGGTTCCAATACCCATGAGTGCCGAGCCGGCGTTCTCCATAACCGCGCGAATGTCGGCAAAGTCCACGTTGATGATACCGGGGTGGGTGATGAGGTCTGAGATACCTTCAACCGCCTGCATCAAAATATCGTCGCACATCGCAAAAGCCTGCTTCAGGGTTGTTTCTTTGGCGACGGTTGCGAGGAGCCGGTCGTTCGGTATTACGATCAAGGCATCCACTTCTTTGCGCAAATCATCGAGCCCTTGGTCGGCCAAACGCATACGCTGGGCTCCCTCAAAGGAGAAGGGTTTGGTAACAACGCCGACGGTAAGCGCTCCCATCTCTTTTGCCGTTTTTGCGACAACAGGTGCTGCCCCCGTGCCGGTTCCGCCTCCCATGCCGCACGCAACAAAAACCATGTCGGAGCCCTTGAGCGCCTGCTGGATTTCTTCCTTTGTCTCGTCGGCGGCGCGCTTGCCAAGCTCGGGGTTCATACCCGTACCCAGCCCCCTGGTCAAATTTTTGCCGATGTGAATTTTTTTCTTTGCTTGTGAGTGATGGAGATCCTGGGCATCTGTGTTTATTGCAATAAAATCAACGCCTCGAACTTTGCTCTCAACCATGTGGTTGACGGCGTTTTTACCCGACCCTCCGACTCCGACGACCCGTATGCGAGCGAATGCTTCAATCTCCGGTTGTAATTGCGCCATAAAGAAATTAGGTTGCCCTGATAAGCTGTAGCGAAACTACTGTATCATCTCGTATTTCCTTTGCAAACCCCTCGCCCGAAGGAGCGGGTTGACAAAATTGAGCGGTGTTTTCTTTCTTGTTACGGCAAAAACTTTCTAAACCATCTGAAGAAGTATGAAAATATATCAAAGATGCCGCTTCCTTCGTGTGTTTCAAGGCCGTCGCCTTGTGTGAAGCCCCAAATAGTGAGGCCGTAGGCGACCGCCCACGAACCGTCACGCAGTTGCATCTTGGCTGCCGGACCGTCGGCAAGTGTGGCGGTCTTGGAGGGGAGGCGTAGGACCGCTTTTGCCAAATCGGACATGGTAGCAACGGAGGAGCCGCCGCCGGTTAAAATCACTCCCGCAGGCAAGAGTTCGTCTTTGCCGATTTTTTTGAGGTGTGCTTCGACAAGTTTAAACATATCGGATACTCTCCGGGTGATAATGTCCTCGACTTTACGCTTGGAGTACGGAGCACCGAGGACCGCGCCTTGCTTTAACTGTTCCGCTTCTTCGGGGCTGATACGAAGCCCCAATGCGATATCGTTGGTGATATCCGCTGCTCCCATAGGAAAAACTTTAACAGAAATCGGCATTGTATCTTCAAACACGACAGTAGAGAGTGTTTCCGCGCCGATGTTGGCAAGGATGCACCCCACTCGCTTCTGCATCTTACTGAGCGCTACAAAGCTTGCGGCGATAGGGGAGGCGACCACATCTTCAACCTCGACACCCGCAGCTTCGGTTGCCTCGACCAGATCGTTCACGTGCCGTTCAAGGCAGGTGACGAAAAGCGTATCGACCGAGAGCCGCATGCCCTTCATCCCGACCGGGCTTCGCCCGAGGACCCGTCCACCGTCGACGTAGTAGCGTAGGGGTATGGTGTGTATGATTTTGCGGTTTAACACTGCCGCAGGCGGCAGCGAAAGTTTAGAAGCATCGATCGCACGCGGGATATCGCGGCCCGTTATTTCAGAATCTCCCCGTTCAACGACCGCATCTCCGCGCGAGAGGGCCTCATCGAGCCCGACCCCGCCTATACCGAGGTACGCCTTTTTGACCCTGACACGCGCGGCTTTGGAGGCCTGGGCAACCGCGGCGCCAATGGAGCGGGAAACCTCAGAAATAGAGATAATATAGCCGTGTTTCAGCCCGCGACTCTCGGCATACCCGGTGCCTAAAATGCGCGGTGTTTCGCGGAGGTTTGCGGGACGTTCAGCAATGACCACTTTGACGTGGTACGTGCCGACATCGATTCCAGTAACGTAATTAGGCATTGCGGCGAAAACGAAACCGCTTTAAAAGGCGGTCCTCTTCGCCCTCCATTGTACCACTGTGCCTCAACCCTTTTAAATGTAAAAGTCCGTGGATAAAAAGATATTCAGAGGTGTAGGGCTTTGCCGCGGCGCGGCAGATAAGTATTTCGCCCGAGTTTTTTGAGAGCGGAAACGCCAGGACATTAGATACTTTACTTTTTCCCTTTGTGCGGCGGGTTACCGCGCGCATTTTTTGCGGAGGCAAAAAAGCGACCGAGAGGTCGTAGTGCTTACCTAGAACAAAATCCTTAATTTTGTTCAAGCTTCTAGCTTCTAGTTTTGAGCTTCTAGCTAGAGTTTTTTTCATGCTAAAACCTAGTCCCTAGCACCTCGAAGCTATTCTAGCGGCGGCGGGGGCCACGCGGAGCGCGTTCCAACATTTTGCCGAGTTTGATGAGCTCCTGCACCTCCTCACGGCGCTTGATGACCTTGAGTGTATGTTTACGGCGCACCTCGCGCGATTTTATCCGTAGGTGGTAGCGTCGTCCGCGCAGGCGCTGAATCACACCCGCGCCTTGCACGCGTTTGGAAAAGCGGCGGATTAAATTTACCGCCGTCTCGTTTTCATTTTTCTGCACTTCCGCGTTGACTCCCATTGCGCGGATGATAATAGCACAAAAAGTTTCAGGTACGCAAGCTCTTGAGGATCCGCGGCAGGTGCGCCAACTCGACGATTGTTTGAGAAGAGTTTTTTACTTCGCGCACGATGATCGTGCCGTCAAGCGCCTCCCGTTGACCCATAATAAGGACGTGGGAGACACCGATACCTCCGGCCAAGCCAAGCTGCGGGGAGAGCCGGCTTGAGTCAAAAGATTGTGAGACAGGGACACCCGCCCGCCAGAGCATATCCAAGACAGAGAGCCCCTGGAGTTTTGCAAGCGAACCCAACTGCACAAAAAATACTTTCGGAGATCGTGTTTTTTTTGGGGAGGTGAAATTGCTCCGCGCTGCGCCCTTTTTGCGGAAGTAAATGCTTGCGGAGGCAACCGCGCCCTCCTTGCGTCCGGTCGTACGCCGCAAATATTCGTCCCACCTTCCTCCGGTGCTTCCCAAAATTGTTGCGTCGGGCTCTTTGAGGTCGACGGCAAAGACAATATGCTGTTCGCGGTCGTCTCCGACGAGGAGATCATCAAGCTCGTAGGAAAATCCCAAGCCCTCAACCTGCTCTAAAACCGCCCGGAAATGCGCGCGGCTTTTTTCAGATAGAAAATTAACGCTGCGCGGGCCTTCACTTAGGAGCGCGCGACAGGTTGTGTGTGCGCAGCGGTATGCCGCAAACGGATTTTTTGCCAGATTTTCTTGGCAGGCAGCATCAAACTCCGGGGTGCGGCGGCGGACGTACGAAAATAGCTCCCGGGTATAGCGCTCCCTGCTGTCTCTATCGCCGAGCGCGTTGAGCCGCACGCGTGCAACCGGTGCGCCCCACTCGGAAACAATTGCCGAAATTGTTTTGAGTATCACCATCTCGCCGACACTCTCTTTAGTGCCGACAACGCACAAACCAAACTCGCCCGTTTCCCGGCTGAGAAGATTTCCGGGCAAATGTGCAGGGGAGGGGGTTGCAAAGAACGCGAGCACAGGCTCTTGCGGACGGGCGGCTCCCGCGGCGGTTGCGAGGTGTGCTATCGCAACGGAGGCGGAAGGACTAATAATCTTTGGACGGTCGACGCGCTTGAGGCCGCGCAAAAGTTCGCGCGTATTACGAAAGCCATAAAACGATGCGACATGCGAGGAGAGTTTGAGAAACGAGACGGGAGACACTCGGGTGTTACTCATGGTTATTGTTTTACAGATACAGCTCCGGGGAGAATATCAAGATGTTTTAGCGGCAAAAGACGTAAGAATGCCCGGCCGACGATATTTTCGCGCGGCAAGGTTCCCCATACGCGGGAGTCGGAACTCTCCTTGCGGTTGTCGCCGAGCACAAAGTAGTCGTCTCCCTCGAGCGTTTTCTTTAAATATCCGCCGTTGCCGTCGTTTACAATATAGGGTTCAGAAAGTGTTATCATTTTTCCATCAACAGTCGTGATAGTTATCGTGCCCCCCGCAATTTCTACGGTCTCGCCGGGAAGCCCGATGACGCGTTTTATATAAAATTGTGAGGTGTCCCGCGGCGGGCGGAAGATAATAACATCTCCCCGCTGCGGCTCCCCCAAACGGTAGGAGAGTTCGTCGACAATCAGATAATCGTGGTCCTCAAAGGTAGGAGTCATCGAAGCACCAGAGACGACAAAGGGTTGTGCAATAAAAAGTCGTATGGGGAGCACAATGACAGCGGCGATGAGAGCAAATTTCAGGAGTTCGGTGAAAAAACCTTCACGCTTCTCCTCTGGCATGGGAGTATTGTATGCTTCTCTATGCGTCGCGCAAGCCCCGCACCAAACTTGCGCATTATTTTTGCTGTTTGGCTAGAGTGCCTCGCGGATTTATTAGTGAACAGGTAAGCAGAAACTGTGTTGAAAGCGGAGAAAAATGGAACAACGATGCGTAAGTGTGGTGTCGGGGCAAGCCGTTTGCTACACTAGACCACATGCAATGGATATTGGTAGGGCTCGGAAACCCAGGGGAGGAGTACACGGGGAGCCGCCACAACGTCGGCAGGGAGTTTTTGCTCGCGCTTGAAGGCAAAATCGGGAAAAGGGCGAAGATGTTGACTCCGGACTCGTACATGAACAACTCGGGGGCAGCAGTAAAGAAGCTCGTACCGTCGCTCAAGGCGGCAAAACAGCTGGTGGTACTCCACGATGAACTCGATATGCCCCTCGGAGCGGTCAAAATCTCCTTCGGATCAGGTTCTGGCGGGCATAGGGGTGTCGACTCAATAATCAAAGCGCTCAAAACGAAAGATTTTATCCGCATCCGTATCGGCATCAGCCCCGCGACTCCGAGTGGCAAGTTAAAAAAACCCGACCAGGAGAAGATAATTGATTTTGTCTTGGGCAAATTTAAGCCAAGTGAACAGGCAAAACTAAAAAATGCAAAGAAAATTGTGGGCGACGCACTCGAACTCTTGCTTGCTGACGGTCTCGCCGCCGCAATGAACACAATAAATTCGCGCGCGTAAGTTCCGCAAAAACGAAATTTGCCGGAACGCGGAAAATTTTCTGCTGATAAATTTTCCCGTTGCCCTGCCGCCGCACCTCTCAACGTTCCGTCAAACTTGTTTTTGCTCCACTTCTCACGCGGAGTAAAAGAACCTTGAAGGAGGCTTTCGAGCACGACGGTGCGAGAACTTGAGAAAATTTATCAGCAGAAAATTTTCGTGCTCCTGAAGGGTTGCTTTTACGGAGCGATTTTGCGAAGTTACTTCTTATCGCCGGAGAAGGCGAGAGCCATGCGCATTTCTTTGGGATCAAAAAGAGAAATGGTGAAGGGGTAGCGCTTGCCGAGCTCCAGGTTGCCGCGGAGCTTCTCGTCGCTCCCAAATTCTGAAATGTGTACCAAGCCGGCGATACCTTCCTCGATCGAGGCCAAGGCGCCGTGTTTGTTGAACTTGATGACGACGCCCTCCACCTTGTCACCTTTTTTATATTTTTCGCCAGCAGTCTGCCACGGGTTTTCTTTCAGCTGTTTGACCGAGAGCGAAACCTTGCCTTCCTTGATGTCGATTATTTTTACCTTCACCTTCTCACCGACTTTGAAGAAGTGTCGCGGGTCATCCACCAGGCCCCAGTCAATTTCTGAAATGTGAACCAACCCCTCCAACCCTTCCTCGAGTTTCACAAAGACACCGAAATCAACCATGCCGGTTATCTCGCCGGAGACCACGTCGCCCACCTGGTAGGAGGCGATGAGCTCTTTCTTTTCTTTATCGTCAACTCCCTTCTCGGAGAAAATAAGTTTACCTTCTTTTGGTGCGGCGCCGATTAGAGAAACCGCGAGCTTTTCTCCGACCAGTTTGCGCAACTCATCCAAAATTTTGTCTTTGTCGCCGTCGAGTACACGCGGGTAGTGCTCGGGCTTGAGCTGGGAAGCGGGTAGAAACCCCGCGATGCCTTGCCATTCCAAAATGAGGCCGCCTTTGTTTGCTTCTTTGACCACCAAATCAAACTGAGTTTTATTTTTTACCGCCTCTTCCGCCTCGGCCCACAAAATTGCCTGACGCGCTTCCTTCAGCGATAGTTCGATGTAGCCGTCTTTAGTATTGATTTCTAGTACCTTGGCAGCAATGCGGTCGCCGACGTTGGTGCGTTTGATTACCTCGCGGGCGTTGAGGTATTCGCGGCCAAAGATAACTCCCGTGCCCCAGGGCGCTATGTCGATATAGAGTCGCGCACGGTCGAGCGCGATAACCGGGCCCTCAACGATGTCGCCGGGTTTCGGAGGTTCCTGCGCGCGCGAAGCGAGCCCTTCCATGAGCGTGGGTTCTCGTAGCGTATCTTCAACTTGAGCCGCAATAAGAGCGGCTTTTTTTGCTGACATGATATTTAACTGTTGGTCGGGTCCTAGATTCCTAGATTATTCCCGAGCCGGTTAATAAAGGTAGCAACCTTTATTGGTTGGAAAGATACACCATCCCCTCCGCAATTGCAAGTATGAAAAGAAAAAGCCGGGTTCGCATGATGCGAACCCGGCTGCCCCACACACTGAAGTGGGGAGGGCTTTAGTTTTAGTAGAAGTCAGTCGAAGATCAGTCGAGACCGGCGCCGCGGCCGGGCGGGCGATGATGACCGGGACGCATCCTCGGCGTCTGGCTCCTGCCGACATGATGCGTAGTGACATCTTTGCCCCGCGGCTGCGGCGCATCGAAAGGCGATTTCTCGCCGGCGGGCTCTTTCGGAGCTTCGGCGGGCGGTCTCGCTGGGCCGCCACTGCCCTCAGCGTGTTTCGGCGGGGCGCCGGGACGAGGCATCTGCATCGGTTGCAACATGAAGGAATGGAGCGGAGAGTCCACATCAGGGCGGCGCATGCCACGTCCCTGCGGTATCGAGACAGTCGACTGCATCTGGTTCCCTTCCAAAAGAACACTGCACCGCCTATCGGTGCAGGTAGGGTAGGGAATATATACAAGAAAACCCTGTAAGTCAAATAGAAAATCCCTAGGGCCTCCAATTTTTATCCTGCCAAGCTACTAATACACATTTTTTGTTATTACAAAAAATGACCCCGGCAATCAGCGTCGCGCTGAGCGTCGGGGTCGTGGCCAGGGCCTGGCAAGTTCAGTGAGTATTACCCACCACATGCCTGTCGGCCCAAACTAGTTCTTGTGAGGTGTCATCCGTTTCCTCCAGAGTTCTGTTGAACTTGAAGAGAAGCGATTGGATCCTTTTCCCTAGATCCTCGGGCGTTTCGAGGACCTCTTTAGTATACGCTTTTTCAGCGTTTTTTGACTCTTTTTGAAACATGAGGTGGGGATAGCGTACAGAGGCAAAATCGCTTGAAAATTAGGCCGAAATTTGCTACAATTAGGGTATGGTAATCAGCTACCTCGGGGGCCAGTGCTTTAAGGTAAGCCATGGCGATTTGACCATTGCCTACAACCCCCCCGGCAAGAACTCCTCGTTTAAGGGGGTCAAATTCGGCTCCGACATTGTGCTCTCCGCGCAAAACCATGAGGACTTCAACGGCATCGAAAATGCCTCCTTTGGCGAGCGTGCACCGTTTGTCATCGAGGGCCCCGGCGAGTATGAGATAAAGGGGGTCCAAGTGCGCGGCTTTGCCTCCGACACGAGCTACGGCGGCAAAAAGAGTATCAACACTATTTACAGCGTCACCCTCGAGGGGATGAATCTTTGTTTCCTCGGGGCGCTCGGTTCTGCAACATTGCCGCCGGCCGCCAAAGAAGCACTCGACGACATCGATATTCTTTTTGTGCCGATAGGGGGGAAGGGAATGCTCGACTATGGCGAGGCCGAAAGCTTGGCGGTACAATTGGAGCCGAAGGCGGTCATCCCGATGCACGGGAGTCCTGAAAATTTAAAATCCTTTTTGAAGGAGGCCGGAGCCGAGGGCACTAAGCCCCAGGAGAAACTCACGGTGAAGCGCAAAGACCTCGACGGTAAAGAGGGCGAGATAATCGTGTTGTCATCCTAAATTATGTATACGGAGCAAAACAAGTTGAGCGGAAACTCTCGGAGGGCGGACGGCCCGAGAGTGAGCAAATTTCCAGCAAGGAAATTATGCGTGTTCCGCGAGACTTCGTTTTGCGCAGTAATTTCGCTACACTAAATATGAAAAAATATTTAAAACACATTCAATCCAAAGAACCACACGACCGGCGCAACCACGCGCTCCAGATCGCGGGTACTTTGACGGCGATTCTTTTTGTCGGGTGGGTCACGACCCTCGGGTTTCGCTTTGGAGGTGGGGATGCAGAGGTCGCGCAAACCGGCGACTCTTCTCAAGCGGCAAGCCCGGCGGTCACACTCTCGCAAGACGGCGGGCTCCAAGTTTCAACGACAAGTACTATCAGTTATTAATATGCCCGGTAGGACAACTTCGAATCGCTTTTACTACGTATATACCCTGCAAAGTATGATAGATGGAAAACGGTATATTGGATTCACTACCGATTTGGTCAAACGCGTACGCGAGCATAACAGCGGAGCCAGTTTAGCTACGGCGCCCAGGCGGCCGCTCTCCTTGGTATATTACGAAGCGTGCAAAGCTGAAAGTGACGCCCGAAGACGTGAGAAGTATCTCAAGACAACGGGCGGCCGCCGATTCCTCGCCAAGCGGCTAAAGGACTTTTATACGCGTAATTCGAAGTTGTACTAACCGGGTATGACAGACGAACACGAAGATGCAGGGGGCATTGTGCCCCGAAATATTTCAACCGAGATGCGCGAAGCGTATCTCGACTACGCGATGTCGGTTATCACCGCTCGCGCTTTGCCTGATGTGCGCGACGGGCTGAAGCCCGTGCACCGCCGCATCCTCTACACGATGCACCGCCTGGGGCTCACCCCATCGAGCCGCTTCCGCAAGTCGGCGCTCGTTGTCGGCGATGTCTTGGGTAAATATCACCCGCACGGCGATGCTAGCGTTTATGACGCAATGGTCAAAATGGCGCAAGAATTTTCCATGCGCTACCCGCTGGTGTTGGGGCAGGGGAACTTCGGCTCTATAGACGGCGATTCTGCGGCCGCGATGCGCTACACGGAAGCCAAGATGTCACCGATGGCCTTGGAGCTTTTGCGCGATCTGGAAAAGGATACGATTGAGTGGCGCCCCAACTACGACGGCTCGCTAAAGGAGCCAAGCGTTTTGCCCGCCACGGTGCCGAACATTCTCCTCAACGGCACGCTCGGTATTGCGGTCGGCATGGCGACCAATATTCCGCCGCATAACTTGGGCGAGCTCGCCCAGGCGCTTTCTCACTTGATTGAAAACCCTTCCGCTACCGTTGAAGAGTTGATGCAGTTTGTGCAGGGCCCCGACTACCCAACGGGCGCTATCGCGTTTAATAAAAAAGATCTGCTCCACGCCTATACAACCGGCAAGGGTGGGGTGGTGACGCGCGGCAACGCCGAAATTGTTGAAGGCAAAAAGGGCGACTTCCAAATTATCGTCGACTCACTCCCGTACCGCGTCAACAAAGCCGACCTCATCGTCCATATCGCCGACCTCGTGAAAGACAAAAAGATAGAGGGTATCAGGGGCCTGCGCGACGAGTCGACCCGCGACATCCGCATCGTTGTGGAGCTGAAGCAAGGCGCTCAGCCGCAAAAGGTACTTAACTTTTTGTACAAGCACACGGCGCTTGAAGATACCTTCCATTTCAATATGGTGATGTTGGTAAACGGCGTGCCCCAGACACTTTCACTCAAAGGTATTTTGCAGGAGTTTTTGAAGCATCGCCGCGAAGTTGTGCGCCGAAGGAGCGAGTTTGATCTGCGTGAAGCACAAGCGCGCGAACATATATTGCTTGGCCTCAACAAAGCACTCGACCACATAGACGAGGTAATCAAAACGATCAAAGCGTCAAAAGATGTCGCCGAAGCGCACGCAAACCTCAAAACCAAATTTAAATTCTCCGACCTGCAGGCAAGTGCGATTCTTGAGATGCGGCTCTCGCGGCTTGCAAACCTTGAGCGCAAAAAGATAGAAGATGAGTTGAAAGCGGTGCAAGCGACTATTGAAGAGCTCCAAACACTCTTGAAGTCCGAGAAAAAGATGCTTGGCGTCATCAAAGGAGAGATAGAGGAGGCCGCCAAGAAACATAGTGGCGAGCGCCGCACAAAAATAGTGAAGGGAGCCGCGGGAGTAATCTCCGAGGAAGACATGGTTGCCGACGCTGAGCAAGTGCTCGTTATCACCCAGGGCGGCTACGTAAAGCGCACCGACCCGTCTGAATTCCGCAAACAAAAGCGCGGCGGAGTTGGCGTTATTGATTTGGATACCAAAGAGGAAGACTTTGTCACGACCTTTCTCACAACCTCTACTCACAGCGACCTCCTCTTCTTTACCGAGCGGGGTCGCGCCTTCCAAATTAAGATGTACGACTTGCCCGAGGGCAAACGCTCAACCAAAGGCAAGGCGATAGTGAACTTTTTGCCGCTGACGGATGCAGAAAAGGTCTCATCGGTACTCCCCATACGCAAAGGGCAAAAGAAAGGGGAGCAGGGTTTGGTAATGGTGACAAAGCAGGGGACTATCAAGAAAACCGACGCAACCGCGTTCCACGATGTGCGTCGGAGCGGGCTTATCGCAATAAAACTGCAGAAAGGCGACGAGTTGATTGCCGCACTTTTGGTAGACAAAGGCGATGAGCTCTTTTTGGCAACACAAAAGGGGCAATCAATCAGGTTTAAGGAAAGTGATGTACGCGCGATGGGGCGCACCGCCGGCGGCGTGCGCGGGATGAAATTGTCTGCGGGTGATGTAATTGTTGGCGCAGATGTAATCCCCAAAGGCCGCGAGGGCAAAGACCTTGAAGTGCTTGTTGTCTCGCGCAATGGCTACGGGAAGACTACTGAAACCGAGGAATACAAAACCCAAAAACGCGGGGGAAGCGGCATAAAGACGATGAACGTGACCGCAAAGACGGGGCCGGTCATCGCCGCGCGTGTGATTTCAAAAGACGAAGGGGTGGGGGAGGACGAGATAGTAGTTATTTCCAAAAAAGGTCAGGTTATCCGCACCGAACTCGTGCAAATCCCCTCACTCTCGCGCTCAACCCAAGGCGTGCGCATCATGAAACTGCGCGACAAAGACGCTATCGCGTCTTTCGTCTGTCTATAGGCACCCATAGAGAGGAAAAGGGAAAAAGCGTGGTATAATAAAAAAGTTGACCTTCGGGTCAACAGGGCCCCACTCTCCGAGTGGCATTATTCGGTAAGATATTTCTTTATGGAAATTCTTATAGAAAAACTGCCCACTCTCAGTCGAACTGTTCGGAACTGAAGTCATTACTCAGGGAAGAACACATCCTCTCATGAGGGTGGGAAAAGAAGCCCTAGAAAGAGGATTTGATTGGATGCCAAGTGATAAACGTCGAAAACCGACGAGAGAACAGTCAAAGAGGTAATTCCAAATTGATCCAGTATCGTAAGCTTGCTGAGAAGCAGTCCTCAATTTAGGCGCGCAGGAGGTCGGCAGTTTTAGCCGGCCTTTTGTGTTTCTGGCTGTTGTCAATCGCGAGGCATAATCGGGGCATGAATCGAAACATTATGTATGTCATTGGAGGGGTGGCACTTGCGGCAGTCCTTTTCTTTGGGTATAGCAAGTACGCGCATATTACTTGTACGGAAAGTGCGAGGGACTTCACTAACGAAAATAAATCAGGGAAATCTGTTTCTGATGCACAAAAGCTCTATGAGCTTTCCTATACAATCTGCATGGGCAAGAGGGGGCTTTAAGATTTAGGGTAACTTTTTTAGAAAATTCTTGGATAAGAATCTGCAACGATTGCCTACGAAGATTTTGAGAAGATATGAAAACAATTACTGAATTGAATAATCACTGGTGGTATCGAACAGTTAAGGTTCTTTTTATATTTTTTATTGGCTCTGCGTTTCTAGTTTCTTTGTTTGCTGCATGGGGGGAGTCTCAGGTTTCAGATTATAGTCTGTCGAAAGTTACGTGTTTAGATGGGAGAATCTCTACTGTCGCAAGTATAGAAAAGGTATATGGGAGTGCTTTTGACGCAAACGAATTTTGCGGTAATTACTTATATTCGACCGATTGGCAATACAAACGCGACTGGAGCTCGCTAGCCGATTGGATTTTTTGGATTTTCTTTTGGGCCGCCCTAGCAGTTCTAATTCTAAGAGGTAGTTTTTACTACATTGCGCTCGGTAAATTCAACCCCCCGGAGTGAATCAATTTTTGAGAAGATATGAAAAATTTTGAAGATTTAGAAAATCGAGTAGACAAGCTCGAAAAAGTACAAAAAGAAGGGATATGGGTTTTGAAGTTTTGGGTTGTAGTACTTCTAGTTCTGATCGCAGTATCCTTTTTCTTCTAGAACATAGCATGGATTTAGAACAGCGGGTGCGGAAAATTGAAGAGAGGAATGCGGGAGTTGAAGCCGACAAGGCCTGGGAGACGAGTTGGGTGCGGCGCCTACTCATCGCTCTTTTTACCTACATTGTCGCAAGTATCTTTCTTTGGTATATCGGCGTGCCAAACCCGCTCTTAAACGCACTGGTGCCTACTGGCGGGTTTGTACTCTCCACTCTCACCATATCCTTCTTCAAAAACCTCTGGCTCACCCCCCGCAAATAACCCAACCACCAAACTCTTATTCTAGTGTTTTGCAAAAAACTGCGATAACAACATCCCAACATTCTATAGAATGTTGGGATGTTTGTGAGGTGGAAAAGTAATTGGGGGAGTGCTATATTCGCGGGTAGATAGGAGGAGGCAGGGCGATGAGAGTTAGCAAAAGGCGGAACTACCGGGCGCCATTCTTTCCGTACGGCACCCTCGGTCGCACAATCCGCGTCCCGACCGAAGCGGAGCTTCAAGTAAAGAAAGTAAACCATACTCTCCGAGTGATCGATGCGGAGGATACAGAGCGGTTGAGCCGCAAGCATGTGCTCGAGGTGCAAAAGCACATGCCTTATATCCGCAAATGCAAGGCAAGGGGCAAACCACCGCGCCGTGTTTCCAAGAAGATTTTGGACATGGTGGAAAGACTCCACCTAGTTTGAATGACCCGCCTGCAGCCCATGCTGCAGGCGGGGTCTTTGTTTTTGTGATAGGGTAGTCCGCAGTTTAGGAGGCAGCCATGAAGGAACCGAAGCCCGCTGCGTCTGTGGTTCCTGTGGCGTATTTGCTTTTGGAGAAGCAAGGTGAGATTCTCCTTGTTCGTTCACTGCGTCAGAGTGTTGAAGGTCCGTGGAGCATCCCCTCCTGCGTTATAGGGAAGGGGGAGCTCCCACGAGCCGCCGCCGCGCGCCTTGGCAAGGATGAGTTCGGGCTCGAGCTTACCGCAATTGAGCTTGAGCGCGTCCACACTTCGTACTGGGTTAGTGGTAGCGATGGTGGCGTTGATACGGCGGCGTATATGTTTTTTGCACGCCGCCGGGACGGGTACTTTGCTGTTGATCGGCAACAGCGCGGTGAAGTGCGGTGGATGCCGTGGAGCGAGGTCCCGCTTGAGATCGGTGTCGGACCGCGGGAGATGCTCGAGCGTATCGATTGCGAAGGCATGTCCTACAGCGAGTTGCGTGAAGTAGTGGTTGCCTAAGCGTCGGCCCGTCCCAAAGAATCTGGGACGGGCCTTTCTTGTTATACAATAAGAGGGATGGCAGAGAGTTCGTTTTTAAATCCGAGTGCGGCGATACAGGCGGCAAAGCTTCAAGAAGGTATGCATGTTGCTGACTTCGGCGCGGGTTCCGGCTTTTTTACCCGTGCCTCGGCGCGCGCTGTGGGGGAGGAGGGGCGCGTTTGGGCGGTTGATGTTCACCGCGATTTGCTTCCTCGCATTAAAGCGCTTGCAACAGCAGAAGGGCTTCACAACGTCGAGGTGATGCAGGGAGATGTGGAGCGCCCAGATGGGAGCCACCTGCCCTCCGAGGAATTTGACTTTGTCATCATCTCAAATCTTCTCTTTGGGAGCGAACATAAGGGGGCGATTGCGCAGGAAGCGCGACGCATCTTGCGGCGCACAGGGAAAGTACTTGTTATCGATTGGTCGGGCTCGTACGGCGGGCTTGGGCCCCACCCCGACCATGTCATTTCTGCCTCCGCGGCACGCAAAATTTTCGAAGAGAGTGGTTTTACACATATCGAAGAGGTCCCGGCGGGCGCATACCACTGGGGATTAACATTTCGCAAAAAAGCATAAAAAGGAGCACAATTACATAAAGCCCATGTCCATTTTTCAGACAGTCGTTCTTGGCATATTTGTCGTCTTTATCGTCGCGGGAGTCGCGGTGTTTGCTATATTCTCTGGTTTTGGTGGCGCAGGCGATGTCGGTGCGGTCGCTATCTGGGGGACACAAGGCCTCGACACTGTGCAGAGAGTTATCGAAGACCTCCGGCAAGAAGAAGATGCCTTCCAAGAGGTCACGTATGTGCAAAAAAATGCCGCGACCTACCAGGCGGAACTTATCAACGCGATAGCGGCGGGACAGGGGCCGGACCTTTTCTTTATTGAGCATAAAGACCTGTACGCCTTTTCCGATAAAATACTTACCATACCCTACAACGCCATTTCGCAGGCGCAGTTTATAAACTCATATATTGATGAAGGCGCGCTCTTTTTAACAGGCCAAGGGTCGCTCGGGCTCCCGGTCCTTATTGACCCCCTTGTCATGTATTGGAACCGCGACCTGCTTGCGGGTGCTAATGTCGGCTCCGCACCACAATTTTGGAACGACTTTTTGGATCTGGCGCCGAAGATTACTTCGATAGATACCTCCTCCGGCGTGCGCAAAAGTGCGGTGGCGCTCGGCGAGTGGAGGAACATTCGGAATGCTAAAGCCATACTCTCAACGCTCATGATGCAGGCGGGCGACCCGATAGTAGCGCGCGCTGAAGGTGGGCGGCTCCAGAGTGTTTTGGCCGCTACTCCGGAAAATGCGGCGGAGAGTCCCGGACAGTCGGCACTGCGCTTCTACACCGAGTTTGCAAATCCGTCTAAGAAAAACTACTCATGGAACCGCTCTCTGCGCGAAGCGCAGGACATGTTCGTAGCGGGAGATTTGGCGGTTTACTTCGGTTTTGCAAGCGAGTACGCAACACTCGCCGCGCGCAATCCGAATCTCCGCTTTGGGGTCTCGGTAATGCCGCAAATCGAGGGTAACTCCACCCGGCTTACATACGGCACGCTTACAGGACTCTCGATAGCGCGTGGCGCTAAAAATCCACAAGGAGCTCTCGCTATTGCGCAGCGGCTCACCGGAGCCCGCGGAGCGGGCCTTTTGGCGGCCAGTATGAGTTTGCCCTCTGTGCGGCGTGATGCACAGGTGGACACTTCGGGGAGCGCGGTCGGAGCTGTCTTTGTTGAGTCGGTCCTCATCGCACGCGGCTGGATTGACCCAAACCCCGCGACCACCAATACTATCTTCCAGACCATGATAGAATCGGTCTCAAGCGGGCGCTCTAGCCCCGCCGAAGCTGTTTCGGATGCCGACCAAGAGCTCCAGCAACTGTTACCGTTTTAATATGACCAATTTGAAACGAGATATTGCAAGTATTTTTATAGTGTTTTCTTTGGTCTTCCTCCCATTAGTGG